>NZ_JBMKHJ010000013.1:0-133809 GCF_049237265.1 Enterobacter cloacae complex sp. IR5384 | reverse complement strand
CAGACACCGTCTGAATTTGCAGCGGGCTGGAGAAAGGGTCATTCTGAGAATGAAGATTCCGACGTTACTAACTGAGTGTTGTATCTAATCGTGGGGGCAGGTCACCAGCCGTGGCTAATGCCGGACAAATTACGATGACCAACCCACAGGAAGAACAGACGGAGAACGGAAAAACGCTATGCGTGTATGAGAACACCAATTACCTGTTCACATACGTTACGAGCGCTCAGAGTTGCCTGTATGCAAAAACATTCGATACAGAGGATTCAGAAAATTGAAGAAGGAAGAAGAGCCGATCACCAGCTTTATCTGGTGTGGTGCTACGGTGTGCGTTTATACGCAGGTAGTAAAGTTTGCAGGGACGACGATACAGCGTCACCTGTTACCAACAAACCTCAGAAGAGCAGTTGATCAGCAAGTGGCAGGGGGCGCCAACCACCAAGAAGCCAGCCCCCGCCGTATTCAACATTCCCAACGGAGAGAAGGAAATGGAGAACAGCAGCATTATGGCTTTAGCGCTCGCGCTGTGCAACGTCAAAGCCGGAAGACAGGGTGATGGAGAGATAAAACCTCTCCGAGTGCCAGCTATGACAGGAAGCCAGCTTCATTTGCTTATGATATGGCTACGGGCTTTACAGGGATGATACGAGGGGCGCAATGCCCCCTTTACAGCTGTACCTCCCACGGATAAGTTTTCATTTTCCTCATTGGGTACTCTTGACCATTCACGGTGAAGGTGAGTTTCTCTGTATCAATCTCCCCCTCAACCTCCTTGTAGTCGAATGGAAATTTCACTTTGTTATCATCAATCTTGTATAGGCCGCCTGGAATGTTAGCGCCATGCTCAACCTGCAAATAATCCCCCTTGATTGTCCAGCGTCCATCTACCTGGTATCCAATCGCGCTGCCATGTTCATTAAAGTAAATGCTCATGATGATTCCTTACTCTTTGAACTCGATTTCTTGATCGTCAAATTCCCCTTTGCGAGAAATCTTGACTGAAAAACGTTTGAAGGTTTTGAAAAACTCCTCAAGCGTCATTGTGACTTTTTCCCTTCTTAACCCATGTTCATCGTCTGAAACAAATGCTTCAACATCAAAGAAACGCTCTGCTGAGTAGAAGGAAATACCTTTCACAATCTCACCTTCTTTCAATACCCCTTTGTCTCTCAGAAAGTCGCTAAAGTCTTCCTGATCAGCACTGTCTGCTGCAACGCTTCCCTTCCAGTCGTCATACTGAACGTGCGCTTTAAAGTGTTCTTTTTCCATCTTATTTATCCTTTGCTGTGAGTAATCAAAGGTAGCGTAGCGCAGATTTTGGACAATACAAGCCTTATTTCCCGTTGTTATTTTCCCCGTCCTCTTGTCGCATGGACTCGATAAACTCCCGTTGCTCCTGTGTGATTTCAAGTTCTTCCAGCAAGCGATCTAACTCTTCTTTGAGTGATTCCTCTTTAATCTGTCTGTTCCCGATAGCCATGTTCACCCTTGGGAGATTAGGATTAATCTCAGGTTAACCAGGGTGCAGAAAATGCGCAACTAACAGAATTTGGACAATAAAAGCCTAATGCCCGTTGGTGGTAAGACAACGCGCTGAGCCGTTAGGCGAGAACATCAGGGTGTGTCAGACAGTGAAGTTTATCAGGATGACCATGTACCCAAAGGGAGCGAGGCCGAACCGCTGGCAGAGCTTGCATATGGTCTGCAAGTACCATAACCACCATAAAACCTGTTTATTCCCTGCAACGTCATCACGACGTGTGGCATGTGGGAGCATCGGCAAAAATGCGCTTCACTGAAAGGTTATGAGAAGTGCGATCCGTCGCTGCCTGGTGTAGGCTTTGCGTTCATTGTTGGGCTATCGCGGTAAGAACTTGAAACCACCGCCGACGATTGGCTACACTCTCATTTCACCGAGTAACCATTCGTGACAAGTGTCAAAGTAGTGAACTATGGTAGAACGCCTAAGCATGTTAGTAAGCACTACTGCGTAACATGCTGAAAGAACCGGAGATTTTCGAACGGTTCCACCTGGGGAAATTCTGGAGCGGGCGAAGGGAATCGAACAAAAATCCATTCCACTTCTGTAACCTACTAACAGATAACGATATTGCGATCAGCATAGGTAACTGATTACGTGATAATAGAGGATCATTATCGTGTCAATCAAGGGCCAGGCTTACCTATACAAACGAAAAGACGGAATCTGGATGTTTCAGATCTTCGTCCCGAAGTACCTCAGATTTTTATATCCGTGCCGGATGTGGCGCAAAACCACCTCAACCCGCGATCTCAATGAGGCTCGACGGTTCAGAAACTACCTCTTATTAGAATGGGAAGAGCTTAAGCGGAAGTACAATCCGAGCAACCCCGATCAGTGGTTGCAGCAGTCAATAGCCGCCTTGCATACCGAAGAGAAGAAGAACAAGAGCCGCCCTCAACCTGTAACGCGATCCTGTTCGATTCCCACTCTGTGCCTATTACGGGACGAATACGCCGAAAGCTATAAAAACCGCCGCTCTTATTCAACGTTAAGCAAATCAGCGCGAGCCGTTGAACTATTCCTTGAAAGTGCCAAACAACCGGACATTGCCTTAGAAAGGATAGGCCGCCGCCTGGTGACTGAGTTCCTCGATACACAAAAGGAGAAAGGAGCCGCCGATCAATCTCGTCAAAACTGGCTAACGTGTTTAGGGAGCCTCTACGAGTTTGCAAAGCGCCGCTACGATGGCATACCAGACCGCAACCCTTTTCACGGTCATAACCTCGAAGCACGCCGCACGATAGAGAGTTATCAGCCGTTTGAACCTGACCAGATGCAAAAGTTACTTGATGCAGCAGAGCCGGAGATCAGGAACATCATAATCATGGGGCTGTTTTCAGGATGCCGCCTTGATGAACTGGCAAGCCTAAAGAAGTCAGAGATCAAAACGGTGGAATGTGTACGCTGTTTCTACATTTCGAAATCAAAGACTAAGGCGGGGGTACGGTACGTCCCTATTCATTCCCGGCTATCTGCGATTGTCGATGAATACCTGAACCACAGTTACGGCGAATACCTGTTCCCACAAGCTAACAAGATTAACAGGAAGGATGGTAAGAAAGGGCCGTACTACTCTCAAAACTTCACCAGGTTGCGTGACAAGGTTTTGCCTACCGCTACAGATCGTCAATGCTTCCACAGCTTGCGCGGGATGTTCATCACATGCTTAGACCGTGCCGGGGTGCAGGAAACAAGAATAGGCAGTATCACCGGACACACTGAACAGAAAGCGAAAACCGAAGCATTCCGTACCTATTCACAGGGGGCGAGCATGGAAGAGTTAGCAGGGTATGTCGAATTGGTGGACTACCCTGAAATCTAATTATAGTAACGTTTCAACAAGACCATTATCCTTCCCAGAGTTAGTTAATGAATGTGTATTATTCATTACAACTTTTCATAAAAAAGTTATCATTATTGTATGTTAAAGAAGTTTTGCAAAATGGATTAAAATCAACATGATAATTAAACCCAAGATTCGTGGTTTCATCTGCACAACTACACATCCGGTTGGTTGCCAGGTCAACGTAAACAAACAAATCGAGTACGTCCGCAAAAACGGAAAACTCACTGATGGTCCTGCACGTGTGCTGGTGATCGGTGCCTCAACTGGTTATGGGCTTGCATCCAGAATTTCTGCAGCATTTGGCGGTGGTGCTTCCACTATCGGTATCTTCTTTGAAAAACCGGGTACGGATACCAAGCCTGGCTCTGCGGGCTGGTATAATTCTGCGGCTTTTGATGAAGCAGCGAAACGTGAAGGTCTTTACTCGAAAAGCATCAACGGCGACGCGTTCTCCGATGAGTGCCGCGACGAAGTTATCAGCCTCATCAAAGAAGATCTGGGTCAGATTGATTTAGTGGTTTATTCGCTTGCATCTCCGGTAAGAAAGATGCCAAAAACAGGCGAAATTGTTCGCTCTGCGCTGAAGCCAATCGGTGAGGTTTATACCTCTAAAGCCATTGATACCAACAAAGATCAGATCATTACTGCCAGTATCGAACCGGCAACCGAAGAAGAAGTGCGTAACACTGTTACCGTGATGGGTGGCGAGGACTGGGAACTGTGGATTGATGCGCTTAATAACGCTGGCGTTCTGGCTGATGGTGTGAAGACCGTTGCTTACTCCTACATCGGCACGGATTTGACCTGGCCTATTTACTGGCACGGTGCGCTCGGTAAGGCGAAGGAAGACCTGGATCGGGCGGCAAACGCGTTACGCAACAAGCTGGCTCCTCTCAACGGTGCTGCAAACGTCGCGGTGTTAAAGTCTGTTGTCACCCAAGCGTCTTCAGCTATTCCAGTCATGCCGCTTTATATTTCTATCGTGTTCAAGCTCATGAAAGATCGTGGGATCCACGAAGGCTGCATCGAGCAAATTAATCGTCTGATGACTACCAGCCTATATGGGGGTAGTGCCAAACTTGATGACGAGCAGCGAATCCGCATGGACGATCTGGAACTTCGGGAAGACGTTCAGCAAGCATGTCGAGATCTGTGGCCGACGATCACCAATGAAAATCTGGAGCAGCTAACAGACTACATTGCTTATAAAGAAGAGTTCCTGAAGTTGTTTGGTTTCGGATTTGAAGAGGTTAACTACGAAGCCGATACCGATACAAACATAGATTTTGATGTGAAAACATTAATCTAAGAAAAGGGGGCGCAAGCCCCTTATTTCTTAAACTCTGTATATAATGTGTTGGTTTTCAGCGTTATCAAATCGGAGTTACTAAAAAATAATACTCATCTTGCTGTACGATTCTTAACAACGACTTCTTTAAGGATACGATTATTTATTTTCTCTTTCCACAACCTTTGTTTTTCACTAAGATTTCTTTTCTTCATCGTATCAACAAGGAAATCATACTCTTTATCGTATAAATACCCTTTATCATTTGCATACTCAATCAATGCCAAGTTTGGATTGGCATGAATATTTTTCTTAATCCTTTTCAACCCTTCAAACAAAGTTCCAGTTGAAATATTCAAAAACCTATTTATACAAACGTTACCGACATACGTGGTATTGCCATTTTTTTTATTTTCAATATAGCAATGCTCTTTGATATCTTGACCACAGGGACAGAAATCCATTTCTTCAGAAACTTCTATCGAATGTAGACTCCACTCTGTTTTGGCAACTTCGAAGTTTTTTGAAACAGATAACGACAAAATATGTTCTTTTAGCCTTTCAAAGTTATGGTTTTCCATCAAAAGATCTCCAGAAATAGAAAAAGCGCTACTAATGAGCGCTTTGAGATGTTTTTACTTTTTCCCTTTTTTAGGGGGGATTTTTACAGTTTCCGTAACAGTTGTCCCTGGACGTTTCTTAGCCTCTTCCGGCTTTACAAACTGACCAGTACCCGCATCACGAACTACCTTTTGTTTAGGCATGAAAACACCTCATCTTAAATGAAGGATAGAACTACTTAACCTTTTTAATAGTAGGTAATAAGCGAAGCGGCGTCAAAGAAAAAACAAAACATCTACACAACATTAAAAAACATCATACAACATATAGCAAAAAAAGTAATATCTACCGTCATCCCCCAGTTGATGACCGTCCCCCCACTCAGTCACAGCCCTCAAATATTTTCGGCAGTGACGAGGCGGTCTTTATAATAGACCGTGAAGATTGCATAGATGCGATTGTTAATGCTAAACAAAAGATCATTCATGGCACTGAGGCTGAATATGGAATCACGATACACTCTGGTTGATGCAGTGCCACCCGCAGAGGACTTTTGCCGCTTGCGCATCATATCCGGTTTAACCCCCCGCCCTCTTGAGGCCGCAAAACAAGCCCTCCCAAGAAGCTGTCATGGCGTATATATTGAATATTCTGATCTTATTGTCGACATGGGGCGGATTGTCGGAGATGGAGCGCTCAACTTCGAAATCGTAGATGTTGCAGTCGATCCAGAACATCAAGGTAAAGGGCTGGGCCGGAAAGTCATGGAGGCATTAATGTCCTGGCTCGGGCAACAAGCACCAGTTGGAGCATACATTACCTTGATCGCAGATGTTCCAGAGCTATATGAAAAATTCGGTTTTAAAACCGTCCGTCCTGAAAGCGAAGGGATGGCGCTCATTTGGGGATCGCATTAATGGAACGAATCATCGAAATATTGCAATACACATTACGCAAAGGCACCGGAGTCACTTTTCACAATATCATGCGGGAAATCAGCATTCCCCTACACCAGCGCCACGGGATCGAGGTTATTTCGTTCGGACACTCCATGCATAACCCGGATTGCTACTATTTGATACGCGCTTTTGATAGCCATGAGAACATGGTTGTTGTCCTTGATGCTTTTTATGCAAGCACTGACTGGCGCAGCGGCCCACGCGAAGACATCATCAGCTGTATAGAAAGCAGCCAAAAAACAGTGGTAAGCATGCCGTCTGGAAGTATGGAAGAGTTAGATAGGTATGTGGCGATGGTAAATGCCCAGTAAATTCGCTTCTGCTGCCGGACAAACTTTAAAACTCATCAAAACTACACCTTCACCGCTTACACAACATGATACTTTCCGCCATACCAGCGAAAAAGAATGGAGACAGTTGCAGCTAAGGCACGCGATAATCCGCGCTCAAGCGAAAAAACTAAACAGCGTGCAGCAACGGTGTTAGCTCAATCTACAAACTAAAAAAACGAGAAAAGGGGCATTAGCCCCTTTGCTGTATCAATCACCACATCAAACATCCCGAGATTCAGTTTTGCGTTCTGTTTTTCTACGTTTTTCAAAGGTGCGGATTGCATCCCAGATAAACAGGAACAGCAGATACCAGTAAAGCGCGATAATCATACGTAAGCGCCCTGGTTCCAGTAGGTTGCGACTGTCCTCACAGACACCGCCATCACTTCAGCAGCCTTTTTCTGAGTTAGCCCTTGCGCCTTGTATTCCAGCACCTTCAAGCGTGTTTCTTCCTGCTTGCCAGCTTTCTTGATCCCAAGGCATTCGATGGTTGAGCCAGGGAAGTAATGGGTTTTGAGGTATTCCGCTGCCGCCATGTCGGGAACGACAAAGACGAGAGGGTGATCGGTATCAGTGTTGCGAATGGATGTTCGGCTAAGAAACTGGTAGCACCGTTCAAGATACATTGCCTGGCGCTTCTTCTTCATCACCGTTTCAAAATCCCAACCGATACGTTTGCAATAGTCAGCCCATCTCTTACGATCTTTATCGCCCAGATTTGCACATCCGAGGAACACAGCACTGTGAACATCCTGGTAGCTGTTCATTCCGTAGCTGGACATCGAAACAGCTTCACCTCCCATGCGATCACCGAGCTCAGCGAGTCCAATAGTTTGGAAGTCACAGATGGGTTTATCGTTGTTAGTTGCGAAGATAAAATCCTTCCCAACAATCTGATTTATCTCTTTCAGATGACTGTTAAAAACATTAGCCAGCTCTGACTGCCCCGCTCTTTTGACATCTTCTGAGAGGACAACCACAATCTTGATAGGCACGTTCTTATGCTTGCGTCTCTCGGGTTCTGGCTGAAGGTGTTCCCCGGCTTCCTGTACTGCGATTTGAGCAACGTTCTCAGCCATCCATACAAACCCACTGCGATCTACACCAGCGCCAAGCACAGTGAAGCTCTTCGCCCACGTTGCGGCCTTCAGTATCGGGTTATAAGTGTATGCAAAGAAGCTGTATGAAGAATCACACTCGGTATGCATCACACCACCACCGTCGAGCGCCACGTAAAGCACTTTCTTCAGGCTGTCGCTGTTAGCGTGCTTCTCATGGTAATACTGGTACAGCTTGTCGTAGTGCTCATCACGCAAATAGAGCAACCCGTTTCGCTCTTCCAGCCATGCCAGGAATGGGAAGTTTTCTGCCGTTCTGTCCGCATGTCGGATCTTCGCTTCAGCCCCAAACCAACCATCAGGGATCTCGTCAATCATCACGTTGTGTTCTGCCAGTAGAGAGCGCATCTCAGGATTGAACGTAGCGAGGTGGCAGTAGTTGGTGAAACATTCGTGGGTGGTTATCACCACATTCGTTTGGAAGCTGTTCGCCAGAGTACTTTTCAGGTTGAGAGTCGCACCTTCAACGCAAATGTGATGATTTGGGATTCTCAAACGATTTAGTTCTTGCTTGAACTGCTCGGCTAAAGCGTGGGTTGGTACTACGATTAAGAACTTTTCTGGGACAGCTTCTCGATTGAAGTCGTAAATGTGTTCTTTCAAACGGTGGCTCTTTCCTGAGCCGCAAATCGCATTAACGAAGTTTACTACTGGTTTCTTTTCGGTCATTCGGTTCCTCTCGGTTTAGGACTGCTGTTATTAACTCACTCACCAGCGCGGCGGCTGATTTGTCTTCACGGTTGGCACGTTCAATCAGCGCCTTGTGGATGTCATCAGTGAATCGGATATTCATTTTGTTTTTTCCTTTCGGTATTCATCAAATCGAGCGAGTGCATCAGCAAACAGTTTTTCACGTTCCGCGTATTTGCGTTTTCTGGCTACGTTCATAGATGCATATATCACTTCACGAGTGACTTCGCCATTGACCAGTTCATTAAAAACCTGGTCACTACTAAAATATTTCAAAGCAATGTTCCTCCTGCTTAGCAACTCATCGGGAATGAGTATTGTGTATATTCCAGACATGACAAAACCCCCACACCGTTTACCCGGAGGAGGCATGAAGATAAAGTCATTAGAGTGGGCATTTGTTAGAGAAGTGAAGATATCCCTCACTTAATACCACCTTACCATGAAACGAACGTTTTGTCAAGTTATTTATTAACTTTCAACAAGATACTATCAAGGATCGTATGGTCACGTTGCTCTCCCACATACATCATGGATGTCCGGTAGCTTCACTGACTCGGATACCATCTTATCTATATTATTAACAATGAAATTTCCGGCTTAATATGCAAGTAAGCCGCTCTTATGGCTACGCCATTTGCACAAGTAACCTGATACAGAGGATGCAGAAAAGTCTAAAGGTACTTTAGAGTTATTTGCATCTTCGGTAAAAATGGAGGCTTACAATGAAACACTGAAAGTGTGTAATGGTGCATAAACTCATTTTCACAAGAGTAACTTGCACAATGGATTCATGGACGAGGTGTACGAGTACATAACACAGGAAATAATCAATATTTACTATTTAAATAGTAGTTAATGGTTTTTTAGGTATTAATGTTCGTTATGTGAGTACTGCGAGCATAGCAGATTTTCTTTACAGGAAAATAGCTTCTGAGTAATAACATCAGGTACAAAGGTTACTTTCCTGTAATCGATATCTTCCATGCTCCGCATTACATGCTACTCATGCAGCATACCTTTCATGGTCGCAGTGCTCCGCATGAAACAACACTCCAGAAAGCCGGAAAACTCCTCATGACTAACAGGATGTAAATAACCGATAAACAACCACATTTGATAGATGTAACCTATCATAATTCCTCCCTTATTATTCATTTTCTAACGCCTTTACGAAACTTTTATCCTTCCATCAACTTTCAACAAAGCCTTATTCTATGCGGCTTACAGCTAAATCAATGACGAATCATTAAGTGCTAATACTAAGCAACCGTTCTTTCTTGCGATGTTAAAATAACCAGCGATTTTTATACCCACTTTTACTCTGAACTACTGGTATTGAAAGTCTTTGCATACGGGCACTGCCCTTTAGTGACGTAGGTGAAAACATACTGGCTGTTCTCATAGGTGCAAAGCGTCTTACCATTCTCCGTTTTTTCCTGCTGCGGATCTGTCATTGTGATTTGTCCTGCCATCACCAACTGTGAAATCAGTAGTCCCGATATCACCAATATTGATTTCTTCATAAGCCTCACTCCAGTTGACTGTTATCGCCGAATGTCACAGTGCTCAGTATTTGTACAATAGCATTGTATCACCCACATCGATCGATTTTACTGATCTATAAGATCGATTTAATTAATGAAAGTGGTAAGATAAGGTAATGCGCTAACAGCGCCTTGTCACCAAATCAAACAAGAAAAGGAAGACCATGAAAAGATTGATTCTCACGTCACTGATCGTTCTCCCCTTCGCCTCAAGTGCAACCACATTCACCTGTAAGGCGATCCAGGAAGGGCAGATCGATTCTGGTAGCCAAAAATCTTCAGTCGAAACTCGCCTTGATGTGCAGGACAAAAGTATGAAGGTGAACATGGGTGGTAAAACCTGGCGACTCGGTTTCTTGGGTGAGAAAAGTATTGCGAAGATGTACGCCACGCCAGACGGAGGGATTGCCGTCACATACATCGACAATGGGAGTGAGCCTATTTTCGTTATGCGCCCCACAAACAATGATGGACAGACTGCTGTCTACACGCTCAGCCTGTGCTCTGAGATGTAAACAAAGGCGTGAGTAATCACGCCCTATATATTTGCTCGACCCCAACAATCAAACCGCAACGAGCATTTGAGCCTATCACCAGCTTCGCGATTATCATTTCCACTTACATTTGCTCTCAGTCCCGAGTCCTAAACCTCTATTATCCAGTCTCAAAACAATCTCCTTATAAGACTACACCGACACAACGGCAAAATGCGGCTTCGCCTTGTCTCAAAAGGTTGATCTTTTATTTTGGGACAGCTATTATTTTGATACTATCTTTTGAGACTTAGAGAACATCATGACAACTGTGATCGGATATGTGCGAGTTTCCACCAGCGACCAGAACGTTGAAAACCAGAAGCAGCAGATAACCGAAGCTGGATATAGTGTTAATCGCTGGTTCAGTGATAAAGCCGTGAGTGGTGCAGTAAAGGCATCAGATCGTCCAGGGTTTGGTGAACTACTCAGCTATGTGCGAGAAGGCGATACGCTGATTGTGATTGCCATAGACCGCTTGGGACGTAATACCATTGATGTACTGTCGACAGTTGAAATGTTGCAAGCGAAGGGCGTGAAGGTTGTCAGCTTGCGAGAAGGGTTCGACCTGTCAACACCAGTGGGTAAAGCAATGCTTACCATGATGGCAGGACTTGCCAGCCTGGAGAAAGACCTGATAGCAGAGCGCAGAACGGCAGGTATCAAGCGTGCTCAATCGGAAGGCAAACATTGTGGCAGACCGATTAAAGCAACCGCTGAACAGGTGAGAGAGCTATTAGATCAAGGTTGCTCTCCAGCAATGGTTCAAGATAGGCTGGCTATCAGCAAAGCCACCTTCTACCGACTAAAGACCTACTGACCCATCTTACTGATATTTGAGGAATCTCCCAGTTACAAGCGGGAGCCTTCGATCAGGTTGTTAAGCGGCTTCAGCAAGCGTGATAGACTATATGCATTAAGAGATATATACGCGCATTAAACGCTTACTTGATCACGTACGTGCGTTGAAATGAATATAAAGGGGCAGTTTGCCCCCTATTCTTTAGGGTATGAAAGTTCAGCGGTGACTAAATGTGATTCTGACTTATCAGATTGGACGTCATACGCGAAGCTATACCGCTCCCCAGACGTAAACTTAAATCCAAATACAGGAAGACACTCCCCCTTCGGCACATAAACAGGCTTGTCATCGAAAATCTTGTGAAGAGAGTCGCTATTATCGCTTTTGATTTGAATAGCAGTGATCCGTTCCTGCGGCTCCAGTGGTGACAACACACAAACTTGATTATCTTTGATCAATGCCGTTGTAGATTCACGATCTACCATTCGATCACCTGGCCCAGGGCATCCCGTTAAGAGGAATACAACACCCAGCAACATTTTGTTTTTCATGTTTAACGCCCCTTCCCTGTTACGATTTTCTGGTAAAGCGAAGGGACATCCTGCAACAAATCTACGCCCCTGTACATCCCCATGCGCCCTGGTCTCTGATAGTAAGACCACTTACTGATCCCATAAACCAGCAGTAACCAGTAATCAGCTAAAATAGAGGCTTGCTGTTCAAGAGAATAATCAGTGAGCTTTTCTTTATCCAGCCTGTAGGTATATTCAGCAGCCCAGCTAAAAGCTCCCCGCATTCTCACCCATTGCCCGTGTTGGTGTTGCCAGACATGCCCCAGCTCATGGATGAAAACATATTTATCTTCGATGAAAACCGAGTTTGCGGAAAAATCTTCCCTGTACATCGACTTTCTGTACCATAACTCCCCGTTTGGAGTCATCGCGTAGTTCTGTTTTTGTAGTCCGAATGGTAAATAGCTGTCGCAATGAATCCAGACACGGCTATACACTATCGAATCACCGAACACCCTACGAGCCATTGCTATCTCGCCTAAAGTCATCCGGCGTAATGTTCCTTCTTCTGCCTGTGCGCTCATAAACCGTCCTCCTTGTATGATTTATCTAAATCGTAAAATCATAAGTCGAAATAGTCTATACACGAACATTAGCCATTCATCAAATACAGTGATGGTGCAAGCGTTACTCCCCATTGGTACTATCCCCGTCCTCTTGTAGCATGGACTCAATAAACTCTCGTTGCTCATGCGTCAGTGCAAGTTCTTCCAGCAAGCGCTCTAACTCTTCCTCAGGTGATTCATCTTGAATCTGTCTGTTCCCGATAGCCATGCTCACCCTTGAGTTATTAGGATTAATCGCAGAGTATTCAGGGTGCAGAAAATGCGCAACTAACAGATTTTGGACAATAAAGCCTTATTGCCCATTGATGGTATGACAATGGGTGGTGCAACAGCATCAGCGTTTTGCCTACTGGCAATGTGTGTCAAACCACTCACGTACCTCATCAGTAGTAGCGCTCTCTTTGTGTTTGGCTACTGCCCACACAGAAAAGTTATTCAGGTACTTTTCGTAAAAGCCACCAACTGGATATTCAATCCCCTTTTTAATGAAAGTTTTAACAAATATTTTTTCTGCAATTTCCTTTTGGGAGTTCGTGAAATCTACCGAGTAGCGGGGCGCGTTAGCAATGAAATGGCAATAAATCCCGCTTAGTACATCTGTATCATTTAACAATGGGGGAGTCTGACAAGCCCAAATATCTTGAATGGAGGATGAAGTACCAGCATTCGTCTTATATAGAGTTGCTTCCTTCCCCTTGCTTTTGCAAAAGTCCCCAATCAGTGACATTACAATATCCGCGTTACTTACGTCTCTGTAACGAGCGGTTACAAGCCATCCTAAGCTCTGATCATAACTCTCCGAATAAGTAGGCACATCTAAGTGCTCTTGCCGCTGAGAACCCCCGCTACAACCGACGCAAATGGCACAGAAAAAAAGTGATAATCCTTTAATACACATGATCCACCGTCAACAGTTTGTTATTAAACATATTTAACCTCAGAGCAACTTGAGTGTTTTGTTTTTTCTCTTAACATTCCAAATCAGGCTAATGAGGGGTAAGCCATTATGGATTAAGGTTCAGATACAACTGAAATAATAGAGAATCCAGCAATCTCCGTCCCCCCTCTGCCAGAGTGAAATCTGGCGGAATCCCTTCTGACTGCGTCCTGGACTTCATCTTGTGTTGGCTCGTGGTCAGAGCGAAGTAACACCGTCTCCGCTCTGGTTTCTTTCCCGTCTCTGTGTTCGTATGTGATTTTATACGTGATGCTCATCATCTTCCTCCGCCTTATTGGATGTACTTTAGTTTAGACAATACCATCCACAAAGCCCCGTTAATGATACAAGTAACAAGCTGAGCATAAGCGAGGTACTTGTAGTACCTGCATATTACAAGTACATGGGTACGGATGATCGCAGTGATTGCCACTCTGCACCTGTTTATGTTATGTAGCTCATAACGCTACACACCGGACTTATAGACATATGATCAATAAAATGGATTTATAAGAAGTCACACATAAAAACAGGGTATTACTGATAACACTGGCGCTCATGACCCAACAAACTCACGTAGAACTTATCACGCTAATCTTGATAGACTAACAGGAGACTGACAATACTAAGGCGTGTATTTACAGCAATACAATCTATGACGATCAGTCCGTTTGAACAATGCAAATGTATTAAGACGTCTGTAGAGTATTCAGAACACTTTGATTATTAAATCATCATTTCTGTTCATTCGCGGCAGTAAGTAAATCAATAAAAATCTCGGAGAAGAGAGCGTCTTTAAAAATATCAATCTTAAAGATCTTCTGATGACTACCAGAAGTTAACTGTGATTTTAATCTCATTCTAATGACATCATGATAATCTTTAGAAGCAGAGAAAACATAGAATATAGCAAATCCCTCCACAACGAAATACCATAGTACACTGTCAGCCTCATCACTTTTTATAAAAGCAAAGTTACTAAGAATAGATTTAATAACGTGATCAGGAATATTATTCGTTGTATCGATCAATCTAAATACACAAATACGGATGAAGTTATCCACCTTCAAATGACTAAGTTTATTTATTCTCACCTGTTTATTTTTAATGCAATGCCTCATCAAGTCATCCAACTCAGGAACTCCATTAACAGTTGAATAATGCACACTTTTAGAGATAGAGGCTCTCCATAGTATACTTAGTAAGAAAAGATAAAATCGCTTATAATCGAAAGAGTTGATGATAATATGGTCAGAGTTTTTACGTATATTATGATGATTTCTCAACAATCTTGTTCCATACGATTCGTACTCATGGCTGATAAACTGCTCACATTCGAAGCATAGAAGTGGCTCTTTAGGATCAACATTTTCTCGTTTTGGTTTACTACCTTTTTGAAATATAATCAACTGCGAATCATTCTTCTTCAATCGTTTGAAATAGCTTCTTGGTATGCTATGAGATTCCAGTAGTTCTTTCTCTTCGAGACATAACTTACAGATACTTTTCATAAGTTTCCCATAATATAAAAATGTCGATATTTACATTCCCTGCTTAGCAAGATATTAAATAAGGTCTCATAGAATCCCCAAGATACTTACCCTATTCATACTATCACAAGCATGTTCAGTTTATTTGTTAACTGGTACTAACTCCAAAACGCCATAATGCGCCTGTCTGTGACAGTTCGGGCACAATGCAATCGCATTTTCAACGGAATCCTCCCCACCATTCGAAAGCCACTCAATGTGATGAACCTCAAGAAATGGTGTGCCGTCTACTTTGAGAAAAGGAGCGTCACTCTTACAGCTTTGACACTTGCCATTAGCCCTTGAAAGAACTTCGGCTACCACATAGGGGCTTCGCTTATAAACTCGTGTTGTAACCTCGATTAGCTCAGGAGTTTTATTCTCAGCGTCTAAAATCTCTTTGCGTTCTGACGGGGGCAGTTCTGACGCATCATCAACAGCCTTTTCAAACTCAGATTTCACCTTACGGTAACACCATTTACCTTGCTGATCCTGATACAACTCCCAAATACCATGAATAGAGGGTTGATAGATTTCAAAGATCTTCCCTCGCTTGAACAATCGGTCATACTCATGATGCCGATGGGTTACATCATCAGTTCGCCTGGCTGTTTTGTTGAAACTCCAGTAGCTACGATTGCAGTTGACTGAGTTGACAATGAGATTCAAGTGGGTGTCGTCTTTATAATGTGGAAATCGCTCTTTCAGATAAGCATCCACTTGCTTCGCCGTTGCCGCCCCTCCGAACTGTTCCTCAATCACTTGGACAGTAGTGATTCTTATCGGTTGGTCGCCATACTTGTATGTTCGATTTGCTTTTGAAGACATCAAAAAACCTCTTGCAATCTAAGATTTATCTTAGATTAACTATCGAGCATAACTTGTGCAACTCTCTGATTTTGGACAATAGAAGCCATAAAGCCCCGTTGGTGATACAGCAACAAGCGTAGCGACTTCATCAGACTGTCAGAGGGATCACACCTTATCAGGATAACCGTGTACCTTTGCGGGAGCGTGGCTGAAGCGCTGATAGAGCCTACATGTCGTTTGTAGGTACGTTATCACCATAAACCTGCTTACGTGGCTCATAGGGCGCGTGTGTTCAATCTGTCGATGACATAACGATGCCTGGATGGGCTTTTTCTTCACGTTTTCTATCGCGGTGTGAGGATGCAACTGCCGCCAACGCTGAGTTATACTGTCATCTCACCATGTAACTTAGCGTGACAGTTACCAAGGGCGGATCACAATGGTAGAACCAATAGGCGACTAAAATAGGTAACTATTTAAGTTGCTGATAGAGAAGGCTTTTAAGGCTTCTCCACAAGGGGAGAGATCTGGAGCGGGCGAAGGGAATCGAACCCTCGTATAGAGCTTGGGAAGCTCTCGTTCTACCATTGAACTACGCCCGCTTTGAGGTGCGTAAAGCATTATAGACCTTACGCCTCTTCATACAAGCCTCTTCACAACTAAATGGCGATAAAATAATCACTTAGCACTTCGGCTTGCTGCCCTGTGCCGGAAGATAACGCTGCGGGTCGATGGCGGTGGCCTTATAACGGATCTGGAAGTGCAGCTTCACCGTATCCGTGCCCGTGCTGCCCATGGTGGCGATCTTCTGCCCCGCCTTCACGTTCTGGCCGTTATTAACCAGCATTGTGTCGTTATGCGCATAAGCCGTGATGTAGTCTTCACCATGCTTAATCATGATCAGATTACCGTAACCGCGCAGCTGATTGCCCACGTACACGACCTTCCCTGCCCCGGAGGCATAAACCGGCGTACCGCGCGCGGTTGCAATATCGATTCCCTTATTGCCGCCTTCAGATAAGGAGTACGGCAACACAACTTTGCCGCTGGCCGGCCAAATCCAGCAGCGCTGTCCGACAGGCGGCCAGGAGGATTGCGGCACCGCATAGGATGGCGTCACTTTGGCGGTTTTGCCTTTCGACGACGATTTTTTGCCCGAGGATGAACCGCCATTAACCTTCAGCTTCTGCCCCACTTCGATGGTATATGGCGGAGAGATATTATTCAGACGCGCCAGCTCCTTTACGCTGGTCCCCGTCGCGCGCGAAATCCGGTACAGCGTATCCCCGCGCTTCACGGTATAGACCGCACCGGAATAGCTGCCCATATCCGAAGATTTACTCCCTGAACAGCCTGCCAGTAATAGCGTCAGCATCAGGCAGAACACGGCAGTGATGGGGTTTCTCGTCAGGCTTCCTGCAAACAAAACAGATCCTCGGTCAGCGTGAATGGCGCCCTATAATACCAGCCCAAACAGATATGGGTCAGCCCTTTTCCGCTCTGTGGAACAAACCGTTCGTACCGGAATGCAGTATAATGACATCGCTGGTGGTGCTGAACCATCCGCATGGTTAGCACTGGAGCATCAATGAGTATTCAAGAACACGTTATTTTGGTAAATGACCAGGGAATGGTGATTGGCACTCAGGAAAAATACGCTGCACATACCTCCCATACCCCACTCCATCTGGCGTTCTCTTCCTGGCTCTTCAATGCCAAAGGGGAGTGTCTTATCACCCGTCGCGCATTAAGCAAAAAAGCCTGGCCGGGCGTCTGGACGAACTCAGTCTGCGGCCATCCGCAATCTGGTGAAGCGATTGATCAGGCCATTGTGCGCCGCTGCCGCTATGAAGTGGGAGCCGAAATTACCGGGATCACCCCTGTCGCCGCTGAGTTTCGCTACTGTGAAACCGATCCTTCCGGGATCGTCGAAAATGAGATTTGCCCGGTCTTTGCCGCCAGGATAACGAATGAGCTGACGATCAACAGTGATGAAGTGATGGCATACGAATGGGTTGATCTGGATGCGTTGTTCCAGGCTCTGGATGCCACACCGTGGGCCTTTAGCCCCTGGATGGTGATGGAAGCGACGGCGGCACGCGAAAAACTGCGGGCCTTCGCCGCCAAATAAAAAAGCCCCGGCGACTATCGCACGGGGCTTTTTACGATCTGCAGACGTTATTTAACCGGACGCATCGCCGGGAACAGGATCACGTCGCGGATGGTGTGGCTGTTGGTGAACAGCATTACCATACGGTCAATACCAATACCCAGACCCGCCGTTGGTGGCAGGCCGTGCTCCAGCGCCGTCACGTAGTCTTCGTCGAAGAACATCGCTTCGTCGTCGCCTGCCGCTTTTGCGTCAACCTGATCCTGGAAGCGCTGCGCCTGATCTTCTGCATCGTTCAGCTCGCTAAAGCCGTTGCCGATTTCACGGCCACCGATGAAGAATTCAAAACGGTCAGTGATCTCCGGATTCTCGTCATTACGACGCGCCAGCGGGGACACTTCAGCCGGATATTCAGTGATGAAGGTCGGCTGAATCAGGTGCGCTTCTGCCACTTCTTCGAAGATCTCGGTCACGATACGGCCCAGACCCCAGCTCTTCTCGACTTTAATACCGATGCTTTCAGCGATCGCTTTTGCAGAATCGAAGTTATCCAGATCCGCCATGTTGGTTTCCGGACGGTATTTCTTGATGGCTTCGCGCATGGTCAGTTTTTCAAACGGCTTGCCGAAGTCGAACACTTCTTCACCGTAAGGTACCTGCGTGGTGCCCAGAATGTCCTGCGCCAGGGTGCGGAACAGGGATTCGGTCAGCTCGATCAGATCTTTGTAATCTGCATACGCCATATAGAGTTCCATCATGGTGAACTCTGGGTTATGACGCACAGAGATGCCTTCGTTACGGAAGTTACGGTTGATTTCGAACACGCGATCGAACCCACCCACCACCAGACGCTTCAGGTACAGTTCCGGCGCAATACGCAGGTACATGTCCAGGTCCAGGGCATTGTGATGGGTGATGAACGGTCGTGCAGAAGCACCGCCCGGGATCACCTGCATCATTGGGGTTTCCACTTCCATAAAGTCGCGGTTAACCATGAACTGGCGGATACCGGCCATGATCTGGGAGCGAATTTTGAAGGTCTTGCGGGACTCATCGTTAGAGATGAGGTCCAGATAACGCTGGCGGTAGCGCGCTTCCTGATCCTGCAGGCCGTGGAATTTGTCCGGCAGCGGGCGCAGGGCTTTGGTCAACAGACGCAGTTCGGTGCAGTGGATAGACAGTTCACCGGTCTTGGTTTTGAACAGTTTACCTTTCGCGCCCAGGATATCGCCCAGGTCCCACTTCTTGAACTGCTCGTTGTAGATGCCTTCTGGCAGATCGTCACGGGAAACGTACAGCTGAATGCGGCCGCCCACGTCCTGCAGGGTAACGAAAGAGGCTTTACCCATGATACGACGGGTCATCATACGGCCCGCAACGGCCACTTCGATGTTCAGCGCTTCCAGCTCTTCGTTTTCTTTAGCGCCGAAGTCAGCGTGCAGTTGGTCTGAGGTGTGGTCACGACGAAAATCGTTCGGGAACGGCACGCCCTGCTCGCGCAGCGCTGCCAGCTTCTCGCGGCGGGTTTTCAGTTCGTTGTTAAGATCGACTACCGCGTCAGCGCCCTGTGCTTGTTGTTCAGACATGTTGGTTCCTCATAACCCTGCTTTCAAACTTGCTTCGATAAATTGGTCCAGGCTGCCGTCCAGCACCGCCTGCGTGTTACGGGTTTCAACCCCGGTACGCAGGTCTTTGATGCGGGAGTCATCAAGGACGTAAGAACGGATCTGGCTGCCCCAGCCGATATCAGACTTGTTGTCTTCCATCGCCTGTTTCTCAGCATTTTTCTTCTGCATCTCCAGCTCATAAAGCTTCGCTTTCATCTGCTTCATGGCCTGGTCTTTGTTCTTATGCTGGGAACGGTCGTTCTGGCACTGTGTTACCAGCCCGGTTGGAATGTGGGTAATACGTACCGCCGATTCCGTACGGTTAACGTGCTGTCCGCCCGCGCCAGATGCGCGGTAAACGTCGATACGCAGATCTGCCGGGTTGATTTCGATATCGATATCTTCGTCAACTTCGGGGTAAACAAACGCGGAGCTGAATGAGGTATGACGACGACCACCGGAGTCGAACGGGCTCTTACGTACCAGGCGGTGAACGCCGGTTTCGGTACGCAGCCAGCCGTAGGCGTAGTCACCAATGATCTTGATGGTGACGGACTTAATGCCAGCCACTTCGCCTTCAGACTCTTCGATAATCTCGGTTTTGAAGCCACGCGCTTCAGCCCAGCGCAGATACATGCGCATCAGCATGCTGGCCCAGTCCTGCGCTTCAGTACCGCCAGAACCTGCCTGGATATCGAGATAGCAGTCAGCGCTATCGTATTCGCCGGAGAACATACGACGGAACTCAAGCTGCGCCAGCTTCTCTTCCAGCACGTCGAGCTCTGCCACGGCTTCGTTAAAGGTTTCTTCGTCGTCGGCTTCTACAGCCAGCTCCAGCAAACCGGAAACGTCTTCCAGCCCCTGAGCCATTTGATCCAGCGTATCTACGATAGCTTCGAGAGAGGAACGCTCTTTACCCAGCGCCTGCGCGCGTTCAGGCTCGTTCCAGACGTCCGGCTGTTCCAGCTCGGCGTTTACTTCTTCAAGACGCTCTTTCTTGGCATCGTAGTCAAAGATACCCCCTAAGAACGTCAGAGCGCTCCGTGAGGTCCTGAATACGGTTTTTTACCGGATTAATTTCAAACATGGTCTGTTTTCTTTTATGGACTTGTCAAAATGCGGTGATAAGAGCGGGATTGTACCGAATCCACGCCCTTTTTTATAGAGATTACTGCCGCTAAATTGGCCAGATATTGTCGATGATGATTTGAAGGGAGCGGTTACCGCGAAACTCGTTGATATCCAGTTTGTAGGCCAGTTCGACCTCGCGTACGCCATTGTCCGGCCAGACAGCGGTATCGACGTTAAAGGCAATACCATCCAACAGCGGGCCGCCGCCCACCGGTTCCACCATCACTTTCAAGTGACGTTCGCCCACGATGCGCTGTTGCAGCAGACGGAAGCGGCCATCGAACAGCGGCTCCGGGAACATCTGTCCCCACGGGCCTGCATCGCGTAGCATTTGCGCCACTTCCATGGTCATCTCCATCGGTGCGAGCTCACCGTCGGAAATCACTTCACCCTGCAGCAGAGCGGGGTCGATCCAGTCAGTCAGCAGTTCGCCAAACAGACGCTGAAACTCGTCGAATTTCGCCTCTTCCAGCGACAAGCCTGCCGCCATCGCGTGACCACCGAATTTGAGCATCAGGCCCGGGTAGAGCGTATCCAGACGCTCCAGCGCATCGCGCATGTGCAGCCCCTGAATCGAACGACCGGAGCCCTTCAGCGTGCCATCGCCTGCGGGCGCAAATGCAATCACCGGACGGTGGAAACGCTCTTTAATACGCGACGCCAGAATGCCCACCACCCCCTGATGCCACTCAGGGTGGTACATCGCCAGCCCGCCCGGCAATGTTTCACCACTGCGTTCAAGCTTTTCACACAGGGTTAGTGCTTCAGCCTGCATTCCCTGTTCGATCTCTTTGCGGGTCTGGTTCAGCGCATCCAGCTCATTCGACAGCACGCGCGCTTCACCAATGTTGTCGCACAGCAGCAGCGCGACGCCGACGGACATATCGTCCAGCCTGCCAGCCGCATTCAGGCGCGGGCCGAGGGCAAAGCCCAAATCGCTGGCGGCGAGCTTGAGCGGATCGCGGTTCGCAATCTCCAGCAGCGCCTTAATACCCGGACGACACTTGCCCGCACGAATGCGGCTTAACCCTTGCCAGGTGAGGATACGGTTATTGGTATCGAGCGGTACCACGTCCGCCACGGTGCCGAGCGCAACAAGATCGAGATACTCGGCCAGATTGGGCACGGCGATCCCGCGGGACTCGAACCAGCCTTTATCCCGCAGCAGGGTGCGCAGCGCCAGCATCAGATAAAACGCCACGCCCACGCCCGCCAGTGATTTCGACGGGAAATCGCAGTCGCGCAGGTTCGGGTTAATAATGGCTTCAGCGGCCGGCAGCGTGTCACCCGGCAGGTGGTGATCGGTAACCAGCACCGGGATCCCCAACTGATGCGCGTGATCGACACCCGCATGGGAGGAGATCCCGTTATCTACGGTCAGGATCATCTGCGCGCCGCGGGCATGTGCCTGATCGACCACTTCCGGGCTAAGGCCATAACCATCTTCAAAGCGGTTAGGCACCAGATAGGTGACGTTTTCGCAGCCCAGCGCGCGCAGACTGAGCACGCTCAGCGCGGTGCTGGTGGCGCCGTCGGCATCGAAATCCCCCACCACCACAATGCGCGTGCCTTCACGAAGCGCGTTGTAGAGCATTTCAGTGGCTTTTTCGATGCCGTTCAGCTGCTGCCAGGGCAGCATCCCTTTGACGCTGCGCTCAAGATCGCCTGCACTCCGCACGCCGCGGCTGGCGTAGAGCCGCTTTAACAGCGGCGGAAGATCGGCTGGCAAATCAACCTGTTCAACCGCGTCGCGGCGGCGCAATTTTATTGGGGCTTTCACGCGGATTATTTACCACCAAACTGTTTCTGGTGCGCGTCGAGGAACTCTTTCATCTCTTTTGGCCCCTGATAGCCCGGGACAACGTAGCCGTTGCTTAAGACAATGGCTGGCGTACCGGTCACGCCAAACTGCACGCCCAGCGCGTAGTGGTTGGCAATATCAATATCACAGGAAGCCGGCTGCACACCCTTACCGTTCATCGCGTCATCAAACGCTTTGTTACGATCTTTTGCACACCAGATGGCCTTCATGTCCTGCTCAGGCTGGCTCTGCACACCCGCGCGAGGGAAAGCCAGATAACGCACGGTAATACCCAGCGCGTTGTAATCTTTCATCTCTTCATGCAGCTTGTGGCAGTAGCCACAGGTGATGTCGGTAAAGACGGTTATAACGTGTTTTTCCTGCGCCGCCTTATAAACGATCATCTCTTTTTCAAGCGCATTCAGGTTTTTCATCAGCAGCTGGTTGGTCACGTTCACCGGCTGCGCGCCGCTTACGTCGTACATCGGCCCCTGAATAATGTGTTTGCCATCTTCGGTCACGTACAGCACGCCGCTGTTGGTTAAAACGGTTTTCATCCCCGCCACCGGCGCAGGCTGAATATCGCTGCTGGTTACGCCGAGTTTCGTCAGCGACTGTTTGATAGCGGCGTCATCCGCATGGGCAAAACCGGTAAAAGAGGCTGCCAGCAGGGTGAACAGCGCAAAAGACTTTTTCATATAAGATCCTGTAACAATTCGTCGGCACTCACGCGCGAGGGTGGTGCTGTTGGTGTAGCTGCCGCAGGCGTTCCGTCGCGACATGGGTGTAAATTTGCGTCGTGGAAAGATCGCTGTGTCCCAGCAGCATCTGCACCACGCGCAGATCGGCGCCGTGGTTCAGCAGATGTGTCGCAAAGGCATGCCGCAACACGTGCGGCGACAGCTTTTCGCTGTCAATGCCCGCCAGTGTGGCGTAATGCTTGATGCGATGCCAGAACGTTTGCCGCGTCATCTGCTGCGCACGCTGGCTGGGGAACAAAACATCGATAGAAACGCCGTTCAGCAACCACGGACGACCGTGCTCCAGATACGTTTCCAGCCAGTACACCGCCTCTTCTCCCAGCGGGACCAGCCGTTCCTTGTTCCCTTTACCGATCACACGAACCACGCCCTGACGTAAGCTGATGTCGCTCATCGTCAGGCCAACCAGTTCCGAAACGCGCAAGCCGGTAGCATACAATAGCTCAAGCATGGCTTTATCGCGTAACTCCAGCGGCAGGTCAACAGCCGGTGATTGTAATAATCTCTCAACTTGTGCTTCGCTGAGATCTTTCGGTAGCCGCTGCGGGAGTTTAGGCGATGCCAGGAGGGCGCTGGGATCGTCCGCGCGAATTTTCTCACGGTAGAGATGCTGGAACAGTCGACGCATTGCACTGAGCAGACGCGCAGAGCTGGTGGCTTTGTAGCCCCCCTCCATACGCTCGCCCAGCAGCGCTTGCAGGTCGTCGCTTTGTGCGCTCTCCAGCGACAGTCCCCGGTGTGCCAGCCACTCCACCAGCATGGTGAGGTCCCGCCGATAGGCGCTCAGCGTATTTTGGGCCAGGTTTTTCTCCAGCCACAGCGCGTCGAGAAACTGTTCGATGAGTGCGAGATCCTTTTCCACATCAGCCCCTTTGATTCTGCAATCCGGGCATTATGCCTGATTGCGAGCGGTTTCTGGTACACTACGCGCAAAGTCATAGCAAGAATTGAGATAGATACGCGATGAATATTGGTCTGTTTTATGGTTCCAGCACCTGCTACACCGAAATGGCGGCAGAGAAAATTCGCGACATCATTGGCCCGGAACTGGTGACGTTGCATAACCTGAAGGACGATGCGCTCACGCTGATGGAGCAGTACGACGTATTGATCCTCGGCATCCCGACCTGGGATTTCGGTGAGATACAGGAAGACTGGGAAGCCATCTGGGATCAGCTCGATACGCTCAACCTCGACGGCAAAATCATTGCCATGTACGGTATGGGCGACCAGTTCGGTTACGGGGAATGGTTCCTGGATGCTCTCGGCATGCTGCACGATAAGCTGGCACCGAAGGGCGTCACGTTTATCGGCTACTGGCCAACGGAAGGTTACGAATTTACCAGTAAAAAACCGATTATCGCAGACGGCCAACTGTTTGTCGGGCTCGCGCTGGATGAAACCAACCAGTACGATCTGAGCGACGAGCGTCTGCAAACCTGGTGCGAACAGATTCTGGGCGAAATGGCCGAGAAGTTCAGTTAACGCGTATTATTCCTGCGTCGGTTGCTGCTGCAGTAGCATCCGGCGCAGTTCCCGCCACTCCGCAATATCCATACTGTCGGCGGCCAGCCACAGATGCTGGCACTTACCGCCGCCCACCTGGCGTAACCGTAGCATCATGCCGGAACTGAGCATCCAGGGCATACCGAGGATATCCCACTCTTTACCCTGCCAGCGCAGGCGGGAGTCCATCAGTAATTTGATCTCACCCTGGCGGGCATTGATCCGGCGCTGGCTGCGCACGCTGTCAAAAACGACGAACGACAGCAACAACAGCCACAGCGGCGTATAGCTAAGCGGCCACGGCATCAGTAAAACAAATGCCGCGACCAGGCCGTGGAGCAATAACGACATCCACTGCGAGCGCCACGAGACGCGAAGATCAGATTGCCACAGGACCACGTTCCCGATTCCGTGTTTGAATTAATTGCACCATCCGTTGCAACTCGGTGTCGGCGGGCTTGCCGTGGTTCATCAGCCAGTTGAATAAATCGGGATCGTCAGACTCAAGCAGGCGAACAAACAGACGCTTATCCTCATCGCTTAAGCTGTCATACTCATATTCGAAGAAAGGCATGATGGAGATATCAAGTTCACGCATGCCGCGTCGGCATGCCCAGTGAATACGGGCCTTGTTGTTAATATCCATGTTCTGTTTCCTGCATTACGTTTGGCACAGTCGGTACCCCGTTCAGTCTTCTTTATTTCTCTGCGGGGACACTCGCTAGTGTAACGTGTTTTTGACCGTTTCTTTACTGGAATATTGCGAAGCTGAAGCGGGCTTCCAGAATAACCCCTATAAAGACAGCGGATTACACTATTTTGCGTGGCGCTACGCATTGCTGCGTTATGGCACGAATGGCCTGCTGAAAGCGCTTGCAATGGCTGTAGTCTCTTTTACCATAAGGCATTATCAAAGCGTTAAGCAATTCAGGATACCGTTATGGCATTTACACCATTTTCTCCTCGCCAGCCCGCCGCCTCTGCGCGTCTGCCGCTGACGCTTATTTCTCTTGATGACTGGGCACTGGCCACACTCGTTGGTGCCGACGCCGAAAAATACCTTCAGGGCCAGGTCACGGCAGACGTGAGCCAGATGACCGAACATCAGCACCTGCTGGCTGCGCATTGCGATCCAAAAGGCAAAATGTGGAGCAACCTGCGTCTGTTCCGCCGTCAGGATGGCTTTGCCTTTATTGAGCGCCGCAGCCTGCGTGATGACCAGCTTAAAGAGCTGAAGAAATACGCGGTCTTTTCCAAAGTCACGATTGCGCCAGATGACGAGCACGTGCTGCTGGGCGTGGCCGGTTTCCAGGCGCGTGCCGCGCTGAAAAACCTGTTCAACGAACTGCCGGATGCAGAAAAGCAGCTGGTTAGCGAAGGTGAGACCTCCATCCTGTGGTTTGAACACCCTGCAGAGCGTTTCCTGCTGGTGACCGACGCCGCGACCGCCGAGCGCGTAACTGAGGCCCTGCGCGGTGAAGCCCAGTTCAATAACAGCCAACAGTGGCTGGCACTGAACATTGAAGCGGGTCTGCCGGTGATTGACGCGGCCAACAGCGCGCAGTTTATTCCGCAGGCGACCAACCTGCAGGCGCTGGGCGGCATCAGCTTTAAAAAAGGCTGTTACACCGGCCAGGAGATGGTCGCGCGGGCAAAATTCCGCGGCGCGAATAAGCGCGCGCTGTGGACACTGGCGGGTCACGCCAGCCGTGTACCGGAAGCGGGTGAAGATTTAGAACTGAAGATGGGTGAAAACTGGCGCCGTACCGGCACCGTGTTAGCCGCCGTTCAGCTGGATGATGGCCGTCTGCTGGTGCAGGCGGTGATGAACAACGACATGGAAGCCGACAGCGTGTTCCGCGTGCGTGATGATGCCAATACCTTGAGTATTGAGCCGCTGCCGTATTCACTGGAAGAGTGATGCTGTATCGCCCGGTGGCGCTGCGCTTACCGGGCCTACGGTTTTGGTGTTCTCCCTCTCGCTGTGGGAGAGGGTTAGGGTGAGGGCAACAGGCCGCAAGATGTAAAAACTACACCTGCCCCACATACAAATAAATTGCCAGGAAGTGACACACGCTGCCCCCAAGTACAAAGCCGTGCCAGATGGCATGGTTATAAGGGATGCGCTTGCAGACATAGAAAATGACGCCCAACGAGTAGACCACGCCGCCTACGGCAAGCAGGGTCACGCCCCCTACCGCCAGCTTAATCGCCAGCTGATAAACCACTATCAGCGACAGCCAGCCCATCGTCAGGTAGGTCACCAGCGACAGCACCTTAAACCGGTGCGCAATGGTCAGCTTAAAGAGGATCCCCAGCAGCGCCAGGCTCCAGATCACAATCATCAGGCCACGCGACAGCGGTGAGTTCAACCCCACCAGCAGGAATGGCGTGTAGGTGCCTGCAATAAGAAGATAGATAGCGCAGTGGTCAAATTTTTTTAGCCATATCTTCGCCCGCTGATGCGGAATGGCGTGATACAGCGTCGACGCCAGAAACAGCAGGATCATACTCCCGCCATACAGGCTGTAGCTGGTAATGGCCATGGCACTGGCGTTGGTGTCCACCGCCTGCACCAGTAATAACACTAAACCGACAATCCCAAACACCAGGCCAATGCCGTGGCTGATGCTGTTGGCTACTTCCTCAGCCAGTGAATATCCCTGTGCGATTAATGGTCTGCTCACCATACAAAACTCCGGGAAAACGAAAGATGATTATTCATCGCATGACTATGCTAACTGAGAATGATTCCAGTGAACACCTGTTAGCTAAAATAATTTCAATCCATAATTTATATATAAAAATCATAGATATAAAAAACAGTTTCACCTTACATTTGTTCACATTAAAATTTAATCATTATGAATCAAAGGCATAAAAATGGATCCTGCCCTCTGGCTGCATGTTATGATGGGTCAATGAGGTCTGAATGAGAGTTATGCCACTGTGAGTATGTTCACCCACGCCGCCATTGCCAGTCTCAATAATCTGGAGATGATGGTCTACAACTATGTCATTAAAAATCGTGACAAAGTAATGTACATGACTATCCGCGAACTGGCGGACGCGGCAGGTGTCTCCACCACCACTATCCTGCGCTTTTGCCGCAAACTCAACTGCGAAGGCTACTCTGAATTCCGCGTACGCTTTAAGCTCTATCTGGAGCAGAATGAGCCTCAGCAGATAAATTTTGGTGCCAGTGAAATTATCAGCTTCTTTAAAAGCGTTAATAATGAAGAGTTCGATACATTATTAGATGAAGCGGTGGAGATAATATTATCGTCCGAGCGAATTATCTTTGTCGGCGCAGGGACCTCAGGCTCGCTGGCAAAATATGGTGCACGCTTCTTTTCTAATATCGGTAAATTCAGCAACCATATCGACGATCCTTATTTCCCGGTGACCAATGACATGGCCAAAAATGCGCTGGCGATTGTACTGTCGGTATCCGGTGAAACGGAAGAGATCCTGCGCTTCGCCAGCCAGTTCAGCCTGCATCACTGCAAGGTACTCTCCATTACCAGCCATGAGCACTCGCGGCTGGCAAAACTGGCCGATTTTAATCTCTCCTGGCATGTTCCACAGACGCGTATTGCAGGCGTGTATGATATCACCACCCAAATCCCCGTTATTTTTATTCTGGAGTCGCTCGGGCGTAAACTGGCGAAGAAATTAACAGAATAAAACATCCTGTTTTTTGCATGTAACAAATTACAATTCAGGCAAATTGTTATATCGTGACATTTAATGTCGCTTTGCTAGACTCGATTCCAATAAGTCATGAATTGAGAATAGCAACGATGAAAAAATTAACCTTACCAAAAGATTTTTTATGGGGCGGCGCGGTTGCTGCTCACCAGGTGGAAGGCGGCTGGAACAAAGGCGGCAAAGGGCCGAGCATCTGTGACGTGCTGACCGGTGGCGCGCATGGCGTTCCCCGTGAAATCACCCAGGAAGTGGTACCGGGTAAATACTACCCAAACCACGAGGCCATCGACTTTCACGGCCACTACAAAGAAGACATCAAGCTGTTTGCCGAGATGGGCTTCAAATGTTTCCGCACCTCTATCGCCTGGACGCGCATCTTCCCGAAAGGTGACGAAACGCAGCCTAATGAAGAAGGGCTGAAGTTTTACGACGATCTGTTCGATGAGTTGCTAAAGTACAACATCGAGCCGGTGATCACCCTCTCCCACTTCGAAATGCCGCTGCACCTGGTGCAGGAATATGGCGCCTGGACCAACCGTAAAGTGGTCGATTTTTTTGTCCGTTTCGCGGAAGTGGTCTTCGAGCGTTACAAAAACAAGGTCAAATACTGGATGACCTTCAACGAAATCAACAACCAGCGTAACTGGCGTGCCCCGCTGTTCGGTTACTGCTGCTCCGGTGTGGTCTATACCGAGCACGACAACCCGGAAGAGACCATGTACCAGGTGCTGCATCATCAGTTTGTGGCAAGCGCCCTGGCAGTGAAAGCTGCGCGTCGTATTAACCCGGAAATGAAGGTCGGCTGTATGCTGGCGATGGTGGCGCTCTATCCGTTCTCCTGTAAACCGGAGGACGTGATGTTTGCCCAGGAATCCATGCGTGAACGCTATGTCTTTACCGACGTTCAGCTGCGCGGTTATTACCCGTCTTATGTACTGAATGAGTGGGAGCGCCGTGGTTTTACCATTAACATGGAGCCGGGTGATGAGCAGATCCTGCGTGAAGGTACCTGCGACTACTTAGGTTTCAGCTATTACATGACTAACGCCGTCAAAGCAGAAGGCGGTACCGGCGATGCAATTTCAGGCTTTGAAGGCAGCGTGCCCAACCCGCATGTGAAAGCCTCTGACTGGGGCTGGCAGATTGACCCTGTGGGTCTGCGCTACTCTCTGTGTGAGCTATACGAGCGTTATCAGAAACCGCTGTTTATCGTCGAGAACGGTTTTGGCGCCTACGATAAAGTGGAAGAAGACGGCAGCATTAACGACGACTACCGCATCGACTATCTGCGCGCTCACGTGGAAGAGATGATCAAAGCCGTGACGCACGATGGCGTGGACCTGATGGGTTGTACGCCGTGGGGCTGTATCGACTGCGTGTCGTTCACCACCGGCCAGTACAGCAAGCGCTATGGTTTTATCTATGTGAACAAGCACGACGACGGCACGGGCGACATGTCGCGCTCCCGTAAGAAAAGCTTCGAGTGGTATAAAGGTGTGATTGCCAGTAACGGCGAGACGCTTTAACTCTGTAACGCCGGGCGGCGCTCCGCTTGATCCCCTCTCCCTTTTGGGGAGAGGGTTAGGGTGAGGGGTTTACTTCCCGCCCGCTAACTCAATAAAACTGCCCGTCACGTACGACGCTTTCTCGCTCAGCAGCCAGACAATCGCCTGGGCTACCTCTTCAGGCTGGCCGCCGCGCTTCATCGGCAGCAACGACTTAACGCGATCCACACGTCCCGGCTCTCCACCGTCGGCATGGATGTCGGTATAGATAAGCCCAGGGCGCACGCAGTTAACGCGGATACCTTGCGCCGCCACTTCCAGCGCTAACCCGGTTGTCAGTGAATCCACCGCCCCTTTGGACGCCGCGTAATCCACATACTCACCCGGTGCGCCCAGTCGTGACGCCGCGGAGGAGACATTCACAATCGCCCCACCCTTGCCGCCATGTTTGTGCGACATACGCTTTACCGCTTCACGGCAGCAAAGGAAATACCCCGTGACGTTGGTTGCCAGCACGCGATTAATGCGTTCAGCCGAAAGATTTTCGATAGTGGATTGCTCAAACAGGATCCCGGCGTTATTCACCAGCGCCGTCAGCGGCTCAGCTTCTCGGTCAAGACTGTCAAACATCGCCAGTACCTGCGCTTCATCGCTAATATCTGCGCGCAGGGCAAAGGCTTTACCGCCCGCCCCGACGATCTGGTTGATAACGTCCGTCGCAGCCTTGATATTGTGGTAATAATTCACCGCCACGGTGTAGCCTTCGTTTGCCAACTGCAGCGCGGTGGCTTTACCGATACCGCGGCTGGCGCCTGTTACAAGTGCAATACCCATTCTTTTCTCCCAATAAAAAAGCCGGGTATGGCGGCTTCGCCATACCCGGCCTACGTTACTACATCAACACGATTACTGGTATTCGCTCATTGGTACGCAGGAGCAGAACAGATTACGGTCACCGTAGACGTCATCAAGACGTTTCACGGTTGGCCAGTATTTGTTTGCCACACCGGCCGGGAAAACCGCCAGTTCACGGCTGTAACCGTGATTCCACTCCGCCACCATTTCATGCTGCGTGTGCGGCGCATTGACCAGCGGGTTGTCTTCCAGCGTCCATTCGCCGTCCTGCACGCGGTCGATCTCCATGCGGATGGCCAGCATCGCATCAATAAAGCGGTCCAGCTCGGCTTTGCTCTCGGACTCCGTTGGCTCCACCATCAGCGTACCCGCAACCGGGAATGACATGGTTGGCGCATGGAATCCATAGTCGATAAGACGTTTGGCAATATCCAGCTCGCTAATGCCGGTCTGCTCTTTCAGCGGACGAATATCCAGAATGCACTCGTGCGCCACGCGGCCATCACGACCGGTGTAGAGCACCGGGTAGGCCGACTTGAGGCGGGTCGCGATGTAGTTAGCGTTCAGGATCGCCACCTGGCTTGCCTTTTTCAGCCCTTCCGCGCCCATCATGCGGATGTACATCCAGCTGATTGGCAGGATAGAGGCGCTACCAAATGGTGCCGCTGACACCGCGCCCTGACGGGTCAGCATCCCTTCGATCTGCACCACGCTATGGCCTGGAACAAACGGTGCCAGGTGCGCTTTCACGCCGATTGGCCCCATACCCGGGCCGCCACCGCCGTGCGGAATGCAGAAGGTTTTATGCAGGTTCAGGTGCGAAACGTCCGCGCCGATGAAGCCCGGCGAGGTGATGCCCACCTGCGCATTCATGTTCGCACCGTCGAGATAGACCTGGCCGCCAAACTGATGCACCACTTCACACACTTCACGGATGGTCTCTTCGTACACGCCGTGAGTCGACGGGTAGGTCACCATGATGCAGGAGAGCTTATCGCCCGCCTGTTCGGCTTTTGCACGCAGGTCAGCGAGGTCAATGTTGCCGTTCTTATCGCACGCCACCACGACCACTTCCATCCCCGCCATCTGGGCGGAGGCCGGGTTGGTGCCGTGGGCAGAGCTTGGGATCAGGCAGATATCACGGTGGCCTTCGTTACGGCTCTCGTGATAGTGGCGGATCGCCAGCAGACCGGCGTACTCACCCTGCGCGCCAGAGTTTGGCTGCATGCAGAGCGCATCGTAACCCGTCAGTTTCACCAGCCAGTCGGAGAGCTGGTTGATCATCAGGTGATACCCTTCCGCCTGCTCGGCAGGGCAGAACGGGTGCAGCTCGGCAAACTCAGGCCAGGTGATAGGGATCATCTCCGCCGCCGCGTTCAGCTTCATGGTGCAGGAACCCAGCGGGATCATCGCCTGGTTCAGCGCCAGATCCTTGCGCTCCAGAGAGTGCATGTAACGCATCATCTCGGTTTCGCTGTGGTAGCGGTTAAAGACCGGGTGCGTCAGGATCGCATCGTTACGCAGCATGCTTTCCTGAATTGAGCGGCTGTCGAGCGCGACCTCTTTGTCCAGCGTATCAATATCCAGACCGTGCGCGTCGCCCAGCAACACGTTAAACAGGTTGACGATATCTACACGGGTGGTGGATTCATCGAGGGTGATGCCGACCGCGTTATGGATGTCGCTGCGCAGGTTGATTTGCGCCGCATCAGCACGCGCCAGCACCGCCGCTTTGTCCGCCACTTCAACGCACAGGGTGTCGAAGTAGTGAGCGTGACGCAGTTTGAGGCCTTTCTGCTGCAGACCGCAGGCCAGAATATCGGCCAGACGGTGAATGCGGCTGGCGATGCGTTTCAGGCCAACCGGACCATGGAACACCGCATACAGGCTGGCAATGTTAGCCAGCAGAACCTGCGAAGTACAAATGTTGGAGTTCGCTTTCTCGCGGCGGATATGCTGCTCACGCGTCTGCATCGCCATGCGCAGCGCAGTGTTACCGGCAGCGTCTTTTGACACACCGATAATACGGCCAGGCATGGAGCGTTTGAATTCATCTTTTGCCGCAAAGAATGCCGCGTGCGGGCCGCCGTAGCCCATCGGCACGCCGAAGCGCTGCGCAGAGCCGAAGACGATATCCGCACCCTGTTTGCCAGGCGCCGTCAACAGTACCAGTGCCATAAAATCAGCGGCGACGCTGACAACGACTTTGCGGGATTTGAGTTCGGTCATCAGCGCGCTGTAGTCATGCACTTCGCCGGTGGTGCCCACCTGCTGTAGCAGCACGCCAAAGACATCCTGGTGATCCAGTACTTTGTCGGCATCGTCGACAATCACGTCGAAGCCAAAGGTTTCCGCACGAGTGCGTACCACGTCCAGCGTCTGCGGATGAACATCCGCCGCCACGAAGAAGCGGTTGGCGTTTTTCAGCTTGCTCACGCGTTTCGCCATTGCCATGGCTTCTGCCGCGGCGGTCGCTTCATCCAGCAGAGACGCAGAGGCGATGTCGAGACCGGTCAGATCCAGGGTCACCTGCTGGAAGTTCAACAGCGCTTCCAGACGGCCCTGGGACACTTCCGGCTGATAGGGGGTATACGCGGTATACCAGCCCGGGTTTTCCAGCATGTTGCGCAGGATCACCGGCGGTAACTGCACGTTGGTATAACCCATGCCAATGTAAGACTTATAGCGCTTGTTAAGGGCTGCAATGGCCTTTAATTCTGCCAGCGCAGCAAATTCAGTCGTCGCCTCGCCCACCTGTGGTGGCGTGGCAAGCTGGATGTCTTTTGGCACGATCTGGCCGATCAGTGCGTCTAATGAATCCGCGCCAACTGTCTTCAGCATCTCCTGCTGTTGCTGAGCATCCGGCCCTATGTGACGTTCAATGAAGGCGCCACGGTTTTCAAGCTGGCTTAAAGTCTGTGTCATGAGCGATGGTTCCTGAAACGTGCAGTGAATATAAGTTCCCTCTCCCTGTGGGAGAGGGTTAGGGTGAGGGGAAGATGGGCACCCTCACCCCTGTCCTCTCCCGGAGGGAGAGGGATAATGGCTTACTCGTCTTCTAACAGGGCTTCGTATGCGGTGGCATCCAGCAGCGCAGCAACCTGTGATTCGTCGCTGGCTTTGATCTTAAAGATCCAGCCGCCTTCATACGGTTCGCTGTTGACCAGTTCCGGGGAGTCGCTCAGCGCGTCGTTGACGGCAATGATTTCGCCGCTCACCGGTGCATAGATATCGGATGCCGCCTTAACAGATTCCGCGACAGCGCAGTCATCGCCTGCGCTAACGGTCGCGCCCACTTCCGGCAGGTCAACAAACACCATGTCGCCCAGCAGCTCTTGCGCGTGCTCGGTGATCCCAACGGTATAAGAGCCGTCCGCCTCTTTGCGCAGCCACTCGTGTTCTTTGCTGTATTTCAGTTCTGCTGGCACATTGCTCATTGAAGTTCTCCTGATAAAAATGATTAGGCGACCGGCTTACCGGCGCGAACAAAAATCGGTTTGGTCACGTGGACCGGCATTTCGCGGTTGCGGATCTGTACCACCGCCGTTTCGCCAATGCCGGCCGGCACGCGTGCCAGTGCAATACTGTAGCCCAGCGTCGGGGAGAAGGTACCGCTGGTGATCACGCCTTCACGCGGATTGCCGTCTGCATCGGTAAAACGTACCGGCAGTTCGCCGCGCAGCACGCCTTTTTCCTTCATTACCAGGCCAACCAGCTGTTCAGTGCCCTTTTCGCGCTGCATCTCCAGCGCTTCACGGCCAATAAATTCGCGGTCAGCCGGTTCCCACGCGATGGTCCAGCCCATGTTAGCGGCCAGTGGAGAGACGCTTTCGTCCATCTCCTGACCGTAAAGGTTCATGCCCGCTTCCAGACGCAGCGTATCGCGCGCGCCCAGTCCTGCTGGCTTGACGCCCGCTTCCACCAGCGCACGCCAGAAGTCGGCGGCTTTTTCATTCGGCATGGCAATTTCATAGCCCGCTTCACCGGTATAGCCGGTGGTGGCGATAAACAGATCGCCCGCCTGCACGCCGAAGAACGGCTTCATGCCAGCGGTGGCTTCACGCTGCTCGTTGTTGAACAGCGTGGCGGCTTTCGCCTGCGCGTTCGGCCCCTGCACGGCGATCAGCGACAGATCATCACGGACGGTGATGTCGATGGCATATGGTTCAGCGTGTTGGGTAATCCAGGAGAGGTCTTTTTCGCGGGTGGCGGAGTTTACAACGAGGCGGAAGAAATCTTCAGTGAAGTAGTAGACGATAAGGTCGTCAATCACGCCGCCAGAGGCATTTAGCATGCCGGTATAGAGCGCTTTACCTGGCGTCTTCAGTTTTGCGACGTCGTTTGCCAGCAGATAACGCAAAAACTCCCGGGTGCGGCTACCGCGCAGGTCGACAATTGTCATGTGGGAGACGTCGAACATACCGGCATCGGTACGCACTGCGTGGTGTTCATCAATCTGGGAGCCGTAATGCAGCGGCATCATCCAGCCATGAAAGTCCACCATACGTGCACCGCATAACACGTGTTGTTCGTACAAAGGAGTCTGTTGAGCCATCTTTTCCTCGTTGAAAAATTCACCGTGAATCCCGGTATCGGCCCCGTCATTCGGCACCGACGCAAACGTTCTCTTTTACCTGAACTTACCACCGAAACCGACGGTTAACCATAAGGTAAAACAGGTCATCACATTAGCTTATGACCAAAAAACGCTGAAAAGCCTACAGAGTTATTCACTGGTAAAATGCGATTCAACCCGCATAAAATTAACAACGATCTAACAATATTTAGCACATGGTGATATTTCATGCGGAAAAACGGGCCAAATTTCCGTAACGTAAAAATAGCCAGATTAGATTATCTAATGCGAAAAATGGCGTGAAATTAGATTATTTCAAACGAGGATATTTACCCGGCGCAGAGGCCGGGTAAATAAAGTGTGACGGGGATCGAGATTAACGTAACCAGTCGGGAAGATCGTTAAGACCCATCGCCTGACGAAGGAGTTGAGGTTTTACGCCCGGAAGGGTGTCGGCCAGTTTCAGGCCGATGTCGCGCAGCAGTTTTTTCGCCGGATTTGCCCCGGCAAACAGCTCGCGGAAGCCCTGCATACCTGCCAGCATCACCGCCGCGCTGTGCTTGCGGCTGCGTTCGTAGCGACGCAGGTAGAGATGCTGGCCGATGTCTTTACCTTCGCGGTGCAGACGGCGCAGCTCATTCACCAGCTCTGCCGCATCCATAAAGCCAAGGTTAACTCCCTGTCCGGCCAGTGGATGAATGGTATGCGCCGCATCACCCACCAGCGCGAGACGGTGCGCCGCAAACTGGCGCGCGTAACGGCCGGTCAACGGGAATACCAGGCGTTCGCTCTCAAGAGTGCACAGACCAAGACGGTTATCAAACGCCATGCACAGCGCCTGATTAAACGCCTCTGGCGTCGCCTCGCGCATCAGCTGTGCTTTTTCCGGCACCAGAGACCAGACGATCGAGCACAGGTGCGGATCGCTCAGCGGCAGAAATGCCAGAATACCGTCGTTATGGAAAATCTGGCGCGCAACGCCGCCGTGCGGCTCTTCAGTACGGATGGTTGCTACCAGCGCATGATGACGATAATCCCAGAAGGTCAGGGGAATATCCGCCTTGTTACGCAGCCACGAGTTTGCGCCATCCGCGCCCACCACCAGCCGCGCGGTAAGCATGTCGCCGCTCTGCAGGGTGAGAAACGCTTCGTTTTCGCCCCATGCCACCTGCTGGATTTGCGCGGGCGCCATCAGGGTGATATCGCTGCAGGATTGCGCTTTTTGCCATAACGCATGGTGAATGACGGCATTTTCGATGATATGACCCAGATGGCTATAGCCCATGCTTTCATCATCAAACGCGATATGGCCAAAGCTGTCTTTATCCCACACTTCCATTCCGTGATAGCAGCTGGCACGCAGCGCCACGATATCTGACCAGACGCCAAGGCGCGTCAGTAGTTTTTCGCTGGCGGCATTGATTGCCGAGACGCGCAGTTCCGGCGGCGCATCGTGCGCAACGGGCTGAGGCAGATTTTGCTCCAGCACGGCCACGCGCAGACCACTGCCCTGTAAACCACAGGCCAGCGCCAGCCCTACCATTCCGCCGCCTACAATGGCGACATCAACATTTTGCACGGTGATAACTCCTTAACGCGCGACCCAACCAAGGGTCCGCTGCGCCAGCACGTCACGTGCCGGAATGAATAATTCCATCGCCATCAGCCCAAGGTTGCGGCCTGCAACCAGCGGTGCCCAGCGATTGGCAAACAGATGCACCAGGCCATCGGTGACGCCGATAGTCGCTTCTTTATCGGCCCGGCGTCGCTTCTGATAATGGCTGAGCACCGGATACGCGCCGCAATCTTTTTGCTCATGCCACGCCTGGGACAGAGTCTCTGCCAGGCTCATCACGTCGCGTAGCCCAAGGTTGAAGCCTTGCCCGGCGATTGGGTGCAACGTCTGCGCGGCATTGCCGACCAGCGCCACGCGATGGGAGATGGACTGAGATGCCGTGGTCAGCGACAGCGGGTAAACAGCGCGTTTTCCCGCATGGGTAATACGCCCCAGCCGCCAGCCAAAGGCTTTTTGCAGTTCGGTACAGAAACGGTCGTCGGACCAGGCCTCAACGTCAGCCGCTTTATCCTGAGGATGGCACCACACCAGCGAGCAGCGTCCGTTTGACATCGGCAGCATGGCCAGCGGGCCGTGCTGAGTGAAACGTTCAAACGCCCTGCCGTTGTGTTCTCCCGCCGTAGAAACGTTAGCAATAACGGCGACCTGTCCGTAAGGCTGGGCGCGCCATTCCACGCCGCACTGGGTGCCAAGCGCAGAACGTGAACCATCGGCGGCGACCAGAAGCTGGCCATCCAGAACCGTGCCGTTTTCCAGCGTCACGCTGACCGCCGCTTCGCTGCGGCTGAAGCTGGCGACGCGTGCCGGGCAATGGAGCGTCACGCCCGGGGCATCCTGCAATAAACGGAACAGACGCAGCCCGACGTCGTGAAGTTCAACCACCCGACCTAAGGCATCAATGCGGTAATCCTGCGCGTCCAGCGTCACAAACCCGGCATGGCCACGATCGCTGACGTGAACGGTGTTAATTGCCGTCGCACAATCCGCAATCGCCTGCCAGATGCCAATTCGAGCGAGCTGCTGGCAGGTCCCCTGAGCCAGGGCAATGGCGCGGGCATCAAACCCGGGATGGTCGGACGCCTCTGGCGCCACGGCCTCCACCAGATGGACCGGAAGTTGCCCTTTCGTCAAATGCGAGATGGCCAGCGCCAGCGTAGCTCCCGTCATCCCCCCACCAACGATAATCACGCTCATGGGCGTGCCGCTGCCATCAGCGCCTCAATGTCATCGGCGTTTTTCACCACGCCCGCGGTCAGGTTTTCGTTACCGGTTTCGGTGATGACAATGTCATCTTCGATGCGAATACCAATTCCACGGTACGCTTCCGGCACGTCGGCATCCGGCGCAATGTAGAGCCCCGGTTCAACGGTCAGCACCATACCCGGCTCCAGCACGCGAGAACGTTCTGAACCATACGCACCCACATCATGCACATCCAGCCCCAGCCAGTGGCTCAGGCCGTGCATAAAGTAGGGGCGATGCGCATTTTCAGCAATCAGGGTATCCACATCACCGTTCAGAATCCCGAGCCTTACGAGGCCGGTAATCATGATGCGCACCACTTCGCCGGTCACTTCCTGGATGGAGGTGCCGGGGCGATAGAGCTTCAGCGCGGTTTCAAGAGATTCAAGAACGATGTCATAAATTTCGCGCTGCGCGGGAGTGAACTTACCGTTCACCGGGAACGTACGGGTGATGTCGCCCGCATAGCCCTGATATTCACAGCCTGCATCAATCAGCACCAGATCGCCGTCACGCAGTTCACTTTCATTTTCGGTGTAGTGCAGAATGCAGCCGTTTTCACCGCCGCCGACAATGGTGTTGTAAGAGGGATAACGCGCGCCGTGGCGGTTGAACTCGTGGTGAATCTCGCCTTCCAGCTGATATTCAAACAGGCCGGGATGGCACTTTTCCATCGCCCTTGTGTGAGCCAGCGCGCTGATTTCGCCTGCACGACGCATCACGTCCAGCTCTTCCTGCGATTTAAACAGGCGCATCTCGTGGACCACCGGGCGCCAGTCCGTCAGCGTGGCCGGGGCGGAGAGATTCTGCCGGGAGCCTTTACGCAGCTTATCCAGCGCGGTGAAGACTATCTCATCGGCGTACGCATACTCACCCTGCGCGTGGTAAAGCACATCCAGCCCGTTCAGCAACTGATAGAGCTGCTGGTTGATTTCGCTGAACGCCAGCGCACGGTCCACACCCAGTTTCGCGGGCGCGGCCTCTTGCCCCAGGCGGCGACCAAACCAGATCTCCGCGGTGAGATCCCGTACGCGGTTGAAAATCACGCTGTGGTTGTGGGTGTCATTGCTCTTGATCAGCACCAGTACCGCCTCCGGTTCATTGAACCCGGTGAAGTACCAGAAATCGCTGTTCTGGCGATAGGGGTATTCACTGTCGGCACTACGCGTCACTTCGGGCGCGGCAAAAATCAGCGCAGCGCTTCCGGGCTGCATTTTTGCCAGCAGCGCCTGACGACGACGGGAATACTCTTGATGCGAGATAACCATGACACCCTCCTGTGCGTTATTTTTCTTAATGTAAGGTTGGCTTACGAACTTCCGGTGCGGTTGGCTGCGAGCGGGTGAAGTTATCGTGGCACAGCAGTGCCGCCACGCGAACGTACTCGATAATCTCTTCGAGAGACATCTCCAGCTCTTCCTGATCTTCTTCTTCGTCGTAACCCAGCTGCGCGATGTTACGCAGATCGTCGATCGCTTCACCCGCTTCGCCGGTCACTTTATCAAGCTTAGGCTGCGTTACACCCAGCCCCAACAGATAGTGGTTTACCCAACCGGCCAGCGCATCGGCGCGATCGAACACGCTGACATCGTCGCCTTCAGGCAGATAAAGCTGAAAAAGGAAGCCATCGTCCTCCAGCGAATCGCTGATTGCCGAGTGCATTTTTCGCAGCGCTTCCGCCAGTTCATGACCAAACGCCAGCCCTTCGTTCGTCAGGTCGTGGATCAGCGGCTGCCATGAGCTGTCGCTGTTTCCGCCGCATAGCATGCCACTGATCAGACCGTGCATTTCGGCAGGGGTTAAACCCACACCCTGCTGGTTCAGTAACTGGTTTAAATCGTTGTAACCAGGCATTTCGTTCTGTATAGACATGAGCTTTCGTCATCAAAGGGAGGAATATTCATGATATGCTACCACTTTGGACCCTGGTGATACCAGAAAAGGGCTTGTATCTTCACATCAGGGTAGCTATAGTGTCGCCCCTTCGCAGCCCCCGGGGCAGTAAGCGAAGGCAGCGCAGTCAATCAGCAGGAAGGTGGCATGTCTGCACAACCCGTCGATCTCCAGATTTTTGGCCGTTCACTGCGAGTGAATTGTCCTCCTGAACAAAGGGATGCTTTGAATCAGGCTGCGGACGATTTGAATCAGCGGTTGCAAGATCTTAAAGAACGCACTAGAGTCACAAATACTGAGCAGCTGGTTTTTATCGCCGCGTTGAACATCAGCTATGAACTGACTCAGGAAAAAGCGAAGACCCGCGACTACGCGGCAAGCATGGAGCAGCGCATTAAAATGCTCCAGCAGACCATAGAACAGGCGTTGCTTGATCAAGGTCGCAATCCCGAAAGACCGGGACCAAAGTTTGAATAACACTTCTCAGTTGACTATGGTAGAGTAACTGTGAAGACAAAATTTCTCTGAGATGTTCGCAAGCGGGCCAGTCCCCTGAGCCGATATTTCATACCACAAGAATGTGGCGCTCCATGGTTGGTGAGCATGCTCGGTTCGTCCGAGAAGCCTTAAAACTATGACGACACATTCACCTTGAACCAAGGGTTCAAGGGTTACAGCCTGCGGCGGCATCTCGGAGATTCCCTCACTCTTCTTCTACCACTACCATGACTCAATTCCCTGAAGTTTCTGCCTCACGCCAGGATATTCGTCAACTCATTCGACAGCGTCGCAGGGCGTTACCCCCTGAACAGCAAGCGCATTTTGCCCAGCAGGCCGCCGCACGCATGATGGCGTATCCGCCTGTAGTGATGGCACATACCGTCGCGCTGTTTCTCTCTTTTGATGGTGAGCTGGATACGCAGCCACTCATTGAACAACTCTGGCGAGCCGGAAAGCGGGTCTATCTGCCGGTGCTGCATCCGTTTAGCGCAGGGAACCTGCTGTTTCTGCACTACCACCCGCACAGCGAACTGGTTGTGAATCGTCTGAAAATCACCGAGCCGAAGCTGGATGTGCGCGACGTGCTGCCGCTGTCACAGCTGGACGTGCTGATTACGCCGCTGGTGGCGTTTGATGAACAGGGCCAGCGTTTAGGAATGGGCGGGGGGTTCTATGACAGAACGTTGCAAAACTGGCAGCAGTACGGGTTGCAGCCGGTGGGTTATGCGCATGATTGCCAGGCGGTAGAAGCCTTGCCGGTCGAGAAGTGGGATGTGCCGTTGCCGGCGGTGGTAACACCCAGTAAAACCTGGACCTGGTAGAATAAAGCCGGGTGGCGCTTACGCTTACCGGGCCTACAAAACCTCAACGTAGGTCGGGTAAGGCGCAGCCGCCACCCGACACCACAAACAGCACAATTAGTACAGCAGACGCGCGCGAATCGTCCCCGGAATGGCCTTCATGCTCTGCAGCGCTTTCTCGGCCACATCTTCATCTGCTTCGATATCAATAACCACATAGCCCATCTGCGAGTTGGTTTGCAGATACTGCGCGGCAATGTTGACACTCTGCTCAGCAAAGATCTGGTTGATGGCGGTCAGCACACCCGGACGGTTTTCGTGAATGTGCAGCAGACGACGGCCACCGTGCAGCGGCAGCGACACTTCCGGGAAGTTAACGGCAGAGAGCGTTGAACCGTTATCGGAGTATTTGCTCAGTTTACCCGCCACTTCCAGACCGATATTCTCCTGCGCTTCCTGAGTAGAGCCACCGATGTGTGGCGTCAGGATCACGTTGTCGAACTCGCACAGCGGAGAGTTAAATGGATCGCTGTTGGTTGCAGGCTCCGTCGGGAAGACGTCGATAGCCGCCCCCGCCAGATGCTTACGCTTCAGGGCATCGCACAGCGCAGGAATGTCGACAACCGTACCGCGTGCGGCGTTGATCAGCAGGGAACCTGGCTTCATCAGCGCCAGCTCTTCCGCGCCCATCATATTTTTGGTTGAGGCGTTTTCCGGCACATGCAGGCTTACCACGTCGCTCATGTTCAGCAGGTCAGAAAGATGTTGAACCTGAGTGGCGTTCCCCAGCGGCAGTTTGCTTTCAATGTCGTAGAAGTAAACATGCATGCCCAGGGATTCAGCCAGGATACCCAGTTGGGTACCAATGTGGCCGTAACCGATGATACCCAGTTTTTTACCGCGCGCTTCATAAGAGCCCGCGGCCAGTTTGTTCCACACGCCGCGGTGGGCTTTGGCGTTGGCTTCCGGAATACCACGCAGCAGCAGCAGCAGTTCGCCAATCACCAGCTCCGCCACGGAACGGGTGTTGGAGAACGGGGCGTTGAAGACCGGGATACCGCGTTTTGCGGCAGCATTCAGGTCAACCTGGTTGGTACCGATGCAGAAACAGCCGATAGCGACCAGCTTTTCCGCCGCAGCAATAACATCTTCAGTCAGGTGAGTACGGGATCGCAGGCCGATGAAGTGGGCATCACGGATGGACGCTTTCAGCTCTTCAGTATCCAGCGCGCCTTTGTGAAATTCGATGTTGGTGTAACCTGCCGCGCGAAGGCTATCAAGTGCTTTTTGATGCACGCCTTCTACTAGCAGGAATTTAATCTTGTCTTTCTCCAGTGATACCTTTGCCATTTACCCGACCCTGTTTTTTTGTCTGAACTGATGTTGTGCTGGATTGAAATCCGCTTAGCCAACATATCAAAAAAAACTATTGCAGCAATATGAACGTTTGCGTCGGCACTCTGAAGAAAAGTCATACAGCGCAAAATAGCAGAGTAAAATGCTGTAAATGTTTGTGAATGCGGAAGGTTCAGCAAGAGAGGGGCAAAAAACGTGACACAAGTCACCGAATTTAGCTTTTCAAAATTTTTTTAGCGGGGGGAGGACTCCCCCCGTCAGATCATTTTACGATGGTTTTCACGCCATCAGCCGTGCCGATCAGCGCAACATCCGCGCCACGGTTGGCGAATAACCCTACTGTTACCACGCCCGGAATGCCGTTGATGGCGTTTTCGAGCGCGATCGCGTCGAGAATTTCCAGGCCATGAACGTCGAGGATCACGTTGCCGTTATCGGTGACCACACCCTGACGGTATTCAGGACGTCCGCCGAGTTTTACCAGCTCACGTGCCACGGCGCTGCGCGCCATTGGGATCACTTCAACCGGCAGCGGGAATTTACCCAGAATATCAACCTGCTTGGAGGCGTCTGCGATACAGATGAATTTATCGGCCACGGAGGCGATGATCTTTTCACGCGTCAGCGCTGCGCCGCCGCCTTTGATCATCTGCATATGCCCGTTGATTTCATCCGCGCCATCAACGTAGATCCCCAGACGGTCCACTTCGTTCAGATCGAAAACGGTAATGCCGAGGCTTTTCAGCTTTTCCGTGGAAGCATCGGAGCTCGAAACCGCGCCCTCGATTTGCCCCTTCATCGTGCCCAGCGCATCGATAAAGTGTGCCGCCGTCGACCCCGTACCCACACCGACGATAGTACCCGGTTGCACGTACTGGAGCGCGGCCCATCCTACTGCTTTTTTCAGTTCATCCTGCGTCATGATCGTTTTGCCTGTGGTATGAAAACTTAGGGCGCATTATAGAACACGTGAGGTGGAATTCGTCTGCCACAAAGGGAAAATTGTGTCATAGTGCAGATTAAGCAAAATTAAGGAGTAAGCCAGAGCAATGAAACGTCCGGACTACAGAACACTACAGGCACTTGATGCAGTTATTCGTGAACGCGGTTTTGAGCGCGCAGCGCAAAAGCTGTGTATTACTCAGTCCGCCGTATCACAGCGTATCAAACAGCTTGAAAACATGTTCGGGCAGCCACTGCTGGTGCGTACCGTGCCACCGCGTCCAACAGAACAAGGACAAAAGCTCCTCGCCCTGCTGCGTCAGGTTGAACTGCTGGAAGACGAATGGCTGGGTGATGAACAAACGGGTTCTACGCCGTTGCTGCTGTCGCTGGCGGTGAACGCCGACAGTCTGGCAACCTGGCTGCTGCCCGCCCTCGCCCCGGTCCTGGCCGATTCCCCTATCCGTCTTAATCTGCAGGTTGAAGATGAAACCCGCACCCAGGAACGCCTGCGTCGCGGTGAAGTGGTCGGGGCGGTCAGTATTCAGCCTCAGGCACTGCCAAGCTGCCTGGTCGATCAACTGGGGGCGCTGGATTACCTGTTTGTCGGTTCAAAAGCCTTTGCGGAGCGCTACTTCCCCAATGGCGTCACCCGCGCCGCGCTGCTTAAGGCGCCTGCCGTGGCGTTCGACCATCTGGACGATATGCATCAGGCGTTCCTGCAACAAAACTTCGACCTGCCGCCGGGCAGCGTGCCGTGCCACATCGTGAACTCGTCTGAAGCCTTCGTGCAGCTTGCGCGTCAGGGAACCACCTGCTGCATGATCCCGCACCTGCAGATTGAAAAGGAGTTGAAAAGCGGTGAGCTGATTGATTTGACGCCGGGGCTGTATCAGCGCCGGATGCTTTACTGGCACCGTTTTGCGCCGGAAAGCCGCATGATGCGCAACGTCACCGACGCGCTGCTGGCATACGGGCACAAGGTGTTGAGACAGGATTAATCGCTTGAATTCCCTCTCCCTGTGGGAGAGGGTTAGGGTGAGGGCAAATTACTGCGCCTTAGCCGTCTCAGTTTGCTGAGTTTGTGTCGGCTCCAGCTGGAACACCACATCAACCTGATCGTCGAACTGAATGGTCGGCTGCTCATAGCTTTCCTGAGCAGATACCGGCGCCGCATCGGCTTTCATCATCCGTACCATCGGGCTTGGCTGATAGTTAGAGACGTGGTAACGCACGCTATACACCGGGCCGAGCTTACTCTTAAAGCCAGCGGCCAACTGCTGCGCCTGATGCATCGCATCGTCAATTGCCGCTTTACGCGCTTCGTCTTTGTATTTTTCCGGTTGCGCAACGCCCAGTGAGACGGAACGAATTTCGTTCAGACCCGCCTTCAGCGCGCCATCCAGAAGGGAGTTCAGCTTATCCAGCTGGCGGACGGTCACTTCAACGCTACGCACCGCGCGATAGCCTTTCAGGATACTTTTGCCGTTCTGGTAGTCGTAATCAGGCTGAGTACGCAGGTTCGCAGAGCTGATGTCTTTTTTGGCAACACCGTTCTGCTCCAGGAAAGAGAGATATTGCGCAACACGATCGTCAGCCTGCTTCTTGGCGGAAGCGGCATCCTTCGCGGCCACGTTGACTTCAATTGCCAGCGTCGCAACATCCGGTACCGCATCCACGCTGGCGGTGCCGGAAGTGACGATGTGCGGACCATTTGGCAATTCATTCGCCTGAACAGACACCGCACCCAAACTTACTAATGCCGCCAGGGCCATCACGTTAAACTTCACTGTCATTCCTCCATGTTGCGAAGAGTGCCCCAACAACAGGGCGCATGCCAGCAAGCTTAGCGGGTCCTGCTCAGTTGTCCATAAGACAACGCTTAGTTGAACAATCCCTGAACATGATGAATCCCCTCTTTCGCCAGCTGAAAGGCAATGACCCACATCACCACGCCCACCAGCGTGTTGATGATCCGCTGGGCTTTAGCGGTACGCAAACGGGGTGCCAGCCACGCCGCCAGAATGGCGAGGCCAAAGAACCAGAGGAAGGAGGCACTCACCGTGCCCAGGGCAAACCAGCGCTTCGGCTCAACGTCCAGTTGCCCACCCAGGCTCCCGAGCACCACAAACGTGTCGAGATAGACGTGCGGGTTAAGCCACGTTACCGCCAGCATGGTGACGATGATCTTCCAGCGCCCCTGCTTCATCACTTCTGCGCTCGCCAGCTCCAGGTTACTGCTCATGGCCGTTTTTAACGCACCGAATCCGTACCACAGCAGGAAGGCGACCCCGCCCCAGGTCACCAGCGCCAGCAGCCAGGGTGACTGCATCAGCAGCGCACTCCCGCCAAAAATCCCGGCACAAATCAGCAGTAAATCGCTTACCGCGCACAGCAGGGCAATCATCAGATGATACTGACGGCGAATCCCCTGGTTCATGACAAACGCATTTTGCGGACCGAGGGGAAGGATCATGGCTGCACCTAACGCAAGCCCCTGAAAATAATACGATAACATGACATTAATCTCGCTGAGTTGTCTTTGGGGCAGACTATACTGCGAGAAGAACATTAGAGGAAATTGATAATATTAATTGGGTATTAGCATAGCTAATAAAAGATAAGCCCGGTGGCGCTAACGCTTACCGGGCCTACGGGAGACGTTATTCGGCTTCTTTTACTTTTTTGACGTTTACGTCCATCTGCGGATACGGGAAGCTGATGCCGTTGGCGTCAAACTCGCGCTTAATGCGCTCCAGCACGTCCCAGTACACGTTTTGCAGATCGCTGCTTTTGCTCCAGATACGCACCACGAAGTTAATAGAGGAAGCACCCAGCTCATGCAGGCGCACGGTCTGCTCTTTGTCCTTCAGAATGCGATCGTCGGAGGCGATGATGTTAGCAATCAGCGATTTCACCTGATCAATATCGGAATCATACGCCACGCTGATAATTAACTCGTTACGGCGAACCGGCTCGCGAGAAAAGTTAATAATGTTGCCCGCGATGATTTTCCCGTTCGGGACCACAACGATACGCCCGTCAACGGTACGCAGAGTGGTAGAGAAAATTTGTACCTGCAGTACGGTACCGGCAATGCCGCCCAGATCAACATACTCACCGGAACGGAATGGACGGAAGGTGACCAGCAGAACGCCTGCAGCCAGGTTTGAGAGCGAGCCCTGTAACGCCAGACCAATAGCCAGACCCGCGGCACCAAGCACGGCTATGACGGATGCCGTTTGTACCCCCACGCGCCCCAGTGCAGCAATCAGCGTAAACGCGATGATGCCATAGCGCACCAGCGCAGAGAGAAAGTCAGCCACCGTAGCGTCAATGTGTCGCGCTACCATCACCCGGTTGACCGCATTCGATACAATACGCGCCACGATCATCCCGACGATGATGATGGCAATCGCCGCGACGATATTCACGGCGTAGCTCAGCAGCAGCGCCTGGTTGCGCACCAGCCAGTTACCGGCGTTATTGATGCTGTCTACAACATCGAGTTGTTCCATTTATTCTTCCTTTTGTTAAACCAAAACACAAATCCATCCCCCATGGAGACAGGCAGGTCCGTAAAGGGTAAACAAAAAGCGCAAGTTTTGCCAAACAGATCACAAAAACCGCTCTGACAGGGTATTGAAAAAGCATAAAAAAAGGCCCGCGTTTGCGGGCCTCCTGATGCTGTCAGCAGCTCAAATTACAGAACGTCGATCGCGTTCAGCTCTTTGAATGCCTGCTCCAGACGGGTCACCATGGACGTCTGCGCTGCGCGCAGCCATACGCGTGGATCGTAGTATTTCTTGTTCGGCTGGTCTTCGCCTTTCGGGTTGCCCAGCTGGCCCTGCAGGTAAGCTTCGTTCGCTTTGTAGTACTGCAGGATACCGTCCCAGGTTGCCCACTGGGTGTCGGTATCGATGTTCATTTTCACTACGCCGTAGCTTACGGAGTCTTTGATTTCCTGAGCAGAAGAACCGGAACCGCCGTGGAAGACGAAGTTCAGGCTGTTGTGCGGCAGGTTGTGTTTCTTGGACACGTATTCCTGAGAGTCACGCAGGATGGTTGGGGTCAGAACCACGTTACCTGGTTTGTAAACGCCGTGTACGTTACCGAAAGACGCTGCAATGGTGAAGCGTGGGCTGATTTTGCTCAGCTCGGTGTAAGCGTAATCAACGTCTTCTGGCTGAGTGTACAGAGCAGAAGCGTCCATGTGGCTGTTGTCCACGCCGTCTTCTTCACCGCCGGTGCAACCCAGTTCGATTTCCAGGGTCATGCCCATTTTGGACATGCGCGCCAGGTATTTGGAGCAGATCTCGATGTTCTCTTCCAGAGACTCTTCAGACAGGTCGATCATGTGAGAAGAGAACAGTGGCTTACCGGTAGCCGCGAAGTGTTTTTCACCCGCGTCCAGCAGACCGTCGATCCACGGCAGCAGTTTCTTCGCGCAGTGGTCAGTGTGCAGGATAACTGGAACACCGTAGTGTTCAGCCATCTGGTGTACGTGGTGCGCACCAGAGATAGCGCCCAGGATTGCAGCACCCTGAGGAATGTCAGTTTTCACGCCTTTACCCGCGATGAACGCAGCGCCGCCGTTAGAGAACTGTACGATAACCGGTGCTTTAACTTTTGCAGCGGTTTCCAGTACGGCGTTGATGGAGTCAGTACCCACGCAGTTAACTGCTGGCAGAGCAAAGTTGTTTTCTTTAGCTACCTGGAACACTTTCTGAACGTCATCACCAGTGATCACGCCAGGTTTTACGAAATCAAAAATTTTAGACATGTTGCTTAGTCCTGTATCTTCGGCCGTTAGAAAAGGTGCGAGCTCTTAAAGCGCGCTGAAAATTGGGCAGGTTTCCCTGCCCTTGAATGGCTTACTTCTTAGCGCGCTCTTCGAGCATTGCTACTGCTGGCAGAACTTTGCCTTCCACGAATTCGAGGAATGCGCCGCCACCAGTGGAGATGTAGGAGATTTTGTCAGCGATACCGAACAAGTCGATTGCTGCCAGGGTGTCACCACCGCCTGCGATAGAGAACGCTTCGCTGTCTGCGATAGCGTTAGCAACAATTTCAGTCCCTTTACGGAAGTTCGGGAATTCGAACACGCCAACAGGACCGTTCCACAGGATAGTTTTTGCGTTTTTCAGGATTTCAGCCAGTTTCTGTGCAGAAACGTCGCCCAGGTCCAGAATCTGCTCTTCATCTTTGATGTCGTTTACAGATTTCAGGGTAGCAGTCGCCGTTTCGGAGAACTCAGTGGCAACGCGAACATCGGTTGGAACCGGGATATCACAGGTACCCAGCAGGCGTTTGGCTTCGTCAACCAGGTCTGCTTCATACAGGGATTTACCCACGTTGTGGCCCTGAGCGGCAACGAAGGTGTTCGCGATACCACCGCCAACGATCAGCTGGTCAGCGATTTTAGACAGGGAATCCAGAACGGTCAGTTTGGTAGAAACTTTAGAACCACCCACGATGGCAACCATTGGACGAGCAGGTTCTTTCAGTGCTTTACCCAGCGCATCCAGTTCCGCGGCCAGCAGAGGACCAGCGCACGCAACGTCTGCGAATTTACCGATACCGTGGGTAGACGCCTGCGCACGGTGTGCAGTACCGAATGCATCCATTACGAATACGTCGCACAGCGCCGCGTATTTTTTGGAGAGTGCTTCGTCGTCTTTCTTCTCGCCTTTGTTGAAGCGAACGTTTTCCAGCACCACCAGCTCACCGGCAGCCACTTCCACGCCATCCAGGTAATCTTTCACCAGGCGAACCGGGCTGGACAGTTTGTCTTTCAGGTAATTAACAACCGGCAGCAGAGAGAACTCTTCGTTGTACTCGCCTTCAGTTGGACGACCCAGGTGGGAGGTCACCATCACTTTCGCACCCTGCTTCAGAGCCAGTTCGATGGTTGGCAGAGATGCACGGATACGCGCGTCACTGGTCACTTTGCCATCTTTAACTGGCACGTTCAGATCCGCACGGATGAAAACGCGTTTACCAGCCAGATCCAGATCGGTCATCTTAATTACAGACATGGTGAATCCTCTCGTTGATTCTTAAAGTTTTGCAGACGCACGATGCGTCTTACCTGAAACCTTTGGCAGCCATTGCTAACGTGGTGTCGAGCATTCGGTTAGCAAAGCCCCATTCGTTATCACACCAGACCAGCGTCTTGATAAGGTGTGCGCCACTGACGCGCGTTTGCGTGCCATCAACAATGGCGCTGTGCGGGTCGTGGTTAAAATCCACTGAGACCAACGGTAATTCCGTATAGTCAACTATACCATGAAATGCCCCCTGTGCCGCTTTTTGCAGCAACAGGTTGACTTCACAGGCTTTTACCGGTTTTTTCACCGTCACGCTGAGGTCAATTGCGGTGACGTTTATCGTCGGTACACGCACGGCAATCGCTTCAAAACGGTCATTAAACTGCGGGAAAATTCGGGTGATCCCGGCAGCCAGTTTTGTGTCCACCGGGATGATTGACTGGCTCGCAGCACGCGTGCGTCGTAAATCCGGGTGGTAGGCGTCGATGACCTGCTGATCGTGCATGGCGGAGTGAATCGTGGTCACGGTGCCGGATTCAATGCCATATGCATCGTCTAACAGTTTAATGACCGGAATAATGCAGTTGGTGGTGCAGGAGGCGTTGGAGACAATACGGTGTTCGGCTTGCAGCTCATGCTGATTGACGCCGAAAACGACCGTTGCGTCGAGGTCGTTACTGCCGGGATGAGAGAACAGGACTTTTTTCGCGCCGGCGGTGAGATGCGCTTCGCCGTGTTCGCGGTTGCCATATACACCGGTGCAGTCAAGCACCACATCCACACCCAGTTCACGCCACGGTAGCGCGGCAATGCTGCGCTCATGCAGTACGCGGATCGTATCGTCACCGACAAACAGCTGATCCCTTTCCTGGCGCACGTCCCAGGCAAAGCGTCCGTGGCTGGTGTCATATTTCAATAAATGCGCCATGCCCGCAGCATCCGCCAGTTCATTGATTGCCACCACGGTAATTTCCGCCCGACGCCCGGATTCATATAAAGCACGAACCACGTTGCGCCCGATGCGACCGAAGCCATTAATCGCTACGCGTACGGTCATAGATCTCCTGCAAAGCTATCCCTGAGTTCGAGGTGGCTGAAAGAGTAATCCAGCTACGCCCGAAGGGGAATCTTTGCTATCACAAACTGCGATTGATTGGTCAATTGTCGAACATTTAATCGACTGAAACGCTTCAGCAAGAATAAGCGAATCGGGGAATAAAAGGAATGTCTGTCCAGATGAATAAGCGAGCTATATGACTTGCGTCACATTTTAGGTGGAATAATGCTTACAAAAAAGCCGGGTGGCGCGCTAGCGCTTACCCGGCCTACTTTCGAGCCATTTGTAGGCCCGGTAAGCGTAAGCGCCACCGGGCAAAACGGCAATTACAGCAGTTCTTTCGCCTTAGCGACAACGTTCTCAACGGTGAAGCCGAACTCTTCGAACAGCTGCTCTGCCGGAGCAGATTCACCGAAGGTGGTCATACCGACGATAGCGCCGTTCAGGCCCACGTATTTGAACCAGTAGTCAGCGATACCCGCTTCAACCGCCACGCGTGCGGAAACGGCTTTAGGCAGTACGGATTCACGGTAAGCAGCATCCTGCTTGTCGAACGCATCGGTAGACGGCATGGAAACCACGCGCGCTTTAACGCCTTCGGCAGTCAGTTTGTCCCAGGCTGCTACAGCCAGCTCAACTTCAGAACCGGTTGCGATGAAGATCAGCTCTGGCTGTCCCGCGCAATCCTTCAGCACGTAGCCACCGCGCGCGATGTTCGCCAGCTGCTCTTCGGTACGATCCTGCTGTGCCAGGTTCTGACGGGAGAGGATCAGCGCGGTTGGACCGTCCTGACGCTCAACGCCGTATTTCCATGCCACTGCAGATTCCACCTGGTCACATGGACGCCATGTGCTCATGTTCGGGGTGACACGCAGAGAAGCAACCTGCTCTACCGGCTGGTGAGTTGGACCATCTTCGCCCAGACCAATGGAGTCGTGGGTATAAACCATCACCTGACGCTGTTTCATCAGCGCAGCCATACGTACGGCGTTACGGGCATATTCCACGAACATCAGGAAGGTAGAGGTGTACGGCAGGAAACCACCGTGCAGGGAGATACCGTTCGCGATAGCGGTCATACCGAATTCACGTACACCATAATGGATGTAGTTACCGGCCGCATCTTCGTTGATTGGCTTAGAGCCAGACCACAGGGTCAGGTTAGACGGTGCCAGGTCAGCGGAGCCGCCGAGGAATTCTGGAAGCCATGGACCGAACGCTTCGATCGCATTCTGAGACGCTTTACGGCTGGCGATTTTAGATGGGTTCGCCTGCAGCTTAGCGATGAACTCGTTCGCTTTCGCATCGAAGTCAGACGGCATTTCACCTTTCATACGACGGGTGAATTCAGCCGCTTCCTGTGGGAAGGCTTTAGCGTAAGCCGCGAACTTCTCGTTCCAGGCCGCTTCTTTCGCCTGACCCGCTTCTTTGGCATCCCACTGGGCATAGATTTCATATGGGATTTCGAATGCAGGGTGTTTCCAGCCCAACGCTTCACGGGTCAGCGCGATTTCCGCGTCGCCCAGTGGTGCACCGTGGGAATCGTGGGTGCCCGCTTTGTTCGGAGAACCGAAGCCGATGATGGTTTTGCACATCAGCAGGGATGGTTTGTCAGTGACCGCACGCGCTTCTTCTACTGCACGTTTAATCGAGTTAGCATCGTGGCCATCAACGCCACGCACAACGTGCCAGCCGTAGGCTTCGAAACGTGCCGCAGTGTCATCAGTGAACCAGCCTTCAACATGACCGTCGATGGAGATACCGTTGTCGTCGTAGAATGCAACCAGTTTGCCCAGCTTCAGGGTACCTGCCAGGGAGCACACTTCGTGAGAAATGCCTTCCATCATGCAACCGTCGCCCATGAACGCGTAGGTGAAGTGGTCAACAATGTCGTGACCAGGACGGTTGAACTGCGCCGCCAGAGTCTTCTCAGCAATCGCCATACCCACCGCGTTCGCAATACCCTGACCCAGTGGGCCGGTCGTGGTTTCAACACCTGCGGTGTAACCCACTTCCGGGTGACCCGGGGTTTTGGAGTGCAGCTGACGGAAGTTTTTCAGCTCTTCGATAGGCAGATCGTAGCCAGTGAGGTGCAGCAGGCTGTAGATCAGCATTGAGCCGTGGCCGTTAGACAGCACGAAACGGTCGCGGTCAGCCCATGCCGGGTTCTGCGGGTTGTGGTTCAGGAAATCACGCCACAGGACTTCGGCGATATCAGCCATACCCATAGGGGCCCCTGGGTGGCCAGATTTGGCTTTCTGTACTGCGTCCATGCTCAGCGCACGAATAGCATTAGCAAGCTCTTTACGTGAGGACATTTTAACTCCAGATCGGACTGTTAAAGGCCATGCCCTTGACGACAGCGCGTTTTGGGCTACGCCGGAAAAAAGTGCCAACAATGTAACCCAAGCGGCATGCCATGTACATGGAGCATTCTTTTGCCGCTTAAGAAATCTCTGGATCATGCTCGCATGTTGCGCAATCTGCTCGCCCGGGCCCGTCGATATTCCTTATACTTAGCCCGACCCCGGCTTCGCTGTCGGTGTACTTTTCGGATTTTATTCAGATTAACGAGTACGGAAGCAACCTCATGAAAATGCGTGCATTAGTGCTGGCCCTGGGTACAACGTTCCTGCTGAGCGGTTGTCAGAATATGGATTCTAACGGCCTGATGTCCTCAGGCGCAGAAGCTTTTCAGGCCTATTCCCTGAGCGACGCGCAGGTTAAAGCCCTGAGCGACCAGGCCTGTAAAGATATGGATGGAAAGGCTACGATTGCCCCGGCCAACAGTCCCTACACGCAGCGTCTGAATAAAATTGCCTCTGCGCTTGGCGATAACATTAACGGTCAGCCGGTGAACTATAAAGTGTACGTCGCGAAAGACGTGAACGCCTTTGCCATGGCGAACGGCTGTATCCGCGTTTACAGCGGGTTAATGGACATGATGACCGACAACGAAGTGGAAGCGGTGATCGGCCATGAAATGGGCCACGTTGCCCTCGGCCACGTGAAGAAAGGGATGCAGGTCGCCTTAGGCACTAACGCCATCCGCGCGGCGGCGGCTTCTGCGGGCGGTATTGTGGGCAGCCTGTCCCAGTCACAGCTTGGCGATGTGGGCGAAAAGCTGGTTAACTCCCAGTTCTCTCAACGTCAGGAGTCCGAAGCGGATGACTACTCCTACGATCTGTTGCGCAAACGCGGTATCAATCCAGCAGGTTTAGCCACCAGTTTTGAAAAGCTGGCTAAACTGGAAGCAGGACGTCAAAGCTCCATGTTTGATGATCACCCGGCCTCAGAAGCGCGTGCACAACATATTCGCGACCGTATGGCCGCAGACGGAATTAAATAATTTTGGAAGGAGGCAAATTTGCCTCCTTTTTATTTCGCATGAATTGCCAACTTAACCGCACATATCGGTAACACCCACAAAACCCCCGGCACACCTGCCCTTCACCATTGAAATGTCTGGTCACATAATTATTGCAATCGGTTACTTTTCGGGTAATTATCGAATCCGCAGTAATTCAAATTAATATATTAAGACAGAGACGTTCCCTCCGTGAAAAAAGAATTATCGTTAGTTGCGCTAAGCATATTTGCCACATTACCTGCCGTTGCAAGCCAACAATCAGACAGCCAGGGTTTTATTAATGACAGCCATTTAGATCTGTTTTTACGCAATGCGTATATCAGCCGTGATTATCACCAGGGCCAGCAGGATAAAGCAGAATGGGGTCAGGGTATCATCGCCACCTTTGAATCAGGTTTTACCGAAGGAGTGGTTGGCTTTGGCGTGGACGGCATTGCGCAGTATGGCGTGCGTCTGGACGGCGGCCGCGGTAAGAGCGGCGCAGGTGGCATTGACTTCTTTAAACAGGAAGACGACGGACGCGCAAAATCCGATCTGGCGAAATTTGGCGCGACCGCCAAAATGCGCATCTCGAATACCGTACTCAGCTACGGTAATCAGCGTCCCGAGCTGCCAATCATTAACGCCGACAGCTCCCGCCTGCTGTTTGAAAGCTACACCGGCACCATGCTGACCTCTAAGGAGATCGACGGTCTGGAAATCAACGCCGGTTATTTCACCGACGAGCAGCGTAAAAGTGACGATCGTCACGACAGCGGCCTCAAGGGTTTCTCCTTCGGCGGGGCGAGCTACCAGTTTAATGACCAGTTCAGCGGCGCGCTGTACGCCTCCCATAATGAAGAGGTGATGAACAAGCAATATCTGGGCATGAATTTCAAACAGCCGTTCAGCACTGGCCAGCAGCTGGTACTCGATTTTAACGGCTACAACTCGCGTCTGGATCAGGGCTACGCGGACAGCCTCGACACGGGCCGCAGCAACACCATCTGGAGCCTGGCGGCGAGCTACATCTGGGATATCCATACGTTCAAAGTGGCGTACCAGCAGAGCAGCGGAAGCACCGGCTACAACTATGGCGGCTACCGCGACCAGGGCGGTGTTGGTGACGGCGGCAACACCATCTGGCTGGCGAACTCCTACTGGTCTGATTTTAATGGTGAAGACGAACGTTCATGGCAGGCGTCTTACGGGCTGGACTTTGGCGGTCTCGGTTTGCCGGGTCTGAGCTGGACCACCGCCTACGTGCGTGGCGACAACATTAAAACCGCTGAAACCAGTAACGGCAAAGAGCATGAATGGTTTAACCAGATCCAGTATCAGGTGCAGGACGGCCCGGCGAAAGATCTGAAGCTGAAACTGCGCTATTCCGTACTGCGCGTCTCCAGCAACGCCAGCGATTACAACGTGGGCGGGGATGAGATCCGCGCTTACGTGGAATACCCGTTTAACGTGTTCTGAGTTTGTCCCCTCACCCTAACCCTCTCCCAAAGGGAGAGGGAACGCGATCACCCTCTCCCTTTGGGAGAGGGCCGGGGTGAGGGAAAAACAGCTAGTAAAGCGTCTTCTGCGGCGGCCCGGCAAACTTCAGCGCGCCAATTTGTCCCATCCGCACTTCCACTACCGACGGTCCCGGCATCGCCAGCGCTTCCGTCATCACCGCATCAAAATCCTCTGCCCGCTCAACGCTCCATGCCTGCAGGCCAATCGCCTGTGACAGCAGGGTAAAATCCGGCGTATGCAGCTCGTTATAGTACTGACGGCCACCGAAATACTTGTCCTGTATACCGCGCATAACGCCGTAACCGCCGTCATTCATGATAAGCAACGTCACGTTGGCCTTCTCCTGCGCCAGCGTCGCCAGTTCGCCCAGATTCAGGCTCAGACCGCCGTCCCCCACCAACCCCACCACTTTGCGTTGTGGGTTGGCAATCGCGGTGCCAATCGCCATCGGCAGACCCATGCCAATTGCCCCGGCCAGAGAGTGAATATTCATCAGCGGCCCCCTGGCGCGGAACAGTCGGCTGCCCCACAGGCTACCGGAAACGGTAATATCGCGCACCAGCAGACCATCTTCAGGTAGCGCTTTCTCTATGGCATCGTTGAGTTGCGCATAGACGCCGCACTGTTCACGCAGCCCACGTTCTGCCTGTGTCACCGCCTCCTGAACCAGACCATCCCACTGAGCATTCCCCCATTCACGCCCCTGTGCTTTTTCAGCCAGCGCGCTCAGCAACGCTGAGCAGTCGGCTACCAGCGTGTTATCCATCAGATAGTTACGGCTTGCCGCCGCCGGGTCGATATCGATCTGTACGCGCGGAGAAGGCAGTTCGAGCGTCCATGAACGGGTCTCATTGCTGCGCAGACGTGAACCGGCGATCAGCGTAAAGTCACACTGCGCGATCAGCACTTCAACCGATGGCGAGTTGTGGAATGCCCGCAGGCTGGCGCGATGGCTGTCCGGCAGCACGCCGCGCGCGTGAGTACTGGAGATCACGGTGATACCTGCATCCGCCAGCTTTTTCACTGCGTCCGCGCAGCCCAGCGCACCGCCGCCCAGCCACAGCAGCGGCTGTTTCGCCTGCTTAAGTTGCGCCCAAAGCGCATTAACACTCCCGGCATCTACCGGCGAAACCGACGCAGGCTTCACCGGTGCGGTCACCAGCGACAGCGGAATTTTCGCCCCCTGAATATCAATCGGGATCTCCACGGAGACCGGCCCGCACGGCGGCGTCTGCGCCTCCTGAATCGCTTTATGCAAAATCGCTATCGCCTGACTGGCATTGCTGATGCGATACGCCCGTTTTGAGCTGGCCTTCAGGAAAGTCAGCTGGTCGCGGGTTTCATGGATAAACCCGGTGTCGGCATCCAGCCAGGCTTTTTCTACCTGCCCGGTCAGGTGCAGCAGCGGCGTGCAGGCGTTCATCGCCTCCACCAGCGCGCCTACGGCGTTACCCGCGCCCGCGCCGGTGCTGGTCAGCGCCACGCCAAGGCCGGAAAAACGTCCGTGGGCATCAGCCATGGTGACAGACCCCGCTTCGCCGCGTGCCGGTACAAAGCGGATGTTGCCGCGCTGCCCTACTGCATCCGCGATGGGCAGGTTGTGAATAGAGATGACGCCGTAGATGGCCTCAACCTGATACTGCTCCAGCGTTCTGGCGATGGCGTCGCCGACGGTTATCATTTCGCTCATTGCTCACCCTTTCTCAGTCGCACCAGTGGTTGACGCTGTTACCCGTCGCCAGATAAATGCTCTTTTGCTGCATCCAGGCTTTCAACCCCTGAATGCCCTTCTCGCGGCCCAGACCGCTCTCTTTAAAGCCCCCGAACGGGGTCGAAATCGCAAATACTTTGTAGGTGTTGATCCACACCGTGCCGGCCTCAAGCTGTTCGCTTAAGCGCAGCGCGCGCCCGGTATCGCGTGTCCAGATCCCGGCGGCCAGGCCGTAAACCGAGTCGTTGGCCTCGCGGATAAGCGAGGTTTCATCGCGAAACGGCATCGCCACCAGCACCGGGCCAAAGATCTCCTCCTGGCAGACACGGGCGCTGTTGCTCAGCCCTTCGATAATCGTTGGCAGGAAGAAGCTGCCGCCTGCCAGCGTGGGATCGGCCGGGATCTCTCCACCGCACAGCACGCGGCCCCCTTCACGCTTTGCCAGCTCAACGTACGCCTGTACACTCTGACGATGTTTTTCATTGATCAGCGACCCAACGTGGACACCGTCGGTAAACGGATGTCCGACGCGCAGACCGCGGGTTAACTCCAGCAGCCGCGCCATCAGCGGGGCGTAAAGGCTCTCGTGGATAAACAGCCGTGAACCGGCGATGCACGCCTGCCCCGCCGAGCTGAAAATGCCGTAGCAGATCCCGCGCGCGGCCTGCTCGATATCCGCATCCTCCAGCACGATAGTCGGCGATTTTCCGCCCAGCTCCAGCGATGCCGGGATCAGCTTTTCCGCCGCCACGTGGGCCAGGTGACGGCCCGTGGTGGTACCACCGGTAAAGGAAATTTTGCGTACCTTAGGGTGGCGTGCCAGCGCGTCGCCAATCACCGAGCCTTTGCCCGGTAGCACGCTCAGCAGCCCGGCGGGCAGCCCGGCCTGTTCAAATATCCGCGCCAGCTCCAGCGCCATCAGCGGCGTGGCTTCGGCGGGCTTGAGGATCACCGCGTTACCCGCGGCAATGGCCGGAGCGACCTTCTGCATCTCGCTGGCAATCGGCGAGTTCCACGGCGTGATGGCCGCCACCACGCCGAGCGGCTCATAGCGGCTCAGGGTCAGTAAATCCGGCTGGCGCGGCGTCGGAAGTTCCCCTTCCAGCAGCTCGCAGGCGGCGGCAAAGTAGCGCGCCGTTCCCGCCGCGCTCATTACCAGCCCGCGGGCCTCCGCCAGCGGCTTGCCGTTATCGCGGCTCTGCATCTGCGCCAGCTCGTCGACGCGGGATTCAATGAGATCTGCCACCTTGTGCAGGATCTTCGCCCGTGTATGCGGCAGGCTGTGGCGCCAGGCGGGATCGCGCCACGCGCGCTCGCCGGCCTCGATCGCGTCATGCAGATCGTCGGGACTGGCCGCATTCAACGTCGCGTTGATCGACCCGTCTGCCGGGAAATAGCTCTGCATCGGGTTGCCGCCACCGTGTCGCCACTGGCCGCCGATAAATATCTTCAGATCGTCCATCGTCACTCCTCAGCTCATGGCCAGCTCGCGGCAGGCACGTACCGCGCTGAGTGCCGCCAGGGTGGAGGTTTTCGGGTTAGAGGCAAGCGGCAGGCCGCTTAGCTCCAGATGGAATTCACCAAACGCGCCTTCAACGTGCAGCGTGTGGGTGTTACGTTTCGTTGACGGGTCGACCATCAGCTGTACGCGCGTGTCGTCCATTCCCACGCCGCCGAGTGCCACGGTGGCCGCCACGTTGGCGTTGGCCGGAAACAGTCGTGCCGCCTCGCGGGCGCTGCCTTCAAAAAAGACCTGCGCAGCAGATACCGAATTAAGATCGATAAGCTGCTCGGCATAGCTGCCGCGCCAGCTGGCCGGGCTTTTACGCGACTGGTAGGTCACACGCGCCAGCCCGCCCTCTTTCGCCGCCGCCAGCCCGTCGATACCGGCTACCGCCCCGGAGAGCAGCGTCAGTCTGCCGCCGGCGTTGAGCAGGCGCTGTTCGAGCGCGCTGTCCGCCAGTGCGCCGGTCGAAATAACCGCCAGATGCCAGCCGCGACGTAAAATATCCTCACCGTACTGCGCTACCGCCTGCTGGCTGGCGCACTCCAGCACCAGGTCGGGCGTTTGCGCGCATTCCAGCGGTGAGGTCAATGCCACTACCGCATCACCAAACTGCGCGTGAATCGCCGCATGATGGGCCTCGCGCGCCACAATCCAGCCGATAGCCACGCCAGCGGGCAGGCGCTCAATCACCGCCTGCGCCATGGCGCCAAAACCAATCAACATAATCTTTTTCATGATGTGTCCTTACAGATGGCGGCAAAAGCCGCCGGAAACGTCCAGTGCCGCACCGGTGGTAAACGAAGCCAGCGGCGAGGCGAGGAACAGCAGCGCCTGCGCGGGCTCCTGCGGCTTGCCGAGGCGCGCCATCGGAATACCGCGTTTGCGGGCGATCTCCGCCGTCCACTCCGGCCAGCTCTGGCTTTTGTCTGTCCGGTTTTCAAAGCGACGCTGCCACTGCCCGGACTCCACCATGCCAAGCAATATGGAATTCACTCGGATGCCTTTGCCCACCAGCTCTTTTGAGAGCGTCAGCGTCATATTCAGCAGCGCGGCGCGGGCAGCAGAGGTGGCAATCATGTGCTCCTCCGGCTGCAGCGCCAGCAGGGAGTTCACGCAGGTGATGGAAGCGATGTCGGACTGCTCCAGCAAAGGCTGAAACGCCTGCACCGGGTTGATCACGCCAAACAGTTTGAGTTCAGCTTCATGCAGCCACGCCTCGCGCGGGGTGTCATGGAAGTGCGCCACATATCCCTGCCCGGCGTTGTTGATCAGCATGTCCACGGCACCAAAGCGCACCTGAACGGCATCCGCGAAGGCCTGCATCTCGTCAGCGTTCAGCACGTCGCAGCGATAAGAGAAAACCTCCCCGTCGGGGTATTCGTTATGCAGCGCGGCATGGGCGCTGGCGAGGCGATCCGGATCGCGGCCACAGAAGGCCACTTTTGCCCCCTCGCCCAGCAGCAGGCGTAGCGTTTCAAAGCCAATACCAGAAGAACCGCCGGTGACGACCGCTACGCGTCCGTCAATTTGTGCATTCATCGCGCACCTCTTCGTTAATACGTAAAAGCTGTTGGTTAAAAAACGCGTCGTTATCGAGATAGCTGGCATGTCCCGCCTGGGCAATAGCGATAAACGGCATGCCGTAGCGCAGCGCCAGCCCCTGCACCAGCTCGGGTTGCGTGATCGCATCCTGCTCGCCGCACCACACTTCAAAGTTGCCTGAATAGCGCTTCAGCCAGCCATGAATATCGTCGTGCGCCAGCATCCACGCGGCGGCGAGGTAGCCCTCGGGTCGAAGCCTGCGCATGCCCGCTGCCACGGTGGCGATATCCGCTTCACGCGCGCCGGGACGCAGCAGTTTTGCGGCGCGGGTTTGCGCGAGGATTTCGCCGCCGAGTGCAATCTGTTGCTCACGGCTGCGCCAGACCTGCTCGCGCTGCTCCGGCGCGGCGCGGCCGTAACCTTGCGCGGCGTCCGCCAGCACCAGATGCAGCACACGATCCGGATATTTCGCCGCAAAGGCGCTGGCAACCAGTGCCCCGAGTGAATGGCCCACCAGCACCGCCTGCCACACGCCAGCCCGGTCAAGCATCGCCGCCAGCGCATCGGCGTAATCCCCCGCGTTCGCCCGTTCCGCGGCCAGCATCGGGCTTTCGCCATAACCGGGCATGTCCCACGCCAGCACGCGAAAACCGTTCAGCGCCATCTGCTTGTGCCAGGAGGCTGCGCCAGAGCTGATCCCGTGCAGCAGCATCAGCGGAATGCCGCTTCCCTGTTCACGAAAACCCGTCATCATGCCCCCTTAGTTCCGCTTCACTTTCGAGAGCGGATGGTCCGCCGGGTAGGTCGGAATTTCCGGCTTGTTAGTGCCCAGCATGACGCACATCAGCGCCTCTTCTTCGCCGTGGTTAAACAGCCCGCGATAGATCCCCGGCGGCACGGAGATCAGGTCACGCTCGCGCAGCACGGTTTCGGTGTAGTTATCGCCGTCCTGGATCATCAGCGTGATCTGCCCTTTGAGCATGAAGAACACCTCTTCCACATCGTCGTGCAAGTGCAGCGGCCCTTCGCACTTCGACGGCAGTACCATGGTGGAAAAGGTAAAATGCTCCGCCTGTACGGTGTTGGTGTCGCTCGCCACGCCGGTAGCACCGGTGCCGATATAGCGCATCTGCGCGCGGCGGTATTTCGGGTCAAAATCGGCCTGGAACTTCAGCGCGTTCCAGTCGTATTTACGGCCCTCAAAGCGCGCAATACGGGACTCGACCCACTCTTCCATCGTCAGGTGGTCAGGTTTGATGCCAGATGGGTTGGTTACGGTTGAATCAGTCATGACACTCTCCTCAGTAACGTCTCAGCAGCGGCAGTAACAGGACGCAGCCCACCGCCGCCATCACCGCCAGAAAAATCAGCCCGGAATCCATGCTGTGGGTGAAGGCGATAAGCGCGCCCATCACCGCTGGCGACAGCGCGCCCGCAAAGTTTCCCAGCCCGTTGAAAATGCCGCCCGCCGTGGCGCTCACCCTTGGATGGGTAGCCTTTGCCAGCAGGGCGAAAATGTTGGGTGCCCCGGTGCCCCACATGAATGTGCTGAAGCTCATCGCCGCAATGATGGTCAGCGGGGTATCGAGGTGCATTACGGCCGTGAGCCCGACAGCGGCCCCCGCCATGGAGATGAAGCAGGCCGCTGCGCGCTTATCGACCCGGTCAGAGAGCCATGCGCCAATCACTTCCCCCGCCAGCATGGCGATGAACGGCATCGACGACAGCCAGCCCGCATGTTCCAGGTGAATGCCCTTCCCCTTGATCAGGTAGCCCGGCAGCCAGCCGTTAATGCCCCACAGGTAGGTCAGGAAAGCGATGTTAAAGATGCAGATGATCCAGAAGTGCGGGCTGACAAACAGCTCGCGCCGTGCGGCACGCCGTTCGTCCCGGGAGGTCTGTGACGTACCGCTTTTCGCCTCCAGACGGATCCCGCGCAGACCGACGCGCACGAAGATCAGCACCGGTACGGTCAGCATCGCCATCACGAAGAAGGTGCTCTGCCAGCCGAAGGTGTTCAGCAGCCAGAGTGACAGCGGGAAGCCAATCGCCGCCCCTACCGGCGTGCCCAGCAGCCACAGCATGGTGGCGCGCGCCTGCAGATGCTGTGGGAAGTTGTGGCGCACAATGGCGAAGGCCAGCGGGAACAGCGGCCCCTCCGCCACGCCCAGCAGAATGCGCAGCACGATCATCAGCGTGTAGTTATGGGTAAAGCCCATCGCCACCATCAGCACGCACCACACCACCATCATCCCGGTGAGCAGGCGCAGCGGGGCGATTTTGTCCCCCAGCCCACTGAGAAAGACCGATGAAAAGCCGTAGCTCAACAGGAAGGCGCTCATCAGAATGCCGAGGCGTGTGGTGTCAAAATCGATGCCCATCGCCTGCTGGAAGTGGCCGTCAGAAAACAGCGCGGCAATGCTGATTTTGTCGAAAAACGCCAGCAGCACGCAGGCCAGCAGCGACAGCGGGATGGCCCAGCGCACCGCTTTTTCAGGCGTGCGGGTCCCCTCACCGCTCGCCTCAACGGGCGCGGTGTTGGTCTCTAATGTGGTCATGTCTCCCCCTACGGGTGCGGGTTAGCTATCGCAATGACATCAGTGAAAAAGTCGGGTCGGCGAGCGGCACGTCTGATAAATCCCGCCCGGCCGCCATCCAGCGCTTCGCCAGCTTGACGGTGCGCGCATCGTTGAACGCCACCAGCTGCGTCAGGCGCCCGTTTTCGTCCAGCGAGAAGTACAGCGCGTCTTCACGCACTATGGTGCGGCTGCGCGGCTGCGGAATGCCGAGGATCTGAATGTTGTGCTGGTATTGATCCGACCATAGCCACGGCGCGTCGTCATAGCCTGCGGCATCGGGGTTAAGCATCGCTTTTGCCGCCGCCACCGCCTGATTCTGGGCGAAGGCCCAGGACTGAATACACAGGCCGTAATGATGATGCTGTGCCACATCCCCGGCAGCGAAGATGGACGGATCCGACGTGCGGCCCTGCGCATCCACCACGATCCCGCGTTCGGTTTGCAGCCCCGCGTCGCGCGCCAGTTCCAGATTGAGATCGACGCCGATCCCTACCACCACCGCATCAAAGGTTTCACGTTTGCCATCACAGTGAATGACCGGCAGGCCGTTATCGTCCTCCAGCTCCAGCGCGCCGCAGCCGGTTCGGATCTCCACGCCCTGCTCACGGTGAATGGTCTCTAAGCGCTGCGATACCTCGCCGCTCTCCGAGCGCATGCACAGCGCAGGCTGCTGCTCGAACAGGGTGACCGCGACGCCGCTTTTGCGCGCAGAAGCGGCAATCTCCAGGCCTATCCAGCCGCCGCCCACAATCGCCAGCTTTTGACTTTCCGCAAGCCGACGTTTCAGGCGCTGCGCGTCCTGCCAGTGGCGCAGGGTGTAGACCTGCGGATGCACAGACCATGCCTCGCCCGGCAGGCGCGCCCGCCCTCCGGTGGCAATTAATAGTATGTTGTAACTAAGATGTTCGCCGTTGCTTAAACGCACCGTTTTCGCATTGCGGTCAATCTGCTCCGCGCGCAGCGGACGGTACCAGGTCAGATTCAGCGCCTGCTGAGCCTCTTCAGTAAAGAGTCGCGGAAGCGTCGCGTCCGTCTCCAGCAGAGCCGCTTTCGACAGCGGCGGACGTTCATAGAAATCCCACGCCTCTTCCGCCACCACGCAGATCTCACCGTCAAAGCCTTCGTCACGCAGGGTTTTCGCCGCCCAGCCTCCCGCCTGACCGCCACCAATAATGACAATGCACGACGTCATACGGCCTCCGGTTTTTTCTGCTGGCGGCGCGTGTCGTGATCGATCCCGCCTTCCACCGCCCACTCGGTAAAGGAGACCAGCGAATGCTCCAGCTCGCGCGGCTGCCAGTTTTCCGTCAGGTAGTCGTCATTGGTGTAATACTCGAACGCCCCGCCGGTCGGGCTGTTGACGTACCAGAAGTAGGCTGACGACACCGGATGGCGGCCGGGTCCGATAAACGTGCTCCAGGCGTTTTTGTTCATCGCAATCCCGCCGCCGATCACTTCGTGAATATCGCGCACGGTAAAGGCCACGTGGTTCAGGCCGCGCTTGCGGTTCGGCAGCTGCAGCAGGAACAGGTTGTGATGACCCCCGCGCACGCCGCAGCGCAGAAACACGGCGCGGTTGATGTAGCGGTCAGAGACCTGGAAGCCGAGCACCTCGCGGTAAAATGTCTCCACCGCCGCAAGCTCCTCCACGAAGAACACCACGTGCCCCACGTTAATGGGCTGGGCGCGATCGTAAACCGGGCTGGGGGTGTCGATACGGCGAGCGTCGCCCCACTGGTTGATCGGCTCAACATTCAGTTCCACCTCAGTCTGCTGGCTGACCTGCACACGCAGCGTCATGCCGTTCGGGTCAAGACACTCCAGGGCGTCACCCACTTCGCGAAAGCCGGGCTGCTGCGCAAGCTTCGGACGCAGCGCATCCAGATCTGACTGTGCGGCAACCGCCCATGTCATGCGGCGCAGGGTGTTGCCCGCTTCAAACGCCGGGGGCAGGTCGGGGCTGTCGATCGGGTTTAGTTCCACGCGCGCGCCGCTCAGGGTGGTAAAACGCTGGCCACTGGCATCGCCCGTCAGGCCAAAATCACGCATAAATTTGGCGCAGTGCGTCAGGTCTTCAACGCCAAATTCCAGCTTTTCAATTCCGGTTACACTCATCGTTCGTTGCCTCATCTGGCCCAAATTGGGCGTAAAACATGCCCGACGCAGCAAAGCGCCTGACGTTAACTCACTGATTTAACTGGCCTGTGATAAATACCCTAAGAAGCCAGAAATTTTGTCCGCCGCCAGACGAACCTCGTTTTGCAGTCGCTCGCGGTCGGCTTGTGGGATCTCTTCCGACGGCACCAGAATGCTCACTACCGCCGCCACGCGATGGCTTCGGTCAAACACCGGATAAACGATGGAGGAGATACCGTGGCGGAAGAAGGATTCACCGATCACGTATCCGCGGGCTTTATCCTGTTGCACCATCTGCCACAGGGCTTCACGATCGTGAAGCTGACCCGGCGTGTTGCCCGGCAGGCGCTCCTGCGGGAACAGCTGTTCGAAATCGGCGCGGGAAATATCGGTCAACAGCATGCGGCCAAGCGAGGTGCAGTGCACCGGCAAACGGGTACCAATGCTGACCTGGTTGATGCGTGATCCGGCGGCGCTGACGCGGGCGATGTAGATGATGTCGCGCCCGTCGCGGATCGCCAGATGGCTGCTGCACTGGCTCACGTCGCGCAGTTGTTCAATCACCGGCTGACCCACCTGCGCCACATCCAGCGAGGCGATGTACTCAAAGCCCAGACGCAGCACGTTCATGCCGAGCGAGAAGGTATTGGTACGGGTGTTGCGCTCCAGAAAGCCCATATACTCCAGGGTCTGCACCACGCGGTAGGCGGTGGCCTTCGGCATATCCACCAGCCGGTGCAGCTCGGCAAAGGTCAGTTCACGATGCTGCTCGCCAAAGGCTAACAGCAGCTGCAGGCCACGCTCCAGCCCCGGTACCAGATACTTCACTTCCTGATCGTTTGCCATCATCGCCCTACCTTAGTTAAAGACAAAACCGCCGTTGACCGGGATCAGCTGCCCGGTGATAAACCGCGACAGATCGCTTAACAGCCAGACCACGCTGCCGGTGACATCTTCCGGCTGCTGTGCCCCCGTTAACGCCCGGCCGTTTTCGTAGAGTTGGTGTCGTTCGGCGGGAACATATTCCGTTGCCTCGACGCGGGTCAGCCCCGGCGCGATGGCGTTGATTCGAATACGCTTTTCACCAAGCTCGCGCGCCATTGAGCGGGTCATGGCAATCACGGCCCCTTTGCTGGCCACGTAGGCCATCAGGCGCGGCGCACCCCACAGGGCAGTGTCGGACGCCACGTTCACGATCCCTGCGCCATCGCGCAGCAGCGGCACGGCGGCGCGCGTCACCAGCCAGGTGCCTTTGACGTTGACGCGCATTACCCGGTCCCACAGATCCGGGTCGTAATCGAGCATGTTTTTGCCGCCCACGCCGGTCGCCATCGCCGCGTTATTTACCAGCCCGTCAATCTGCCCCTGCTCGCCAATCGCATTGAACACCTGCTCAATGGAGGCCGGATCGGCGAGATCGATAACGTGCGATTCGATCGTATAACCCTGTGCCCGCAGAGCGTGTGCGCTTTCGGCCAGCACGCCTTCAAGAATGTCGCACATCACCACCGCGGCACCCTGCTCCGCGCAGGCGCTGGCGAAGTGATAGCCCAGCCCGCGCGCGGCGCCGGTCACCACAATGCGTTTTCCGCTCAGCAGCGCATTCATCAGGCCGCTCCCTGCTGCGCTTCACGCATCGCCAGTTGCTCTTTAGCGGCCTTTTGCATCATGCGGCGCAGGCGCGAGAGGCCGACATCATGCTGGTACAGGTATTCGTGGTCGCGGGCGTTTGGCGCCAGGCTTTCCAGCACCACGCGGTCCTGCTCCAGTACCTCCCAGTGCAGTTTTTCCAGGCGGTTACGGTACATGAATCGCCACATATCGCGCTGCCAGCCCTGTACACGGCGGATACGCCAGAAGAAGACGCGGCAGTTGTCGTTATCTTCCGGCACCACCATGCCAACGATGAAGAAGTGGCCACCCGGTCCGAAACGCTTCTTATAGGGAATGGAGAGTCGCATCCAGCAGGTGCCGCTATTGCCCAGCTCCACCCAGTCGAAGTTGACGCCGCTCTGCCCTTTTTTCTCGAAGATAAAGCCGGTCTTCGTCGGCTGCAGGACCATGTCGGCCTTGCGATCCCCTTCCGCCATCGAGTGCGAGGAGGAGTGGAGATACGTACCGTGCATCGGATCCATCACGTTTTCCAGCGCGTACTGGTAGTTACATTTCCAGGCTGCGGTGCAGAGGAAGTTGCTGAAATGTTCCGTGTCGGCGAGTTCATCCGGGAAGGTCAGCTCGTCCGGCTGCTGATCGGCGGTGACGCCAAACCACAGGAAGATGGCACCGTGCGCCTCCTGCACCTGATAGCTGCGCACGCACTGCTGGCCGACCAGCGGACATTTGTCCACGGCGGGCACGTCTTTCACTTCACCGTTTCCCGCCACTTCCACGCCGTGATACCAGCAGGCGATGCGGTCGCCAAGGTTCCAGCCCATCGACAGACGCGCGCCGCGGTGCGGACAGCGGTCTTCCAGCGCCTGCACCTGACCGTCTTTATTGCGCCAGACCACAATCTGTTCGCCCAGACGAGTAATGCCCACGGGCGCAGACTGCACTTCCCAGCTCGCCAGCACCGGATACCAGAGGCCACGCAGACCTTTATCGAGATAGTTTTGTACGGTAGTTGTCATCGCGTCGTCCTCAGTAGCCGTTAACCTGTAAGAATGCCTGGAAGCTGGCGTCGCTCCACGGCTCGCCCTGCTGGTCGTGCATGCGCACCGCGTTCAGCCCGTTGACCAGCTCCGGCAAGGTTTCAACGCCCTGCTCAAAGAGATCTTCCAGCGTGGCGATAAGGCTCATTTCCCAGTTTTCCGGCACCCGGCTGCGGGTCTGCCAGATCAGGTTCTGATACTCACCCGGTTTATGAATGGCGCCGTTCCCGCCCTCTGCCGGGGGCGTAAACTGGCGGCTTTCGGGCAGCGCCGGGTTGAAGTTCAGGATGTCGCTCATGCCACGGTCTCCTCGACAAAAGTAATCTGGATTTGGTTTTCAAATACCCGAACCGGGTAGCGGTTGAGGTTTCGGCCGCCGGGGCCGTGCAGGCACTGGCCGGTTTTGACGTCGAACACCGCCTCGTGCAGCGGGCATTCCACTTTGCCGTCCTCGACAAAGCCCTGACTCAGCAGCGCATAGGCGTGCGGGCATACGTCTTCCAGCGCGTAATATTCGCCGTCGATTAAATAAACGCCGATCTCTTTACCTTCAACGTTGCCGCTAAAAGGGAAATCTTCCTGTACTTGTTCTGCGTCACATACGCCTATCCAGCTCATCACGATCCTCCAGGCTTTTGTTTCATATATGAAACTCTGTTTCTTATTTAATACGGTCAATATAAAAGCGATGAATGTTTCGTCAAGCGTCAATGTGACGAATTTGTTAATCAGCCGACAATTAATAAGCTAAGTGTGCAAGGGATCACGAAAAAATGCAGCGATATGAAATTTTCATTATTAAGGCGTGAATGAATACGTTTTAGTGATGAACTCAAAGCGCAAATAAAAAATATTGACTTCTTTTCTTTTTCTTCCTTAAAAATAAACAACTGAAAAAGCACCGTGTTTCACCTGTGAAACACATTTAAAAATACATCTTTAAAAACAACAAGTTTCACGGGTGAACCATTTTACATCCGTGACAATCACATTGATAAAAATATAAATGCGAGAACGCATAAGGCGGGCAATATGACGGCAAGATGGCAAGGCACAATTGCACTGTTATTTCTCATTATTATTTCCTACATTGACCGGGTAAATATCTCGGTGATGATTTTAAACCCGGAATTTGCCGAACATTTTCAGTTAAATGAAAACAGAATGTTACAAGGAATGTTAATGACCTGCTTTCTTCTGGGTTATGGATTATCGGCTTTATTATTAACACCGGTTATCGAAAGCAAACTGCATTATCGACATGGATTATTAAGCAGCATTGCGATTTGGGCTCTGGTCTGCGCCATTTCTCCCTTACTCGGATCGCTAATGGGAATGCTCATCGCCCGTGTGATTCTGGGGATCGCTGAGGGACCGCTCTTTTCACTGAAAACCCGCTTTATCAGCGATAACTTTCGTGCGGAAGAGGTTGGCAAACCCAACGCCGTGACCGCACTGGGCGTCTCGCTCGGTCTGGCTGTGGGCTTTCCGCTGGTGACCTGGCTGATGGCCCATCTGGGCTGGGCCGGATCGTTTTATGCGCTGGCGGCAATCAACCTGGTGCTCGGTGGCGGCCTGATCTGGCGTTTCCTGCCGGCACCGCGCGGTACAGTAAAAATGCACAAACGGGGGCTCGCAGAGACAGTGATGCTTGCGTGGCAAACCCCGCTGTTGGGCTGGATCCTGCTGGTTGAAATCGCCACGCTGAGCTATCTCTGGGGGAGCACCGCCTGGCTCCCGGCGTGGCTACGCGACGAACATCACTTCTCGCTGCACGCCACGGGCATGCTCGCGGCCATCCCCTTCCTGTTGAGCCTGGGCTCAAAATTCCTTGGCGGGGTACTGCTCGATAAAATGCGGCCGGAACAGGCACCGCTGCTGTTTGTCGCGGGCGGGGCGCTGACGGCGTTATCCGTGATCGCGCTGATGCTCAGCCATCAGCCTGCCTGGCTGGCGCTGTTTATGCTGTCGGCTAACGTCTTCTGGGGACTTCAGGGCGCGGCCATTCCGGCGGTGATCCAACATCACGCCGCGCGGGAGGCGGTGGGGAGCGCGTACGGCATCATTAATGGGATCGGCAATCTCTGCGCCGCCTTTATTCCGCTGCTGATGGGGATGGTGATGAGATCGGTGGGGTCGGTCAGCTCTGGCTTTTCCGTGCTGGTGGTGTCGCAGATTATCACCCTGCTGGCGGGGGGAATGTTGCTGCTGCGCATGCGTCGCGCAGCAGCAATCAGCGCGTAAGGCTTATTCGCCTTTTTTCGCAGCCTGGATATAGAGCATTTCCAGTGCCAGGGTCGCCGCGGCCAGCGCGGTGATCTCGGACTGGTCATAGGCAGGCGCCACTTCCACCACATCCATCCCGACAATGTTCAGATCCTTCAGGCCGCGCACCAGTTTGATGGCGCGGTCTGAGGTCAGCCCGCCGATCACCGGCGTACCGGTGCCCGGCGCAAACGCCGGATCCAGACAGTCGATGTCGAAGGTCAGGTACACCGGCATATCACCGACGATCTGCTTAACCTGCGCGATGATGTCATCCACGCCGCGATCGTTCACCTGACAGGCGTCCAGCACGGTGAAGCCGTTGTCTTTGTCAAACTCGGTACGGATACCGATCTGCACGGAGTGGTTAGGATCGATCAGACCTTCATTCGGCGCGGTGTAGAACATGGTGCCGTGGTCGAACTCGCAGCCGTTCGCGTAGGTGTCGGTGTGCGCATCGAAGTGCACCAGCGCCATTTTACCGAAGTGCTTCGCGTGGGCGCGCAGCAGCGGCAGGGTCACGAAGTGGTCGCCACCGAAGGAGAGCATGCGCTTACCGGCAGCCAGCAGTTTCTCGGCGTGGGCCTGCAGCTTCTCGCTCATTTCACGGGCGTCACCGAAGGCATACACCAGGTCGCCGCAGTCCACCACGTTCAGGCGTTCGCGCATGTCGAAGTTCCACGGGAAGCGGTTATGCTCCCAGGCCAGGTTGGTGGAAACCTGACGGATCGCCGCCGGGCCGTGACGACCGCCCGCACGGCCTGATGTGGCCATATCAAACGGCACGCCGGTGATCACCCAGTCAGCATCGCTGTCGTACGGCTGGAAGTTCATCGGAAGGCGTAAAAAACCAAACGCGTTAGATACCAGAGAGTTGTCGTACTGATGACCTAAAGTGCTCATGTCCTGACCTCTTTTAAAGTCGATGCGTTAAAAACAGATGAAAAAAAATCCCCTCCGCGTCGTTAAACCCGACGAGGAAGGGATTGATTCGTAAATCGCTTATTGGGGCGAATTATCGCCGTTAATTCATACGGGTTCAAGTGAGTATAGGGCATTGTGCGGCCTTTGCCCCTCACCCCGGCCCTCTCCCACAGGGAGAGGGAGGTCAACCTACTCGTCTTCCAGGTACGTGTAACCGTACAGACCCGCTTCAAACTCTTCCAGGAACTGCTGCTGCAGCGCGTCATCCAGACCGGTGTTTTTCACCTGATCGCGGAATTGCGTCAGCAGGGTTTTCGGATCCAGCTGCACGTATTCCAGCATGTCCGCCACGGTGTCACCTTCGTCAGACAACTCCACTTCCACGCTGCCGTCAGGGAAGACAAACACGTCAACCGCTTCGGTATCACCGAACAGGTTATGCATGTTGCCAAGGATCTCCTGATACGCGCCGACCATAAAGAAGCCCAGCATTGGCGGGTTCTCCGGGTCGTATTCCGGCATTGGCATGGTCGTTGCGATACCGTCGCCGTCAACATAGTGGTCGATGGCACCGTCGGAGTCACAGGTGATGTCCAGCAGCACCGCACGACGTTCCGGGGCGTGATTCAGCCCTTCCAGCGGCAGAACCGGGAACAGCTGATCGATACCCCAGGCATCCGGCATCGACTGGAACAGCGAGAAGTTGACATAAATCTTGTCCGCCATACGTTCCTGCAATTCGTCGATAATCGGACGGTGCGCACGGTTGCTCGGGTCCAGCTGTTTCTGCACTTCATGGCACATGTTCAAATAAAGCTGCTCGGCCCACGCGCGCTCCTGCAGGCTAAAGGTGCCTGAAGAGTAGCCGACGTGAATATCATGCAGGTCCATCTGGCTGTCGTGCAGCCATTCGCGCAGTGAACGGCGCGTGCCTGGCTCGTGCATCTCCTGCCAGGTTTCCCACATGCTTTGCAGCGAACGCGGGGCATCGTCTTGCGGAGGCGTCGCTTCGGTGATTTCGCTGCGCTCAACGCCGATGATGTTAGAGACCAGCACCGTATGGTGCGCGGTCACCGCGCGGCCAGACTCGGTGATCACCGTCGGGTGCGGCAGGCCGTGCTCTTCACAGGCATCGCCAATCGCCCAGATAATGTTGTTCGCGTATTCGTTCAGGCCGTAGTTCACGGAGCAGTCGGACTGCGAGCGGGTACCTTCATAGTCCACGCCCAGGCCGCCACCCACGTCAAAGCACTGAATATTGACGCCGAGCTTGTGCAGCTCAACGTAGAAACGCGCTGACTCACGCACGCCGGTAGCGATATCACGAATGTTGGCCATCTGCGAACCGAGGTGGAAGTGCAGCAGTTGAATGCTGTCCAGACGACCGCGCTCGCGCAGAATTTCCACCAGTTGCAGTACCTGGTTTGCCGCCAGACCGAATTTAGATTTTTCGCCGCCGGAGGACTGCCATTTACCGGAACCCTGCGAGGCCAGACGCGCACGCACGCCAAGACGTGGCACCACGTTCAGGCGCTCGGCTTCTTCCAGCACGATAGCGATTTCTGTCATCTTCTCGATAACCAGATAGACCTTATGGCCCATCTTCTCGCCAATCAGCGCCAGACGAATGTATTCACGGTCTTTATAGCCGTTACAGACGATCACTGAACGGGTCATGCCCGCATGCGCCAGTACGGCCATCAGCTCTGCTTTTGAACCCGCTTCCAGGCCCAGCGGTTCGCCGGAGTGGATCAGGGATTCAATGACGCGGCGGTGCTGGTTCACCTTGATGGGGTAAACCAGGAAGTAGTCGCCTTTGTAACCGTAAGATTCACGCGCACGCTTGAACGCGGCGTTAATAGAACGCAGACGGTGTTGCAGGATCTGCGGGAAGCAGAACAGTGCAGGCAAACGCTGGCCCTGCGCCTCACGTGCTTTCACCAGTTTGGCGAGATCCACGCGCGCTTCAGGGACGTCCGGGTCCGGGCAGACGCTGATGTGGCCCAGCTCGTTGACGTCGTAGTAGTTATTGCCCCACCAGGCAATATTGTAAGTGCGCAGCATCTTGCTGGCTTCCTGGGAGCTCATCGCAACCTCCTGCATGGAACGTAGTACACCCTGTTCGCCCGCTGACGAAGGCGAAAAAGAAGACATGTCGTCAGACATAGCGAACCTCAACTCTTTGTATTAAGTGTAAAACAGTTGACTACTATCGCAGCGTTATACGGCGATAACAACCCATAAACGGCTCCGTTTCCCAGCAGAGTATGCTGAAATCCAGACCGTGCGACCGGTTTCTTATTCATATCATTGTAAAACACGTATCCGAACTCTGTATGACAAGGTTCGGCGAAACCACGAGAAAACTCTTGTATTAACAAGAGCGCCCTTGTTCAGTTTTCACAAAGCGTGACCGGCCCTGGAATCCTGAGAAGCGCCGAGATGGGTATAACATCGGCAGGTTTGCAGACTAGAAATGCGGGTTGCGGGAATCAAATGCGCGCCAGAACGGCTGCGCTGAATTAGCGGAAAACGATGGTTCATTATCTCGTATCACCTCCACGGCCGCCTCTGCTGAAACGGACCACAAGCCAAAGCTAAAAGTTCACTGCTTAACCCGGCTGGAAGTGGCGACACGATGAGTTCATCGAGCGCTTTTTTGGTATGAGCCGCGCGCCGCGTTTTATACCGAGAACAGGGGTAAAAAGCAAAAGATAAATACGCGGGTTGCCAGGAGCGTCAGGAAAAATTTCCAGTAATGAATTCAACTCAGTGAGAGCGTTGTCAAAAAAAACTGGAAATCGGGCGAAGAAGTGACCTAAAATAGCCATCCAGATGTTAATCCATCTATACTGATTAACACTCATACTGCCAGTGTCAAAAAACCTGCGGCCTTGGTAGAATTATCTCCTTTGGCTATTCCACACAGCAGCTTGAGCTAACCAAATTCCTCTTAGGTGAAATAAAACATGGCAAAACACCTGTTTACGTCCGAGTCCGTATCAGAAGGACATCCTGATAAAATTGCTGACCAAATCTCCGATGCGGTGCTGGATGCGATCCTGACTCAGGATCCGAAAGCGCGCGTAGCGTGTGAAACCTATGTCAAAACCGGCATGGTTCTGGTTGGCGGTGAGATCACCACCAGCGCATGGGTTGATATCGAAGAGATCACCCGTAACACGGTACGTGAGATCGGTTATGTACATTCTGATATGGGCTTTGATGCCAATTCCTGCGCGGTTCTGAGCGCAATTGGTAAACAGTCTCCAGACATCAACCAGGGCGTTGACCGTGCCGATCCGCTGGAACAGGGCGCGGGCGACCAGGGTCTGATGTTCGGCTATGCAACCAACGAAACCGACGTGCTGATGCCAGCACCGGTGACTTACGCGCACCGTCTGGTGCAGCGCCAGGCTGAAGTGCGTAAAAACGGCACCCTGCCATGGCTGCGCCCGGATGCAAAAAGCCAGGTGACCTTCCAGTACGACGACGGCAAAATCGTCGGCATTGACGCGGTAGTTTTGTCTACCCAGCATGCCGAAGATATCGATCAGAAATCCCTGCAGGAAGCAGTGATGGAAGAGATCATCAAGCCTGTTCTGCCAACCGAATGGCTGAGCAGCGCAACCAAATACTTCATCAACCCAACCGGACGCTTTGTGATTGGCGGCCCAATGGGTGACTGCGGTCTGACCGGTCGTAAAATCATCGTTGATACCTACGGCGGCATGGCGCGTCACGGTGGCGGTGCATTCTCCGGTAAAGATCCATCAAAAGTGGACCGTTCTGCTGCTTACGCTGCACGCTATGTGGCGAAAAACATCGTTGCTGCAGGCCTGGCTGACCGCTGTGAGATCCAGGTTTCCTACGCCATCGGCGTGGCAGAGCCAACCTCCATCATGGTTGAAACCTTCGGTACTGAAAAAGTGCCTTCAGAACAGCTGACCCTGCTGGTGCGCGAGTTCTTCGACCTGCGTCCATACGGCCTGATTCAGATGCTGGATCTGCTGCACCCAATCTACAAAGAAACTGCTGCATACGGTCACTTTGGTCGCGAACATTTCCCATGGGAAAAAACCGACAAAGCCGCTCTGCTGCGTGAAGCTGCCGGTTTGAAGTAATCGACTACCCGCTGCTTAAACAGGCCAGCCTTTGTGCTGGCCTTTTTTATGGCGGGTGGCGGCAATGTTTGGAACCGCTTACACCTCACTTTCTATACCCCGCTTTCAGAATATTCTCTTTGCATGATCGCCTTTCTTCTGCTGTTACATTTCCTTTCAGTTAAGTCTGAAATTCAAACAAACGCGATGCACATCAATTAATTTACCTCTATATTTTCAAAGCTTTAATTATTTTTACGGTTGCAGCTTAGTGTAACCGATTACACCATTGTGATTTGTCTCACATATTTTTACGGGTCGCTCACCTACCCTTAACATCGATAAAACTGATAACCCAACTGGAGGGCATAATGCCTGACAATAATAAACAGGGGCGTACGTCCAACAAGGCGATGACTTTCTTCGTCTGCTTCCTTGCCGCCCTGGCAGGATTACTCTTTGGCCTGGATATCGGCGTGATTGCCGGCGCTCTTCCCTTCATCGCAGACGAATTCCAGATTAACGCACATACCCAGGAATGGGTGGTCAGCTCCATGATGTTTGGCGCGGCCGTTGGTGCCGTCGGCAGCGGCTGGCTCTCTTTCAAACTGGGACGTAAAAAGAGCCTGATGATTGGCGCGATCCTCTTCGTCGCCGGTTCCCTCTTCTCTGCCGCCGCCCCTAACGTTGAAGTGCTTATTCTTTCCCGCGTGCTGTTGGGGCTGGCCGTGGGCGTGGCGTCTTATACCGCGCCGCTTTACCTGTCAGAAATCGCGCCGGAGAAAATCCGCGGCAGTATGATTTCGATGTACCAGCTGATGATCACCATCGGTATTTTGGGCGCTTACCTGTCCGATACCGCGTTCAGCTACAGCGGCGCATGGCGCTGGATGCTGGGCGTGATCATCATTCCTGCCGTTCTGCTGCTGATTGGCGTCTTCTTCCTGCCGGACAGCCCGCGCTGGTTTGCCGCCAAACGCCGCTTCCACGATGCTGAACGGGTACTCTTACGCCTGCGAGATACCAGCGCAGAGGCGAAAAACGAGCTGGAAGAGATCCGCGAAAGCCTGAAGGTGAAACAGTCTGGCTGGGCGCTGTTCAAAGAGAACAGCAACTTCCGCCGCGCGGTGTTCCTTGGCGTGCTGTTACAGGTAATGCAACAGTTCACCGGGATGAACGTCATCATGTATTACGCGCCAAAAATCTTTGAACTGGCGGGTTATACCAATACCACCGAGCAGATGTGGGGCACCGTGATCGTGGGGCTGACCAACGTGCTGGCGACCTTCATCGCGATCGGTCTGGTCGACCGCTGGGGACGTAAGCCAACGCTGACCCTGGGCTTCCTGGTGATGGCCGCTGGTATGGGGATTCTCGGTACCATGATGCATATGGGCATTCACTCTCCAACCGCGCAGTACCTGGCGGTAGGTATGCTGCTGATGTTTATCGTCGGGTTTGCAATGAGTGCCGGTCCGCTGATTTGGGTGCTGTGCTCTGAAATCCAGCCGTTGAAAGGGCGTGATTTCGGTATCACCTGCTCTACCGCGACCAACTGGATTGCCAACATGATCGTCGGTGCCACGTTCCTCACCATGCTCAACACGCTGGGCAATGCGAACACCTTCTGGGTCTACGCCGGTCTGAACCTGTTCTTTATTGTTCTCACCGTCTGGCTGGTTCCTGAAACCAAACACGTTTCACTGGAACACATTGAACGTAATCTGATGAAAGGTCGTCCGCTGCGCGAAATTGGCGCACACGACTAATCCTCTTGCGGGAGGCGCCTCTTGCGCCTCCCCGCTTCGCGCTTTATGCTCTGCCCCTATGAAAGCACCCCGTCTCCCCATCGCCATTCAGCAGGCCGTTATGCGCAGCCTGCGGGAAAAACTCGCCCAGGCCAACCTGAAGCTCGGCCGTAATTATCCGGAGCCGAAACTCGTCTACCAGCAGCGAGGAACCGCGGCGGGTACCGCCTGGCTGGAATCCTATGAGATCCGCCTGAACCCGGTTCTGATGATGGAAAATCAACAGGCGTTTATTGAGGAGGTGGTACCGCACGAACTGGCACACCTTCTGGTATGGAAACACTTCGGCCGCGTGGCTCCGCACGGCAAAGAGTGGAAATGGATGATGGAGGCGGTGCTCGGCGTTCCGGCACGCCGGACTCATCAGTTTGAACTGGAATCGGTACGCCGTAATACCTTCCCCTACCGCTGCCAGTGCCAGCAGCATCAGCTCACCGTTCGTCGCCATAACCGTGTGGTACGCGGCGAGGCAACCTACCGCTGCGTGAAGTGCGGCGAGCCACTGGTCGCAGAATAACCAACTGAACTTTCAGGAACTTTCCTGATCTGGCTGATTGCATACTGGAACAACTTTCGCTACGTTGCGGGCTCATTTTGACACGGAGTGTAAGATGTCCCGTAATTTCTCTCTCGCGGTTGCCTTTTTGACAACGGCCCTCTCCGGCCAGGCTCTGGCCGACGGTATCAACAGTTTTTCCCAGGCCAAAGCGGCAGGCGTGAAGGTCAACGCCGACGTGCCGGGCGATTTCTACTGTGGCTGCAAAATTAACTGGCAGGGTAAAAAAGGGATCGTTGACCTTGAATCCTGCGGCTATAAGGTGCGTAAAAACGAAAATCACGCCAGCCGCATCGAGTGGGAGCATGTAGTTCCGGCATGGCAGTTTGGCCATCAGCGCCAGTGCTGGCAGGATGGCGGACGTAAAAACTGCGCCAAAGATCCGGTCTATCGTCAGATGGAAAGCGATATGCACAACCTGCAGCCGGCGGTTGGCGAAGTCAATGGCGATCGCGGCAACTTTATGTACAGCCAGTGGAACGGTGGCGAAGGTCAGTATGGCCAGTGCGGTATGAAGGTGGATTTTAAAGAGAAAGTCGCTGAGCCACCCGCCCGAGCACGCGGCAGCATTGCCCGCACGTACTTCTATATGCGCGATCGTTACAACCTCAACCTTTCCCGCCAGCAAACCCAACTGTTTAACGCCTGGAATAAACAATACCCGGTCACCGAGTGGGAATGTCAGCGCGACGAACGCATCGCCAGGGTCCAGGGGAATCATAACCCTTACGTCCAGCGGGCTTGCCAGGCGCAAAAGAGCTAACCTACACTAGCGGCAATTCGCTTACACAGCATGACACATGGAATTTTTGACTATGCGTATTCCTCGCATCTATCACCCTGAACTGATTACCGCTGGCCGCGAAATCGCCCTGTCTGACGATGCCGCCAACCACGTTGGCCGCGTGCTGCGCATGGGGCCAGGCCAGGCGATTCAGCTGTTTGACGGCTCCAACCAGGTTTTCGACGCGGAAATTACGCGGGCGGATAAAAAAAGCGTGCACGTCAATGTGCTGCGCGGCGAAATCGATGACCGTGAATCGCCGCTGCACATTCATCTGGGCCAGGTGATGTCGCGCGGGGAAAAGATGGAGTTCACCATTCAGAAATCCATTGAACTGGGTGTAAGCCTCATTACGCCACTTTTTTCTGAGCGCTGCGGCGTTAAACTGGATGCGGAACGTCTGAACAAGAAGATCCAGCAGTGGCAGAAAATTGCCATTGCTGCCTGTGAACAGAGTGGCCGCAACCGTATTCCGGAGATCCGCCCGGCGATGGACCTGGAAGACTGGTGTGCAGAAGAGGAGAGCGGGCTCAAGCTCAATCTCCATCCGCGCGCCAGCGCCAGCATCAATACGTTGCCGCTGCCCGTTGAGCGTGTACGCCTGCTGATTGGCCCGGAAGGCGGCCTGTCGGCAGATGAAATTGCCATGACGGCACGTTACCAGTTTACTGATATTCTGTTGGGACCTCGCGTTCTGCGCACTGAGACAACGGCACTCACAGCCATCACCGCGCTACAGGTGCGGTTTGGCGATCTGGGTTGACCCATTAACGGAGAAGAACATGATCAAGCTCGGCATCGTGATGGACCCCATCGCAAACATTAACATCAAGAAAGATTCCAGCTTCGCCATGCTGCTGGAAGCGCAGCGTCGCGGCTATGAGCTCCACTATATGGAGATGAACGATCTTTATCTGATCAACGGTGAAGCCCGCGCACGCACCCGCATCGTTAACGTCGAGCAGAATTACGACAAATGGTACGAATTCGGCAGCGAGCAGGATATTGCGCTCGCCGATCTCAACGTCATCCTGATGCGTAAAGATCCTCCGTTCGACACCGAATACATCTACTGCACCTATATCCTTGAGCGCGCAGAAGAAAAAGGGACGCTTATCGTTAATAAACCGCAGAGCCTGCGCGACTGCAACGAGAAGCTCTACACCGCCTGGTTCTCCGATCTGACGCCGGAAACGCTGGTGACCCGCAGCAAAACACAGCTTAAGGCATTCTGGCAGAAGCACGGTGATATCATCATGAAGCCGCTGGACGGCATGGGCGGTGCGTCTATTTTCCGCGTAAAAGAAGGCGACCCGAATATCGGCGTGATTGCCGAAACGCTGACCGAACTGGGTACGCGTTACTGCATGGCACAGAACTATCTGCCCGCGATTAAAGACGGCGATAAACGCGTCCTGATCGTGGATGGCGAACCCGTGCCTTACTGCCTGGCACGTATCCCGCAGGGGGGCGAAACCCGTGGCAATCTGGCGGCCGGTGGCCGTGGCGAACCGCGTCCGTTAACCGAAAGCGACTGGGAAATTGCCCGCCGCGTCGGCCCAACGCTGAAAGCCAAAGGCCTGATCTTTGTTGGCCTGGATATCATTGGCGATCGTCTGACCGAAGTGAACGTTACCAGCCCGACCTGCATTCGTGAAATTGAAGCGGAATTCCCGGTCTCGATCACCGGAATGCTGATGGACGCCATCGAAAAACGTCTCCAGAAATAACTTACCAATACTATTAGTGACAGCACCCCGGTTTGTCCGCATACTGGGGCTGTCGCTTTTTAAACCAGGAAACAGTACCTCTGACAATGAATTTACAGCATCACTTTCTTATTGCCATGCCTGCTCTCCAGGACCCGATTTTCCGCCGCTCCGTGGTTTATATTTGTGAATACAATGAAGACGGCGCGATGGGCATTATCATCAACAAACCGCTGGAAAACCTGCAGGTTGAAGGGATTCTGGAAAAGCTGAAAATTACAGCTGAAGCGCGCCTGCCGGAAATCCGTCTTGATAAACCGGTAATGCTGGGTGGCCCCCTTGCAGAGGATCGCGGGTTTATCCTGCATACGCCGCCCATTTTCTCTTCCAGTATTCGTATCTCTGACAACACGGTAATCACCACCTCCCGCGATGTGCTGGAAACGCTGGGCACCGCAGAGCAGCCTTCCGAAGTGCTGGTGGCACTGGGTTACGCCTCCTGGGAGAAGGGTCAGCTTGAACAGGAGATCCTGGATAACGCCTGGCTCACCGCACCTGCGGATATGAATATCCTGTTTAAAACCCCTATCGCCGATCGCTGGCGTGATGCGGCGAAACTGATTGGCATTGATATTCTGACCATGCCAGGCGTAGCGGGGCACGCGTAATGAGCGGCACACTTCTGGCCTTCGACTTTGGCACGAAAAGCATTGGCGTCGCCGTCGGCCAGCGTATCACCGGCACCGCTCGCCCGCTCACGGCCCTTAAGGCGAACGACGGCACACCGGACTGGAACCTCATTGAGCGTCTGCTCAAAGAGTGGCAGCCAGACGATGTAATTGTCGGTCTGCCGCTGAACATGGATGGCACTGAACAGCCGCTTACCGCCCGCGCGCGTAAGTTTGCCAATAAAATCCACGGTCGCTTTGGCGTTTCCGTGAAACTCCACGACGAACGATTGAGTACCGTCGAAGCGCGTGCCGGCCTGTTTGAGCACGGGGGTTTCCGCGCACTCAACAAAGGCAGCGTCGATTCGGCTTCTGCCGTCATTATCCTCGAAAGCTATTTCGAACAGGGTTACTGAGCGCCGGGGCCTACAACCGCCCCTGCGCCCGTCGTTCTGCCAGGCTCTGGTCAAAGTTCTGCATCCCCGCCTGCTGACCGGTTTGAATAATCCCGGGCAACTGCCACGTTTTACCTTCGCGGATAAGGTTCGCTGCCGCTGGCGTATTCACCAGCAGTTCATACAGCGCGACGCGCCCACCCTGCAGGTCGGGAAGCAGTCTTTGCGCCAGCACCGCCCGCAGGCTGCCGGCCAGCTGATTACGCACCGGGTCTTTCTCCTGCGCCGGGAACGTATCGACCAGCCGTTCAATCGCCTGAGAGGCACCGCGCGTGTGCAGCGTCGCCAGCACCAGATGCCCGGTTTCAGCGGCCGTCAGCGCCAGGCGGATCGTTTCGCTGTCGCGCAGTTCTCCCAGCAGGATGACATCCGGATCTTCACGCAACGCAGCGCGCAGCGCCTCGGCAAATGAGGGACTGTGCAGGCCGATCTCTCGCTGCTGAATCAGGCAACGTTCGCTCTGATAGACAAACTCCACCGGATCTTCCAGCGTCAGAATATGCCCATCCGTCTGGTGATTAAGAAAATCCACCATTGCCGCAAGGGTGGTAGATTTGCCGCTGCCGGTTGCCCCCGTCACCAGTATCAGCCCACTGTCGTGGGATAAGAGTTCCGGGATAGCCCGGGGAACACCCAGGGCGGAGAGCTGCGGACAGGCCCGGGGCAACAGGCGTAGCGTGATTGAGTTGCCCTTCATCTGTTTAAAGGCGCTTGCGCGCAGGCGCTGGTTTCCCGTAAGTGTCACGGCAAAATCCACCTGCCCGCTTGCCCACCATGCCCCCTGCTGCTCATCGTTGAGCCACGTTTTCAGTAACGCATCCACATCGGGAGAGGGAAAGGGAGCCGGTTCAAGGCGGCCTACTCTGCGCCAGCGCGGTGGCGAATCACTGCACAGGTGTAGATCGGAGACATTATGCTTTACACTAAGGGCCACAATTTCTTCCACATCCATACATTACTCCTCGGAAAATGAACAACATTGCGCATAACCTGGCACAGGTCCGGGACAAAATCTCAGCCGCAGCAACACGTTGCGGCCGTGCTTCAGAAGAAATTACGTTACTTGCAGTGAGCAAAACCAAGCCTGCGAGCGCCATCGCAGAAGCGATTGATGCAGGCCAGCGTGCATTTGGTGAAAACTACGTGCAGGAAGGCGTGGATAAAATTCGCTACTTCCAGGAGCAGGGGAATACCGGCCTGCAATGGCACTTTATTGGCCCACTGCAGTCGAATAAAAGCCGTCTGGTGGCAGAGCACTTTGACTGGTGCCATACCATCGACCGTCTGCGCATTGCCACACGTCTGAACGATCAGCGCCCGGCGGAGATGCCCGCGCTTAACGTGCTGATTCAAATCAACATCAGTGATGAAAACAGCAAGTCCGGCATTGCGCTGAGCGAGCTGGATGCGCTGGCGGCTGAAGTGGCCGCGCTGCCGCGCTTAACCCTGCGCGGTTTGATGGCAATCCCGGCGCCTGAGTCAAGTTATGAAAGGCAGTTTGCCGTGGCACAGCAAATGGCTGTAGCATTTGAGGCGCTTAAAGCGCGCTATGAAACGGTAGACACGCTTTCTCTGGGCATGTCGGATGATATGGAAGCCGCCATCGCGGCAGGCAGCACTATGGTGCGCATCGGCACGGCAATATTCGGTGCGCGCGACTACACCCAATAATAAGGAAACCTGAGGAACGCCATGAAGACGTTGACTTTCCTGCTCTCAACGGTCATTGAGCTGTATACGATGGCGCTTTTGCTGCGCGTCTGGATGCAGTGGGCCCGCTGTGATTTTTATAACCCGTTCTCGCAGTTTGTCGTGAAAATCACCCAACCTGTTGTGGGGCCGCTGCGCCGTATTATTCCGGCGATGGGCCCCATTGACAGCGCATCTCTGCTGGTAGCGTTTATTCTGAGCGTTATCAAAGCGATTGTGCTGTTTATGGTCATCACCTTCCAGCCGATCATCTGGATTGCTGCCGTCCTGATCCTGATTAAAACCATCGGTCTGCTGATCTTCTGGGTGCTGCTGGTCATGGCCATCATGAGTTGGGTCAGCCAGGGCCGTAGCCCGGTGGAATATGCATTGATTCAGCTGGCCGAACCGCTGCTGCGCCCTATCCGCAACCTGCTCCCGTCAATGGGCGGCATCGACTTTTCCCCGATGATCCTGGTTCTGCTGCTGTATGTCGTTAATATGGGCATTGCCGAGCTGTTACAGTCCACGGGCGATATGCTGCTGCCGGGGCTGTGGATGGCGCTATGAGTGCAGTAAGCACCTGCACTGATGGGCTGGTTTTACGGCTGTATATTCAGCCGAAAGCCAGCCATGACAATATTGTTGGACTGCATGGCGACGAGTTAAAAGTCGCCATCACCGCCCCACCGGTAGATGGCCAGGCAAATGCGCATCTGACCAAATATCTGGCAAAACAGTTTCGCGTTGCTAAAAGCCAGGTCATCATAGAAAAGGGTGAACTTGGGCGGCATAAACAGGTAAAAATCCTTAATCCGCAATCCATCCCGACGGAAGTCGCGGCTCTGATTTAACAGGATAAAACGATGCAGAAAGTTGTTCTCGCTACCGGCAACGCCGGTAAAGTGCGCGAGCTGGCCTCGCTATTAAATGATTTTGGGCTGGATGTGGTGGCGCAGACCGAGCTTGGCGTGGAGTCCGCCGAAGAGACCGGCCTGACGTTTATCGAAAACGCGATCCTGAAAGCACGCCATACCGCACAGGTCACCGGCCTGCCCGCGATTGCCGATGATTCCGGTCTGGCGGTTGATTTTCTGGGCGGTGCTCCGGGCATTTACTCTGCCCGCTATTCAGGCGTGGACGCCACCGACCAGCAGAATCTGGAAAAGCTGCTTGTCGCCCTGAAGGATGTGCCAGACGAACAGCGTACCGCGCAGTTCCACTGCGTGCTGGTCTATATGCGTCACGCTGAAGACCCCACACCTGTCGTCTGCCACGGCAGCTGGCCGGGGGTGATTACCCGTGAAGCCGCCGGTAACGGCGGCTTTGGCTACGATCCGATTTTCTTTGTCCCGACTGAGGGCAAAACCGCCGCGGAACTGACCCGCGAAGAGAAAAGCGCGATTTCCCACCGAGGACGCGCCCTGAAACTGTTACTGGAAGCCCTGCGTAATGGCTAATTTGCCGCCTCTGAGTCTTTATATTCATATCCCCTGGTGCGTGCAGAAATGTCCGTACTGCGATTTCAACTCGCATGCGCTGAAAGGTGAAGTGCCGCACGATGATTACGTTGCGCATCTGCTGGCCGACCTGGATGCCGATGTACCTTACGCACAGGGACGTGAAGTGAAGACCATTTTTATTGGTGGCGGTACGCCGAGCCTGCTGTCAGGCCCGGCGATGCAGACGCTGCTGGACGGCGTGCGTGCGCGCCTGAATCTGGCAGCGGATGCTGAAATTACGATGGAAGCCAACCCCGGTACCGTTGAGGCCGACCGTTTTGTCGAGTATCAGCGGGCGGGCGTGAACCGGATTTCCATCGGCGTGCAGAGCTTTAGCGAGCCGAAGTTAAAACGACTGGGGCGTATTCACGGCCCGGAAGAGGCGAAGCGGGCGGCAAAGCTGGCTACTGGGCTGGGTCTGCGCAGTTTTAACCTCGACCTGATGCACGGCCTGCCGGATCAGTCGCTGGAAGAGGCGCTGGACGATTTGCGTCAGGCGATTGCCCTGAACCCGCCGCATCTTTCGTGGTATCAGCTGACCATCGAGCCCAATACGCTGTTTGGCTCTCGTCCGCCGGTGCTGCCGAATGACGATGCGCTGTGGGATATCTTCGAGCAGGGCCATCAACTGTTGACCGCCGCAGGCTATCAGCAGTACGAAACGTCGGCCTATGCGAAGCCGGGCTACCAGTGCCAGCACAACCTCAACTACTGGCGCTTTGGCGACTATCTGGGCATTGGCTGCGGCGCGCACGGTAAAGTGACGTTCCCTGACGGGCGTATCCTGCGTACCGCAAAAACGCGCCATCCGCGCGGGTATATGGAAGGTCGTTATCTCGAACGTCAGCACGATGTCGAGGCGGTGGATAAGCCGTTTGAGTTCTTTATGAACCGCTTCCGCCTGCTGGAAGCCGCGCCGCGTAAAGAGTTTGCCCTTTATACCGGGTTGCCGGAAACCGTGATTCGCCCACACATTGACGAGGCGCTGGCACAGGGGTATCTCACGGAATGTGAGGAATACTGGCAGATCACCGAGCACGGCAAACTGTTCTTAAACTCCCTTCTTGAGCTGTTCCTCGCCGAAGAATCTGAAGGCTGATTCAGGATTTTGCATCCCGTTCTGCCAGCTGAGGGAAAGGCTGGCAGAGTGTGGGGATGGAAAAATCAAAACAACTCCGCAAACAAATGACGCCCGAAGAGATACGCCTCTGGTATTTGCTCAGAGGTCGTCGCTTCTTTGGGTATAAGTTTCGCCGTCAGATGCCGATTGGTGCGTATATCGTGGATTTTGCCTGCATTAAGGCAAAGCTAATTGTTGAGCTGGATGGGGGGCAACATCAGGATAAAGAGGAATATGACTCGCATCGTACCGAGTTTTTAAATACCAACGGATGGGAAGTCGTACGGTTCTGGAATAATGAGTTTCGCGTTAACGAAGAGGAAGTGTTGCATATCATTCTTCAACGACTGCAGAGCCTGATGCCCTCACCCTAACCCTCTCCCACAGGGAGAGGGAACGATTACACCCTCTCCCATGGGGAGAGGGCTGGGGTGAGGGGCCCTGCGCGCAGAGGGGCTACTTCAACGTCCCCACCAGTGCCTTCCTGCTGTCTTCCAGCGACACCACGCGTTTACACACGTCTTTACCGAACTGCTGGAAATCGGCTTCCTGATTCTTCCACTCGTTCTGAATCGAGGTCTGCAGACCGCCCAGGCTACCCAGTACGCCCTGCAGCGGGTTACCGCCGCCTTTCAGTACCGCTTTGGCGCCCATCTCGTTAATGCTGTCCTGCAGGATACCGCCCATGGCCTGATTCACCAACTGCTGGCCGTCAGCACGCACCTGATCAATCGCTTTGTAGTGGAACGTCAGGCCGTCGGTACGATGCTCGATAATCCGGTTCATCTGCTCTTTCAGCTGTTTGTCGAGCTTCGTCAGGCGGGTGCGCATGTTGCTGCTCTCACCCACCTCTTTGGTAATGATCTTGTCCAGCGCGACGCGGCCTTTCTCCACGCGGGTTAGCGCGCCTTCGTCAATCCACGGCAGCGCGGTACGCAAATCGGCCTGGTAGTCTCTGGCCTGCTCACGCTGCGCGGCGGTCAGGTTGTACTGTTTGCCATTGAACGTGACATCACCCTGCGGCGTGATGACCAGATTGCCGTTCTCACCTTTAACCTGAACGGTTTGCGGACTTAACACCACGTCATCACGCGGGGTGACGCTACATTTATACTCCGCATGGGCGGTGAATCCGGTTGCCATTAAGGCAACAGCCAGCAACGTTTTGCGCATCTTTAACACTCCCTCAGACAAAATGGGCCAGCTAATGCTGGCCCCTGACTTCTTTATTAGTCCCACCAAACGTCGAAAAGTTCGCTGACGCGAACATCTTCCAGCTTGTGGTCTTCAAGCCATTTACGTACCAGCGCCTGATGTTCTTCGGTGCATTTACCCACTTCCTGGGTGCAGATAAGACCTTCCCACGCCAGATAGCCGCTACCGTCGAAGGCCAGCTTGTTTGGCTCGATCACCTCGTTGATGAACGCATCAACGTCCTGATCGATCTGCTCAACGCTGGTGCCTTCCGGGAAACGCCAGGCAACGGAGAAGCCCACTTCCTGGAATTCTTCGATGTGCATCTTTTTACGCAGACGACGGCTACGATTCTTTGCCATTATTTCACCCTCTCGAACATTAAGTCCCATACGCCGTGACCAAGACGATGGCCACGCTGTTCAAATTTCGTTACCGGACGCGATTCCGGACGCGGTACATAGTCGTTGCTCTCTGACTGGTTTTTATACCCGTCCAGAGACGACATCACTTCCAGCATATGTTCCGCATACGGTTCCCAGTCGGTCGCCATATGGAAGACACCGCCCAGTTTCAGCTTACTTTTTACCAGCTCAGCAAACGGCGCCTGAACGATACGGCGCTTATTATGACGTGCTTTGTGCCACGGGTCAGGGAAAAAGAGCTGAACCATGTTCAAAGAATTGTCAGGAATCATTTTGTGCAGCACTTCCACCGCGTCGTGACACATCACGCGCAAGTTCTCGCCCCCCTCTTCGTGGGCGGTGGCCAGACACGCGCCAACGCCTGGAGAATGCACTTCTATGCCGAGGAAGTTCTGCTCCGGGCGGGCTTTCGCCATGGTCACCAGCGAGGTGCCCATACCAAAGCCGATCTCCAGGGTCACTGGCGCATCGCGACCGAACAGGTCGGCAAAGTCGAGCGGCTGCTCGCTGAACTCAACGCCCATCACCGGCCAGTAGTTGTCCAGCGCGTGTTGCTGCCCTTTTGTCAGGCGACCCTGACGGCGGACAAAGCTGCGAATACGGCGCAGCGGGCGACCGTTTTCATCAAATTCCGGTGAAATGACGTCGTTTTTCATAAAAGAGTTGTCTGCTTGTGAGAATGTTCGGGAAACGGGCATTATCCAAAGTTAAGGCTTCTATGCAAGCATGGGAAAGATCCGGTTTACAGCAGATTGACGCTGTGCTGCAATCGGCGTCCCTGATTATACGAATCGATGACCATGCAAGCCTCTCAATTTTCAGCCCAGGTGCTGGACTGGTACGACAAATACGGGCGTAAAACCCTGCCCTGGCAAATTGAAAAAACGCCTTACAAAGTATGGCTCTCCGAAGTAATGTTGCAACAAACGCAGGTTGCCACGGTGATCCCTTACTTTGAGCGTTTTATGGCGCGCTTTCCCACGGTAACCGATCTGGCCAACGCGCCGTTAGACGAGGTGCTGCACCTGTGGACAGGGCTTGGCTACTACGCCCGCGCGCGCAATCTGCACAAAGCCGCACAGCAGGTCGCGACGCGCCACAACGGTAAATTCCCGGAAACCTTCGACGAGGTGGCGGATTTACCCGGTGTCGGACGATCCACCGCGGGTGCCATCCTCTCACTGTCCCTCGGCAAACATTTCCCGATCCTTGACGGTAACGTGAAGCGCGTGCTGGCACGTTGCTATGCGGTTGACGGCTGGCCGGGGAAAAAAGAGGTCGAAAAGCGGCTGTGGGAGATCAGTGAAGCGGTAACCCCGGCAAAGGGCGTGGAGCGGTTTAACCAGGCGATGATGGATCTCGGTGCGATGGTCTGCACCCGCTCGAAACCAAAATGCGAGCTTTGCCCGCTCAATAACCTGTGCGTGGCGTACGCAAATCATTCCTGGGCGCAGTATCCCGGTAAAAAGCCGAAGCAGACGCTGCCGGAGCGCACCGGTTACATGCTGTTGATGCAGCACGGGGACGAGGTCTTTCTGGCGCAGCGCCCGCCGAGCGGCCTCTGGGGTGGTCTATACTGCTTCCCACAGTTTGAAGATGAGGCCACGCTCCGGGCCTGGCTTAAACAGCGCGGCATTGCTGCCGATAACCTGACGCAGCAGACCGCGTTTCGCCACACTTTCAGCCATTTCCATCTGGATATTGTGCCGATGTGGCTTCCCGTGTCCTCCTTCGCCTCGTGCATGGATGAAGGCACCGCTCTCTGGTATAACTTAGCGCAACCGCCATCAGTCGGGCTGGCGGCTCCCGTGGAGCGCCTGTTACAACAATTACGTGCCGGTGCAATGGTTTAGCATCGGCTAAAAAAGAGGAATGAGTATGGCCAGAACCATTTTTTGTACTTTCCTGCAGCGCGACGCTGAAGGCCAGGACTTCCAGCTCTATCCGGGCGAACTGGGTAAGCGCATTTATAACGAGATCTCCAAAGAAGCCTGGGGACAGTGGCAGAAAAAACAGACCATGCTGATTAACGAGAAAAAACTCAGCATGATGAACCCGGAACACCGCAAGCTGCTGGAGCAGGAGATGGTGAACTTCCTGTTCGAAGGTAAAGACGTCCACATCGAAGGCTATACGCCGCCGGAAAAATAACAGCGCGCGGGGGAAACCCCGCCGTTCAAGCAAACACAACACGCACTCCCGGAATGATGAAAAAAATTTTAGCGCTAGCCCTTGTTGCGCCGTTGCTTGTCTCGTGTTCATCAAAAAAAGGCGATGAATACAACGAAGCCTGGGTTAAGGACACCAACGGTTTTGATATTTTGATGGGGCAGTTTGCCCACAACATCGAGAACATATGGGGATTTAACGAAGTTCTTATCGCCGGACCTAAGGATTACGTTAAGTACACCGACGCCTACCAGACCCGTAGCCACATCAACTTCGATGACGGTACGATCACGGTTGAAACCATCGCGGGGACTGACCCTGCGGCGCATTTACGGCAGGCCATCATCAAAACCCTGCTGATGGGCGACGATCCGGGTTCTATCGATCTCTACTCCGACGCCGACGACATTACCATTTCTAAAGAGCCGTTCCTGTACGGTCAGGTCGTGGACCAGACCGGTCAGCCAATCCGCTGGGAAGGCCGCGCCACGAAATTCGCCGACTATCTGCTGCAAACGCGTCTGAAAAGCCGTACCAACGGCCTGAAAGTGATTTATAGCGTCACAATTAACCTGGTGCCGAACCACCTCGACAAGCGTGCGCATAAGTATCTGGGCATGGTGCGTCAGGCGTCACGTAAATATGGCGTGGATGAGTCGCTGATCCTGGCGATCATGCAGACCGAGTCGTCCTTTAACCCGTACGCCGTGAGCCGTTCCGACGCGCTGGGGCTAATGCAGGTTGTCCAGCACAGCGCCGGTAAAGACGTGTTCCGCGCACAGGGGAAATCGGGCACGCCGAGCCGTAGCTATCTGTTTGACCCGCAAAGCAACATTGATACCGGTACGGCCTATCTGGCGATGCTGAATAATGTTTATCTGGGCGGGATTGATAACCCAACCTCACGTCGTTATGCGGTCATTACCGCGTACAACGGCGGTGCAGGCAGCGTGCTGCGTGTCTTCTCGAATGACAAAGTGCAGGCCGCAAATATCATCAACAGCATGGCGCCGGGGGATGTCTACGCCACCCTCACCACCCGCCATCCGTCTGCGGAATCCCGTCGTTATCTGTATAAGGTGAATACGGCGCAGAAGAACTATCGTCGCCGCTAGAAAATAACACCCCTCACCCTGCCCTCTCCCAAAGGGAGAGGGTATTCAAGTTCCCTCTCCCTGTGGGAGAGGGCCAGGGTGAGGGCATCAGGCCGCACCTACCCCATCTCACCCCACCCATACGAAAATGTTATTTGCATCACAATCCAAACTGCAAATTAATGTGGATTGCATTTTTTTGCGGGAGGTAACAAAACATATCGTTGCCAACTGATAGAATTGCATCAAATAACAACCCTGAATGTTCCTATAACAACATATCTCCCGCTCACTTGTGAGGAAAGTAACATGAACCTTAAGCTGCAGCTTAAAATATTGTCGTTTCTGCAGTTCTGCCTGTGGGGTAGCTGGCTGACTACACTCGGCTCCTATATGTTTGTGACGCTCAAGTTCGATGGTGCGTCAATCGGTGCCGTCTACAGCTCGCTGGGTATCGCGGCGGTCTTTATGCCAACGCTGCTGGGGATCGTGGCGGATAAATGGTTGAGTGCGAAATGGCTATACATGCTTTGCCACCTGGTGGGCGCGGGCACGCTGTTTATGGCAGCCCAGGTCACCACGCCGGGGGCGATGTTTATGGTGATCCTGCTTAACTCGCTGGCCTACATGCCAACGCTTGGGCTGATCAACACCATCTCCTACTACCGCCTGAAATCCGCCGATATGGATATCGTGACCGACTTCCCGCCTATCCGTATCTGGGGCACCATCGGTTTTATTATGGCAATGTGGGGCGTGAGCTTCGCGGGCTTTGAACTGAGCCATATGCAGCTCTACATCGGTGCGGCGCTCTCCGTGGTGCTGGCACTGTTTACCCTGACGCTGCCGCATATTCCGGTATCTAACCAGCAGAAAAACCAGAGCTGGAGCACCATGCTTGGCCTGGACGCTTTCGCGCTGTTTAAAAACAAACGCATGGCGATCTTCTTTATCTTCTCCATGCTGCTGGGCGCGGAACTGCAAATCACCAATATGTTCGGCAATACCTTCCTGCACAGCTTCGATAATAACCCGCTGTTCTCAGGCAGCTTTATCGTTGAACATGCGTCGGTAATGATGTCCATCTCGCAGATCTCTGAGACGCTGTTCATCCTGACCATCCCGTTCTTCCTGAGCCGCTACGGCATCAAGAACGTCATGCTGATCAGTATTGCCGCGTGGATGTTGCGCTTCGGCCTGTTCGCCTACGGCGACCCAAGCCCGTTCGGCACCGTGCTGCTGGTTCTGTCGATGATTGTTTACGGCTGCGCCTTCGACTTCTTCAACATCTCCGGTTCGGTGTTTGTGGAAAAAGAGGTGAAACCTGAAATCCGCGCCAGCGCACAGGGTATGTTCCTGATGATGACCAACGGCTTCGGCTGTATCCTGGGCGGTGTGGTGAGCGGTAAAGTGGTTGAGATGTATACCACCAACGGCATTACCGACTGGCAGCCAGTGTGGCTTATCTTCGCCGCATACTCGCTGGTGCTGTTCTTCGCGTTTATCGTGCTGTTCCAGTACAAGCATGTACGCGAACCGCACGGCGCACAGCCAGTCGCGCATTGATTATTGTGCCGGGTAGGCGAAGCCGCCACCCGGCTATTTTATTGCAGCAAGCACCCACCCCACCGACAGCAAATCCGCGCTGCCGCCCGGGCTCAGGTTGCGTTCAATCAATGCGTTATCCATTCTACGCAACGCTTCACCATCCCAGCCGTCAGCCAGCAGTTCCCGCGCATAGTCCTGAACGTAGCCCAGCCCCTCAATGCCGCCGCGCGACACCAGATTGCTGTCCTGATTGATTGCCATCAGGCGTAACAGCAGGCCGTGAAGTGAATGTCCGTTCCACTGCCCCAGCGCTTTACGCACCGTCGCAAAACCACTCTCCGACTCGCCGCGCGCGCCGGTTAAGCCGTACTGCCGGAACTGCCGCTCCCCCGCCGTCGCCTGCCCGCTGCGTTCGGCCAGCTCTCGCGAAACCAGCCCGTGGCAGATGTTACTCACCTCACAACAGAGGCTTTCTGCGGAGATATTTTTCACACGCCCGGCGGCGAAGCAGAGTAAACCAAGGGCAAAAATGCCCCCTTTGTGCGTGTTCACCCCGTTCGTCGCGGCATACATCGCCTGCTCACAGGCCATCCCCATCGGGCGGAGGATCCGTAACTGTTCGCCTGCGGGTTTATCGGCATGCGTGTTACCCAACTCAGCAAAGCGCGAAAACCACGGCGTAATCGCCATAATGCTGCGGACAAACAGCGCGTGATCCATATCGCGATGGGAGCCGTTATTGAGCCTGTCCACCAGCCCCGGTTTCGGTGTCAGCGCCAGCTCCTGCCACAGCGCCTCTGCGGCAAGCGCGGGGACGTCAAGCGGGCGCGGTTTAGTCGCGAGCAAACCAGTCATCGATCATCTTCTCCACGCGCGCCACCACCTGCTCCACAGGATGTTTGCGCGAACGGGAACAGGCGTGGGCCGGTTCATCACAAATCAGGCAGCGTCTGAGATGGGAGCCCAGCGACTGACGTCCAACGTGGCCGTTTTCAGGGCAAATCACATCCAGATCCCACAGCCTGCCAAGCGGGTGCGTCTGCTCCAGCTCTGCACAGTGGGCTTTGATTTCTGCCGCGGGATGGGCCACGCACCACAGCGCTTCGGGCCCGGTCGGGAGCCACAGCACCTGGCGGTCCAGCACCTGCCAGCGGTTTTCCCACAGCAGCTGGTCGCACATTTGTAACGCCACGCCCATGGTGTTGCGATAGCGCAGGCTGTCTTTGATCTCCCCGGGTGTTACCAGCGTGAGGGAGATCACCGGTTGTTGATAGTGCGTAAGCCAGTCAGCCTGACGGGCTGCGCGGCGCTCTTTCGCCGCCAGCAGCGCGTCCAGGCTGACACCCGCTCGCACGGGTGTCGCAATGGTCATATTCACTCCTTTACCTGTCGAACGGTGTCGATCACGCTGCCGTCGCGGTAGCGGATCACCCCGACAATTTTGTCTGTGAACTCAATCGGTTTCGGTACGCCTGTCAGCGAAATTGCCCGCTCATAGAGGGCGTTGATATCCACAACCTTCAGCCCTGCTTCCATGAGGCGTTCGCGGATCTCCGGGCGCGCCGGGTTGACCGCAATGCCGTGATCGGTGACCAGCACGTCGATGCTTTCGCCCGGCGTGAGGCGTGTGGTAACGCGCTTCACCACCGTCGGAATGCGGCTACGCAGCAGCGGCGCAACGACGATGGTCAGGTTCGCCGCGGCGGCCACGTCGCAGTGCCCGCCGGACGCGCCGCGCATCACGCCATCGGAGCCGGTAATGACGTTAACGTTGAAATCGACGTCAATCTCCAGCGCGCTGAGGATCACTACGTCCAGTTGGTCGCAGCTTGCCGCCTTACTGCCGGGGTTGGCGTAGACGTTAGTGGAGATCTCCACGTGGTTCGGGTTGCGCGCCAGCGAGGCCGCCGCCTGGCCGTCGAAGCACTGGGTATCGAGCAGCTTTTCGATCAGCCCCTTCTCGTGCAGATCTACCAGGCTGCCGGTGATGCCACCCAGCGCAAAGCGTGCCTTCACGCCGCTGCGCTCCATCTTCTCTTCCATAAAGCGGGTGCAGGCGGTGGCCGCCGCGCCGGAGCCGGTCTGCATCGAGAAGCCCGGTTTAAAATAGCCGGAGTGCTCAATCACATCCGCCGCATAGCGGGCAATCATCAGCTCGCGCGGGTTACTGGTGACGCGCGCCGCGCCGACGCTGATTTTTGCCGGATCGCCCACGCTCTCCACCTGCACGATGTAGTCCACCTGATCCTGCACCAGGCTGGCGGGCATATTGGGGAACGGCACCAGCGCTTCCGTCAACAACACCACCTTGCGGGCAAAATGGGCGTCCACCATCGCGTAGCCCAGCGAGCCGCAGCACGATTTCCCGTGCGTGCCGTTGGCGTTACCAAACTCATCGCTGCACGGCACGCCAAGAAACGCCACGTCAATGTTCAGCTCACCGTCCTGCAGCAGCTTTACGCGCCCGCCGTGAGAGTGAATTTGTACCGGCTCGTCCATCAGCCCGTGGGAGATGGCATCCGCCAGCTTGCCACGCATGCCGGAGGTGTAGATCCGGGCGATCACCCCGCTTGCAATATGCTCGATCAGCGCGTCGTTGCAGGTCATCAGCGAGCTGGAGGCGAGGGTCAGGTTTTTGAAGCCCATCCGCGCCAGCAGCGCCACGACGGTGTTGATCACCCGGTCGCCTTCACGAAACGCGTGGTGGAAGGAGATGGTCATTCCGTCCTTCAGGCCGCTACGCCTCACCGCCTCTTCAATGGAGGCGCAATGTTTACGGCTGTGTTTCGCGTCGCTGTCCGCCAGCCACGGCGTGGCGCTGTGGGCGGTATCAAACGGTTTTAACTCCCGCAGATGGGGAAAATTCACATGGAGAAGTTCTGTCTGGTTCATTGTGTCATCCTTACCGACGCACGCCGGAAGCCGCCGCGCGTTCGAGCACCACCTGCGCGTGGTTAATAATCGGTGCATCCACCATCTTGCCGTTGAGCGACACCACGCCAAGGCCGTTACGTTCGCCCTCTTCTGCCGCTTCAATCACCCGCAGGGCGTGATCCACCTCTTCCTGGGTCGGCGCGTAGGCGTTATGCAGCAGGTCTATCTGGCGCGGGTTGATCAGCGATTTGCCGTTAAAGCCCATCTTGCGGATCAGATCGACCTCGCGGAGGAATCCGGCCTCATCGTTAACGTCTGACCACACCACGTCGAAGGCGTCGATGCCTGCTGCGCGAGCGGCGTGCAGCACGGCGCAGCGGGCGTAGAACAGCTCGGTGCCGTCGCCGCGCTCGGTCTGCATGTCCATCACGTAGTCAAAAGCCGCCAGTGCAATACCAATCAAGCGCGGCGAGCTGCGGGCAATCGCCACGGCGTTGATAACGCCAATGGCCGATTCAATCGCCGCCATCACGCGGGTGGAACCAACCTCGCGCCCGCACTCCTGCTCGATACGCTCAAGGTGGCCTTCCAGCTCGTAGATGTCGTCCGGGGTGTCGGTTTTCGGCAGGCGGATCACGTCCACGCCGGCACGCACGACGGCTTCCAGATCCAGCAAGCCAAACGGCGTGCTCAGCGGGTTTATGCGCACCACGGTTTCGATGTCCTGATACATCGGGTGCTGCAGGGCGTGGAACACCAGCATTCGCGCGGTGTCTTTCTCGCGCAGAGCAACGGCATCTTCAAGGTCAAACATGATGGAGTCTGGACGGTAGATAAACGCGGTTGAAAGCATGGCGGCGTTGGCGCCCGGCAGGAACAACATACTGCGGCGGAGTTTGCTCATTTCAGCGCCCCCCAGTTAATGGCCTGTTCATCGGCAGCACGCAGAAGCGCACTTTGCAGGCGGGCGCGGATCACACAGTCCAGCGCCCCTTTGTCTTCAATAATGATAAGTCCCTGGTGCACGTTCATGGCGCGCAATGTCTCGTTGACCACCTGGCAAATTTGCTCGCCAAACTGCTTAATCACTTCACTGTGGATGACTATCTCCAGCTCGCCGTGAGCGGGAGCAATTTTCACCATCAGGTCGCTGGACTCCTGCGTTCCGGCCAGCGCCTCCCTTACAATTTTCATGATAAATTCCTGGTAGTTAAGCGACTTCCGCACTCGCACGGTAGTGTGTTTCGAGGTGCGCGAAGGTGGAGTCCGGGACAATCTCCCGGATCCGGGAAAACTGCTGAGTCTTGAGCAAGCGGCGCACTTCGGACGCTGAAATGGCATTGCCGGTGGCCTTGATGCGCGGCATTTCCACCACCTCAATCTGCGGGCTCAGCAAGGCGTGCAGCGTCTGGTTGTACTGACGGGTGATATCGCAAAACGGCTCAGAGCCGATAAAACGATGGGTAATGCCCAGCGCCGGTGCGATAAAGTCGCGGAAGATCAGCACGTCGATTTCGCTCCACGCCTGCTGCACTTTGCCGGTCTCTTTCAAAAAGTAGGCCGGGAAGGTGGCGCGGGAGATGATGTACTGCGAGCCTTCGTGCACGGTCACATTTGGCAGATGCGCGACGCCCGCACGCACCATTCCGAGGCGCGCGCTGAACGGAAAGAACGAGGCATCTTCACGCACCACAAACAGGTGCAGGGCGTCACACTGCATCGCCGCCTGCTCCACCAGATGACGGTGGCCGAGGGTGAACGGGTTGGCGTTCATCACTATCGCGCCAGTCTTCTCCCCGCCCTTGCGCATCCTGCCCAGGGAACGGCAGTAACGCTCGATCCCCTGCGGAGTGTTCTCCATCAGCACGGCGTTGTTGCCGCTCTGGGCAACCGGCCAGAAGCCGCTACGCGCAAAGCGCTCCTTATTGCACGGTCGCGTGCAGAGGAAGAGGTGAAAATGACCGCGCTCCAGCGCCGCATTCTGCACCTCCGCCAGCAAGCGCGCACTGAGGTTCTCGCCGCGAAGCTGCTCGTTCACGGCCACACACTTGATGACGTTGGCGGCAAGACCGGCGCAACCCACCAGCTGCGCGCCGGACCAGGCTTCGACAAACAGCGTGATGTCGTTGTCCAGGCCAAGGCCGCTGTCTGCCAGCAGATAACGGATCTGGCTTAAGCGTTCCGGGTGTTTCGCCACCAGCGTGTGGCGAAAATCGATGGGTTGACTGTTCATGCCGCCTTTCTCAGTGTGCCGCCGCAAGCCCGATGGCTGGCGCTTCCACAATCACGTTGCTCAGATGACCGATATGCTCGATCTCCACTTCAATGCGATCCCCCTCTTTCATAAACAGCGGCGGATTACGCTTTTTACCCACCCCGCCCGGGGAGCCGGTGATGATCACATCGCCCGGACTTAAGCGGGTAAAGGTGCTGATGTACTCGATCAGCTCCGCAACCTTGTGGATCATGCTGCTGGTGTTATCTTCCTGCACCATGCGGCCGTTCAGCCAGGTGCGGATCGCCAGCCTGTGCGGGTCAGGGATCTCATCGGCCGTTGCCATCCACGGGCCAAACGCGCCGGTCTGACGCCAGTTCTTACCGGCAGTAAACCAGGTGTGCTGCCAGTCGCGGGCGGAGCCGTCCATATAGCAGCTGTAGCCCGCCACGTGGCGCAGCGCCTCGTCACGGCTGATGTTTTCCCCGCCCTTGCCGATGATCACCGCCAGCTCGCCTTCGTAGTCGAATTCGCTGGAGTGACGCGGCTTCAGCACCGGCTCGTTGTGGCCGGTCTGCGAATCCGGGAAGCGCACGAACAGCGTCGGTGCCGGGTTGTGCTGGTCAAACTCCTTGCGCTTGTCGGCGTAGTTCATGCCGACGCAGAGGATTTTTTCCGGCTGCTCAATCACCGGTAAGAAGGTGATGGCGCTCATCGGCACGTCCAAGGCATCGTTCAGGTAACGGGTGGCCTGCGCCAGCCCGTTGCCCTGCAGCAGCGCTTTGAGGTCGCTGTAGCGGTCGCCGAGACGGCGACCTAAATCAATCACACCTTCGGCCTGGACGATGCCGTAGCTGCGTTTTCCCTGGTATAAAAAGCTTGCGAGTTTCATTGTTCTTTCCTGAAAACTTAAACGAGGAAGTTGCCCAGAATCAGCAGTGAGATAGAGACGTTAATCGCGCCGCCGATACGGGTAGCAATCTGGGCGAAGGGCATCAGGCTCATACGGTTGCCTGCGGTCAGGATCGCCACGTCACCGGTACCGCCCTGGCCACTCTGGCAGCAGGAGACGATGGCGACATCAATCGGGTGCATACCAATCTTTTTGCCGACGAAGAAGCCGGTCGCCACCAGTGAAGAGACGGTACTGATAATCACCAGCAGGTTAGTCAGCGTGAAGGCCGCGACCAGTTCATGCCATGGGGTGATCGCCACACCGACCGCGAAGAGGATGGGATAGGTCACCGAGGTCTGGAAGAATTTGTACACCACCTGAGAGCCTTCCAGCAGACGCGGAGAGGCACCGTTGCAGAGCTTCACCAGCACCGCCATAAACAGCATGCCAACCGGCGCAGGCAGACCAATCAGCTTGTGGCCGAGCATGCCCAGCATGTAGAGCAGCACCGCCAGCAACGCACCGGAGGCGATGGTGGTGACGTCCGCTTTGCCAGAGAACGCCGGTTGAGAAACGGTGGCATCGGCATTCGCGCGGTTCGGCATCAGCTGACCTTCACCGGTCAGGTGTGGATAACGCTTGCCCAGCTGGTTCAGACAGCCGGAGATGATGATAGCGGTCAGCCCGCCGAGCATGACCATCGGCAGCACGCGACCGAGCGCCACGCCCTGATCCATGTGCAGCAGGGTGGCGTAGCCGATGGAGAGCGGGATAGCCCCTTCGCCCACGCCGCCTGCCATAATCGGCAGAATGATAAAGAAGAAGATCTGGAACGGCTCAAGACCCAGCGCCAGACCCACGCCCATCCCCACCAGCATGCCGACGATCTCGCCGCACAGCATCGGGAAGAAGATGCGCAGGAAGCCCTGAATCAGCACGGTGCGGTTCATGCTCATGATGCTGCCGACAATAATGCAGCAGATGTAGAGATAAAGAATGTTGGTGGATTTATAGAACTTAGTGGTGGATTCTACTACCACATCCGGCAAAAGGCCGTAATAGACCAGCGCGGAGGGGATAAAGGTGGCGCAAATCGCCGCCGCGCCGAGCTTGCCGACAATCGGCAGGCGTTTGCCGAACTCACCGCAGGCAAAACCGAAGAACGCCAGCGTCGCCACCATCACCACGATATCGCTTGGCAGTTTTCCGCCCAGACAATCAATGGCAATCAGCGCGCCCGCCAGGACAAACAGCGGCAGAGGAATAATCCCGATTTTCCAGGTATCCATAATATGCCACCAGCGCTCTTTGAGCGATGGCCGCTGAATATCAATCGGGTCGTGGGTAACAGAGAAAGAATCGTCAGTTGTGCTCATAATAAGCCCCTTAGTTATTTTGTGCGTTCAGCTTAGAGTCACAAAGGCTTACTTTATGTGAGGAATGGCATATTAAAAGCGAAGTTTTAATGGCGACTATGGTTTTAATGGTTTCTTTTATTTAATGTGATTTGCCCCTTATTTATTGCCGTGGTTTTTATGGTTTCTTTTCTAAACCGAACAAACAAATAACATTTACACGGTGGTGTTTAAGGGAAAACCCTTTCAGATAATTCTTTTGCAGGCCTTGCTGTGCAAGGGATCACAAGTTTTCGGCAAAGCGGGTATCCACGCGAAAAAAGATGATATATTGACAAACTTCGTTGATACCACGCGTGATTGTTATGAAAGTATCGTTTCAGATTAAGCTGTTTGTTTCGCTGGTTGTCTTTTTCTCAGTGCTTTTTGCTTTGCTGGGCGGATATTATTATGTCGACGTTAGCCGACAGCTTTATCAGGAAATGAGCGCACGCGCAAAAATACAGGCGGAAGAGATCGCCCTTATTCCGTCATTACGAAAAGAGGTCGAACAAAAAGATATCAACGCCATTCACGATTTTATGCAGAAAATAGCCACCCACAGTGATGCCAGTTTTATTGTGATTGGCGATAACAAAGGGCTGCATCTGTTTCATTCCGTTTTTGCGGACAGAGTGGGCCATACGCTGGTCGGCGGAGACAACGAAGAGGTGCTGCGCGGTAAAAGCACCACCACTATCCGCAAGGGAGGATTAGGCATTTCGCTGCGCAGCAAAGCGCCCATTTTTAACGATGCCGGTCAGGTAGTGGGAATTGTCTCGGTAGGCTATCTCACCAGCTATCTTGAAACCATCACCGTCAGTAAAGTGGTTAACATCCTGATCGCCGCCGTACTGTTACTGCTTGCCCTTTTTATCTTCTCCTGATTCTTTACCCGCAGTATCAAGAAGCAGATTTTCTCCCTGGAGCCGCGAGAGATTGGTCTGCTGGTGCGCCAGCAGAAGGCGATGATGGAGTCCATTTATGAAGGGGTGATCGCCATTGACGATGAACGGCGAATAGAAGTGATTAACCAGGCGGCACGCAAACTGCTGGGCCTGAGCCAGCCGGCCCGGGAACTGCGCGGGCAGCTGATAAGCGAGGTAATCGATCCTGTTCCGTTCTTCGAAACACAAACGATGCTCGCCAAAGATACCCATGACGAGATTTGCCGCTTTAACGATCTCACGGTGATCGCCAGCCGGGTGCGCATCATGCTTGAGAACTCTCTGCAGGGCTGGGTGATCACCTTCCGCGATCGCAACGAGATCGACTCGCTCAGCGCCCAGCTCAGCCAGGTTAAACGCTATGTTGATAACCTGCGCATTATGCGTCACGAGCAGCTAAACCGGATGACCACTCTCTCCGGCCTGTTGCATATGGGCCGCTACGAGGAGGCGATTGGCTACATTCAGGCGCAGTCGGAACACGCTCAGGAGCTGCTGGACTTTATCTCTTCGCGCTTCAGCTCCCCGACACTGTGCGGCCTGCTGCTGGGGAAAGCCGCGCGGGCGCGGGAGAAAGGCGTCGAGCTGAACTTCGACCCGATCTGTCGTCTGGACAGACCGTTCCTCGCGCTGCCTGAGGAGGCGCTGATTTCTATCATTGGCAACCTGCTGGATAACGCCATTGAAGCGACCCAGCGCTCGCCGCTTCCGCATGCTCCTGTGGAAGTGCTGATAAAACTGAGCGAACAAGAACTCATCATCGAAGTGGCCGATCAGGGCGTTGGCATTGAACCGGAGATCCGTGACAGGATATTTGAGCGCGGCATCACCACCAAAACACGCGGCGATCACGGCATTGGTTTGTATCTGATCGAAAGCTATGTCACACAGGCTGGCGGTGCAATTGAGGTTGCCGATAACACGCCGCGGGGGGCGATTTTCTCACTGTTTATCCCCGCCACGGGAACCGCCCGGCATCCCGCACAGGAACAGGAAGATACCGATTATGCAACATGAACTTATCGACGTACTGATAGTTGAAGACGAGAACGAACTGGCGCAACTGCACGCAGAGCTGATCGGCAAACATCCGCGTCTTAGACTGGTGGGGATTGCCTCGTCGCTGGCGCAAGCGCAGGTTGAGCTTGAAAGTAAACAGCCGCAGCTGATGTTGCTGGATAACTACCTGCCGGACGGGAAAGGCATCACCCTTATCAGTAACCCGATGCTCGCCCGCGCCAACTGTTCAGTGATTTTCATCACCGCCGCCAGCGATATGGACACCTGCAGCCAGGCCATTCGTAACGGGGCGTTTGATTACATCCTGAAGCCGGTTTCCTGGAAGCGGCTCAGCCAGTCGCTGGAGCGTTTTGTGCAGTTTGCTGAGCAACAGCGGGTCTGGAAGATTGTTGACCAGCAGAACGTCGATTCTTTATACCAGCTACAGGCGAAAAACTACCGCCAGGACAACGGCAGCAAAGGTATTGAGGAAAATACACTGGCGCGGGTGCAGGCGCTGTTTAACGACAAGGCGACGCACTGTTTTACGGTGGATGAGGTGGTGAGTGAAACGGGGCTGAGTAAAACCACCACCCGGCGCTATCTGGAGCACTGCGTGGAGGTGGGCTTTCTGAGCGTGGAAATGCTGTACGGGAAGATTGGGCATCCGCGGAGGATGTATAAACGTAGTGCGGTTTGAAGAAAAGTTCCCTCTCCCTGTGGGAGAGGGTTAGGGTGAGGGCAACAGCCCGCACTATCTCAATACATACCCATAAAGCCGTTTAATCCCGTCGGCATCCTTTTCGCTGTAAACGCCCTGCAGCTCCGGCGAGAAGCCCGGCAGCAGGTTAATCCCCTCTTCCAGCGCCAGGAAGTAACGCTGCACCGCCCCGCCCCAGACTTCTCCCGGCACCACGCACAGTACACCAGGCGGATACGGTAGCGCGCCTTCGGCGGCAATGCGCCCTTGCGCATCACGGATGCGCACCAGCTCCACGTTCCCGCGAATGTACGCCTGATTGGCATCCTGCGGATTCATCACCACCGCGGGCAGGCTCTCCTTGCGGAACATCGCCTTCTGCAGATCTTTCACATCAAAACTGACGTAGAGATCGTGCATCTCCTGACACAGCTGGCGGAGCGTGTAATCCCGGTAGCGTACCGGGTATTTCTGATAGATGGTCGGCAACACGTCCGCCAGCGGCGTATCATCTTCAATATGCTGTTCAAACTGGCCAAGCATCGCCACCAGCTGCGCCAGCTTCTCGCTGCTTTCGGCAGGCGTCAGCAGGAAGAGGATCGAGTTCAGATCGCACTTCTCCGGCACGATGCCATTTTCCCGCAGATAGTGCGCAAGGATGGTCGCCGGAACACCGAAATCAGTATATTCCCCGGTTTCAGCATCGATGCCCGGCGTGGTCAGCAGTAGCTTGCACGGATCGACAAAGTACTGATCGCGGGCATAGCCCTCAAATCCGTGCCATTTTGCCCCCGGCTCAAAGCTGAAGAAGCGACGTTCGCTGGCGATGGCCTGAGTTGGATGATCCTGCCACGGACGGCCTGCCACCACTGGCGGAATAAACGGTTTGATCATATGGCAATTTGCAATGATCGCCTTACGCGCTTCAATCCCCAGCTCGACGCACTCCGCCCACAGCCTGCGTCCGCTCTCCCCTTCGTGAATTTTTGCGTTCACATCCAGCGCCGCAAACAGGGGATAAAACGGGCTGGTGGAGGCGTGCAGCATAAATGCGTTGTTCAGGCGCTTGTGCGGACAGAAACGCGCCTGGCCCCGGATGTGGTTATCCTTTTTATGGATCTGCGAGGTTTGCGAGAACCCGGCCTGCTGTTTATGCACCGACTGGGTCACGAAAATGCCCGGATCGTTCTCGTTCAGCTCCAGCAACAGCGGGGAGGTTTCCGCCATCATCGGAATAAATTGCTCGTAGCCCACCCAGGCAGAGTCAAAGAGGATGTAATCGCACAGATGGCCGATCTTGTCGATCACCTGACGGGCGTTGTAGATCGTGCCATCGTAAGTGCCAAGCTGGATCACTGCCAGGCGGAACGGGCGGGTCTCGTCTGCCTTCTCCGGCGCAACGTCGCGGATCAGATTGCGCAGGTACGCGTCGTCAAAGCAGTGTTCGTCAATCCCACCGATAAAGCCAAACGGGTTACGCGCCGCTTCCAGATACACCGGCGTCGCGCCCGCCTGAATCAGGGCCCCGTGATGGTTAGATTTGTGGTTATTGCGATCAAACAGCACCAGATCGCCACGGGTCAGCAGCGCGTTGGTCACCACCTTGTTGGCCGCCGACGTACCGTTCAGCACGAAGTAGGTTTTATCCGCGTTGAACACTTTCGCGGCGAACTTTTGCGCATGCTTGGCGGAACCTTCGTGGATCAGCAGATCGCCGAGCTTCACGTCGGCATTGCACATATCGGCGCGAAAAACGTTCTCACCAAAGAAGTCATAGAACTGTCGTCCCGCCGGGTGTTTTTTGAAAAACGCCCCGTGCTGGTGGCCCGGACAGGCAAAAGTGCTGTTGCCCATTGCAACATACTGGCTCAGGGTGTCGAAAAACGGCGGTAACAGGTTCTCTTCGTAACGGCTGGCGGCAGATTCCAGTTCCAGGAACTCCTGCGCTTTACCCGAGATGACAGCCGTGGCGCCATCGGGCACGTCCGTCGGCTCTTGCGAGAATAAATAGACCGGTAAATGAAAGCCCGTGCGTTTCAGCAACGCAAGAATGCCACTGCGACTCTCCGCGAGCGTAATGACGACTGCCGCCACATCGGTAAAATCAGTGTTATCCAGCGTCACCTTTTCGCGATGCGTGGACACAGTGGAAACCAGCTCACGGCTGACGGCGATTTTCATGGTTTTCATAGGCGCTATATACCCTCACCGAACGGTGAGACAGGGAGGAGAAAATTCGCGCAATAATGTCACCTTTTATTTTGAGGTGCAAGAAGGAATCAGTATGCACTTCACCACCCAAAGCTAAGCGTAAAAAAGCGCTGGCGTGTCATAATCATGCAATACCTATGATTAAGTAACAGGAGTTTTCCGTGGTTATCGGGCCATTTATCAACGCGAGTGCCGTATTGCTGGGCGGCGTACTCGGTGCAGTGTTAAGTCAGCGATTACCGGAGCGTATTCGCGTCTCTATGCCCTCCATTTTTGGCCTGGCCTCCCTCGGGATTGGCATTCTGCTGGTGATCAAATGCGCCAACCTGCCGGTTATGGTGTTGGCCACTCTGCTCGGGGCGCTGATTGGTGAGTATTGTTATCTGGAAAAGGGGATTAATAACGCGGTCAGCAAAGCGAAAAACCTGATAGCCCGTCCGGGCAAAGCCAAACACGGCACCCATGAGACGTTTATTCAAAACTACGTTGCCATCATTATTCTCTTTTGCGCCAGCGGCACCGGGATTTTCGGTTCGATGCAGGAAGGGATGACCGGTGACCCCAGCATTTTAATCGCGAAGGCGTTTCTCGATTTCTTCACCGCTACGATTTTTGCCACCACGCTCGGTATCGCGGTGGCCGCGATTTGTGTGCCAATGCTGCTGATTCAGCTGGCTCTCGCCACCTGCGCCACCCTGATCCTTCCGCTGACCACGCCCGCGATGATGGCAGATTTTACCGCCGTTGGCGGTCTGCTCCTGCTGGCAACAGGGCTGCGCATCTGCGGGATCAAGATGTTCGCGGTGGTGAATATGCTGCCCGCCCTGCTGCTCGCCATGCCGCTTTCCGCGCTGTGGACCCACTTTTTCGCTTAAGATTGCGACGAACTGGTGAGAGATTGTGCATCCTGTGACGAAAACAACATTTTTCGTTGACGGCGGAGAGTGAATCGGGTTTAATGCGCCCCGTTGCCCGGATAGCTCAGTCGGTAGAGCAGGGGATTGAAAATCCCCGTGTCCTTGGTTCGATTCCGAGTCCGGGCACCAAATTCATATCAACGGACCTCCACGGAGGTCCGTTTTTGCATTCTAAGCCCTCAAAAATCAACACTTCTACAATCCCTTAACTCCACCCAACTCAATCAACTTCAACCCGCATCAAGTCCCTTGTGAGGGTACAACTGAGGGTATAGTCTGATTCGATAAAATTTATACCCCTTTTACTATCAGGAGATACCGCCAATGGCGCTCACTGACGCTAAAATCCGTGCAGCTAAACCGGATGAAAAACCTTATAAACTTGCCGACAGCGGCAACATGTTTTTGCTTGTTCACCCTAACGGTTCCCGCTACTGGCGGCTCCGCTACCGGTTTCTGGGCAAAGAGAAAACGCTCGCTCTGGGTGTTTACCCTGAAGTCTCGTTATCAGAAGCAAGGGAAAAACGCGATGCGGCAAGGAAGCAGATAGCTGAGGGAACTGACCCGTGCGAACAGAAACGTATCAAAAAGTCTGTACCCGAAACAGCTCAGACATTTGAAGGCATCGCAAGACAGTGGCATAAGAGCAATAAAAAATGGTCTGCCTCACATAGTGAGAAGATACTGAAAAGCCTCGAAACTCATGTGTTTCCCTTCATCGGCTCACGCGATATTACCTCACTCAGGACGCCAGATTTGCTTATCCCCGTTAAAGCAGCCGAAGCCAGAGAGATATACGAGATAGCCGCCCGCCTTCAGCAACGTATCACTGCAATCATGCGCTATGCTGCCCAGTCCGGCATCATCAGCTATAACCCCGCTGTCGATATGACTGGTGCATTAACAACAGTGAAACGACAGCACCGCCCCGCCCTGGCCCTCAACCGCATTTCAGAACTCCTTGAACGCCTGGATACATACCGGGGTCAGCCTCTGACACGGCTGGCAACAAAACTCACCCTGCTTATCTTCATCCGTTCCAGTGAACTCCGTTTCGCCAGATGGTCTGAGATCGACTTCGAAAAAGCCATGTGGACGATCCCTCCGGAGCGGAAACCTATTGACGGGGTCAAGTACTCGCATCGTGGCTCCAAAATGCGGACAGAACATCTGGTACCACTCTCTACTCAGGCGCTGGATATTCTGAAGCAGATCCACACTATCAGTGGAGAGCATGAACTGATTTTCACCGGCGACCATAATCCATGGAAACCCATGAGTGAAAATACGGTAAATAACGCACTGCGGCTTATGGGTTACGATACGAAGGTCGAGGTCTGTGGCCACGGCTTCCGGACAATGGCCTGCAGTTCATTGATTGAATCAGGATTATGGTCGAGAGATGCGGTTGAACGTCAGATGAGCCATCAGGAGCGTAATGGCGTACGGGCGGCTTACATTCACAAGGCGGAGTTTCTGGATGAACGAAGACTGATGCTGCAATGGTGGGGGGATTTTATCGACGCAAACATTCACGAGGTTGTTTCTCCTTTTGACTACGCCAGAGTCAATAATCCACTGAGATAATCAGGATTTCACTTATAAGCCCCGTAATCAGCCATCCAGCCTTTACGGTTGGCTGGCTTCACCTTCTGGATTTTTTTTTGTAAAGACTGACGGCAAACCGTACGAAACAGAATCAGATAAATACCCGGCTTTCCATTAACCATTTAACCAATTAAATTAAAACAACAAACATATAATGTTACATTTACAGAATTTTATAATTTAGTAAAATTTGTAAATTGTGCAGTATCTGATATCAATCCAGAGGCTACTGACCATGAAGATCCCCGTTTATCTGAAACATAAACCTGTCATTACTGTCGAAAATTATGATCGTATTGATGGTCCATACGCTGACGACAGTGATGCCAAAGGCCTGTCAGTCGGCATCGCGCAGTGGAATTCCCCCGGCTGGACAGAGTTGTCAGCTAAAGTCTGGCGCAATACCGGAGAAAAATGGTCAAGGCAGTCAGAAGAACTTCCTCTGCACAGGGTGATAGACCTTGCAACCCTAGTCTGTATCGTGATGGATTACAGCAGGAATGGGCGTCTGTCTTCTGATGATGATTTTCCGGTCAGTCGGGCGGGAGATAACCCGGACCTGGAACATCACACGGAACTAATGAAAAAAGAGCTGAAGCAGAATCACAGATATCTGGATGAGAGTCTTAAACGACTTGCTGTCGAATTAAAAAGGGCCGGCTACTGACCGTTGTGGAAGCATCCGGCTGGTTAAACACCTTCCCGGTTGTCATCAAATATTGGTAAGATGTGAGTTTCCCCCACAGGTTAGGAGGTAAAATGACCCCAAGGCTGCCGTTTGCGTTTGCTGTATTTCTGGGCTCATATTTGCCACTTAGTATGATCCTGCTCATTCAGGATTTTGATGACAGTAAATATAAAAGGCATCTTTGCTTTGATTTATTGACATCTGACTCCTGTAACCTGCCGTTTAAGGAACCATTACTGTCCGTCAGTTTATTTCTCATCTGCCTGGTATGTTTTCTTCTTTCATGGCTTATATTAAAACTGGCTAAAAGCGATGAGCAAAAAATCAGGATTCTGGAAGTAAAGTATACGCCGTCAGACCTGATGAACTATGTTCTCCCTTACATTGTTTCGTTCATGAGCATTAATTACCAGGAGACCAACAAATTTTTGGGGTTTATTGTATTTCTTCTCTGGCTCTTCTGGCTGTCTTATAAGACCGGACAAATAATACTTAACCCTATACTTATCGTATTCAACTGGAAAATGTATGAAGTAACTTATCGACATCCAGGTAGCAAAAAGACACACTCAGGTGTGGTATTATCAAACCTGAGTATTTCCCCTGATTCTGATTACGAATATCAGACAATACAGTCTGTCATTATTATTAGTGGAGATAAGGATGAAACTTAAAGAATTACAGGATTTTGATATCCAGAGTGCAACACTTTCTGTCTGGGTGTTCAGGAAACAGACAGTAAAAAGTAACTCGGTATACAGGGGGAAATGGATCACTGTTGTTCCTGAACTCAAAACTGAACTGACGGAATTTATTTGTGCTGAAAGAGGAAAATACACGGAGACTATTGAGTATTCACTGCTGGCCCAGAACAATGAAGCCAGCCTGATGCTGATTGGTTCCGGAGAAACCTCTGCGGTTGCAATTACAGCACTATCTGCGGACCAGACACAGGCCAGAAAAGTAAAAGAAATCAAAGAACTGGCGAACTGTGATTTTTACTCTGTGAAACTGGTGTCCGGAGATACTGTACTACATTGTGTCAAAAAAACAGATCCATCATGGGCAACGAAAAAACAATCCGGATTACGATCTGTTGTTTTCAAAAACAATAAATTAAAAATAGATGACACCCCTCGTTTTAACATAGCAAAAGATTTTGATTTTTATATTCTTGGTGACAATGTTTTCATCAAAAACAAAAAAACGTTTGAATCCCTTCTGAGTTATAAAAAAGCTCACCTTACTAACTTTAACGATCTCGTTGATGAACCAGAATTCAGTCAGCTCTTTACCGATGCCGAGCCACTAAAAAGATATGTCGGAACAAACGCAATGCAGCTAAGAAGAGCATCGGCCATAAAAGAAAAAGGATTCTATAAGTTACCGGAGTTTATGGCAAGCCTCAGGGAACATGCCTCGCGGTTCCGGCTGAATCTTCAGTTTGATGAACAGGGCAGGATTATTGCCAGTGATGCCTGCTGTGCCGATATATTTCAGGCCCTGCTTGACCATCGCCTGCAGTCACACTTTGCCGCACATATCTACGATGTTCCGAATGCGTCACCAATTCAGTAAAAAAGTCAGGGATGAATTTTCCATCATCCCTGATTCAATACCTGCTAAATCAACCCCCACCTCATTTTTCTGCGGATATATCAGTTATAATACCTGTCTCAGCCTCACGGAATCCTTCCTGTATAATTCTTTTATATCTGGCCAGTGCCCTATCCCTGCGTTCTTCTTTACTCAATGTGGGAACGCCATAATGAATAACATCGCCATCAAACCGGAAATCTTCCAGGTCTTTCCAGGCAAATTGAGTCCAGAAAGTAACGACAGAACCATGGACAACCCCCACCTCTCCCAGGGTCTTTTTAAGAGGGACTTTTTTGCCATCAAAGACCAAAGAATGATTAAGCGATACCTGAATGTTTTCGTCTGAAAATGTCGCTGGTTTCGGAAGGCGGAAAAAATTCCGCAGAATGTTGATTACATCTCCCGCAGTAAAGCTCCCCGCCACAGGGATCCGAAACACGGAATCCTGTCGACTGGAATACAAAAAAATATCAAAAGGTGAATCTTCCAGTTGTTGCCGGAGCTCTTCGGTATAGCGTACTGAAAAGGTATTACTAATGGCTGAAACAAATCTGTTTTGAGGAACATCGAGAAGCTTTCTGAAATTACGTTCAACGTCAAGGGGATGCTTTTCACACAGAGACAACCATACCGATTCGCTCATGACATCAATGTCAGGCAGGACCTCTTTCAGCCTCTTTTCCGCCCCCCCGGTAACAGGGACGTTGACGCACAAAACATACTTTTCCCAGCCCAGCACATGCCGGGCCGCTTTGGCTGATATGACTGACTCAATAGCTTTTGTAACATTGAAATCACCAGCCTTACCGGATTCCACACACTTGCACTGATAAGCTATTCGGGCGGAGGGATACCAGAGATCAATCCCCTGCTCAGGAGGATTTCGGACATAAATTTCACTGGTACCATGCTGAAGATTCAGCAACTTACAACAAAAATGCTCCCAGACATCCGGAAAATTATGCTTTTCAGGAACACAGAGGAATGGTGGATACAGGCGATAATGTGTGCTCATTAGTCAGAAGACCCTGGGTAAAAAGAATATCGACCCATGGTCTATCATGAACAGCACTGAACTGACAACTCTCCCCCCTGAAAAACACCGTTATTCGGCGATCCAGCGAAATGTTATCAGCCGTACTTCGGTAATGTTATTAGGCGGTCTCTGTGAGTGGTAATACGCAATAGGTGTTTTCATAAGAAATGCCACTGCCATTTTTTTAATTTTCACATCTCAGACTTAAAAAATCCCCCTACAAGAAAATAGAATTATATTTAAAGTGATAATTAAACAAGCAGGTATCATCATAACCAATGAGGCCTGCCTATTTTTACTCCGATCACCTGCGTATTTTCATGAACGGAGATCACCCAATAACATCCATCGAGATCGGGTAATAACATTTGAGCAGATCGCTGAATAACATCGATGGAGATCACTTTTGACTCACTTTGTTATTCGGTGATCTCCATCAATGTTATTGGAACTTCACAGGTGTGTTGATCTGTATCTTTTGCCATTCCGGTGAAGGATACCTATGCCGACAGCTCCAATCTCTATGAGAAAACTCAAAGAAATACTTAGACTTAAATATGGTGCCGGACTCAGCCATCGTCAGATTGGCCGGAGTCTGGCGATCTCACCTTCTGTCGTATCCCGCTACGCCAATCGGGCGGCTCAGCTTGGTATTAAACAGTGGCCGTTGCCCGCAGAATGGGATGATGCAGCGCTAATGCATACGTTCCTTCAAACGCAGGTGAAGATGAAGAAACACTCCCTGCCAGACTGGGCTACGGTATACAAAGAGCTGCGTAATAAATGCGTGACGCTTCAACTGCTCTGGGAAGAGTACGGAGAACGCAATCCTGGCGGCTCTTACAGTTATAACCATTATTGCCGGATGTATCGCGAATGGCTGAAAACCACCTCGCCATCAATGCGCCAGGTCCATAAAGCTGGCGAAAAACTCTTCGTTGATTACTGTGGGCCAACCGTTGACATTACCAACCCTGATACCGGGGAAATAAGAACCGCGCAGATCATCGTGGCCGTTCTCGGGGCGTCAAGTTACACATGGGCAGAGGCCACCTGGTCCCAGCAGCTTGAGGACTGGGTTATGAGCCATGTTCGTTGCTTCCGGTGGCTTGACGGTGTTCCTGAGCTTGTTGTTCCGGACAATCTGAAAAGCGCCACGTCACGGGCCTGTAAATATGATCCTGACGTTAATCCAACCTACCAGCAGATGCTTGAGCACTACAATGTTGCCGTGATACCAGCGCGGCCGCGTAAACCAAAAGATAAAGCCAAAGCAGAAGTGGGCGTTCAGATCGTCGAACGCAGGATCCTGGCCCGGCTCCGTCACCAGGTCTTCTTCTCGCTTGCTGAGCTGAACCACTGTATCCGTACGCTGGTAACCGGGCTCAACGAACGTCCCTTCAAAAAACTGCCGGGCAATCGCCGTGAGGCCTTCGAAAGGCTGGACAAAACTGTGCTCAGGCCATTACCGGTGCAGCAGTGGCGCTACCGGCACATCAAAAAAGCGAAGGTGAATATCGATTATCACGTGGAATATGAACAGCATCACTACTCAGTCCCCCATCAGCACGTCGGTAAAACTGTGGAGCTTCATGCCTTCGACAACCAGCTTGAAGTCTGGTCTGACGGGCAGATGATCGCCAGTCACCCGCGGCGTCTTCATCCGGGCAACAGTACGGCAGCAGAACATATGCCGGAGCGCCATCGTCATCATCAGCAGTGGACGCCAGAGCGGCTGAAAAGCTGGGCGGCCGGTGTGGGCTCCGACACCTTCACGTGGGTCAGCGAGCGTCTGGCTGAAAAAGCGCATCCGGAACAGGCCTATCGCCTGTGTCTGGGGCTGCTGAGCCTGACGCGTGAATATCCTTCTGAGCGCGTCAATAACAGCTGTCGGCTGGCCAATGCAGAGGGATTAACCCGGCTGAAGCAGATAAAGTCGATCCTGAAGAATAACCGCGACCTGGTTCCGGCGGACAAAGATCTGCACCCGTCCCAGGAGCTTCCTCAGGAACATGAAAACATCCGTGGCCCACGCCACTTCCACTGAAACAAGGGATCCGATAATGCCACATACGCTGATGAAACAGCTGACAGAAATGAAACTGACGGGAATGGCGGCCGCGCTGTCCTCACAGATGTAGCAACCCGGCACTTACGAAGAGCTCTCCTTCAGGGAAAGACTGGCGTTGCTGGTCACGCGCGAATCACTCGAAAGGGATCAGCGTAAACAGAAACGTCTGCTACAAAAAGCCCGCCTGAGGCTTGAAGCCTCGGTCCAGGACATCGACTACCAGCCAGCGAGAAACCTAGAACGTTCTCGGATCGCTCAGCTAAGCCAGAACGAATGGGTGGTCAGGGGGCAGAACCTGCTGATAACCGGCCCCTGCGGTTGCGGCAAAACCTATGTGGGCTGCGCCCTTGGCAACAACGCCTGCCAGCAGGGTTACAGCGTACAGTACTGGAGACTGAACCGGTTGCTGGTTGAACTGACGCACAGCCGCGCAGACGGTAGTTACCGAAAGCAGCTGGCTCAGCTGTCAAAAACGCAGCTGCTTATCCTGGATGACTGGGGCCTTGAGCCGTTGCTGCCAGCGCAGCGTAACGATCTGCTGGAACTGATGGATGGCAGATACGGAAAGAACGCCACGGTGATGATAAGCCAGCTGCCAACGGATGAGTGGTATGGCTGCGTTGGCGATAACACGCTGGCAGACGCGATCCTTGATCGTCTGATGCATAACTCCCACCGGCTGGAAATGAAGGGTGAGTCGATGAGAAAACGACTGGCACAGGTTGACTGAAAGTGAACGGTCGGTGTAATAAAAAGAAGTTAGGGCGCGTTAGGGAATAACGCGTTCACGTTCCTCCGGAATAACCGTTCAACTTCGCCAGAATACGCACGCGTACTTAATCAGTAGCCATAACATCATAAACCCTCACTAATCCTGTAAGTTAACTTGCCCTGCACCGACCTATCTCCCCAGCGCAATCCCGGTTTCGCGGTGTCTGTTACGGCCGTATTTTCTCATTTCTCGTCAGCCACGGTGAGGCTCTTTCAAGAGCTGGGTTGTATGAAAACGACAAAAACACAGCCGACAATAATTTACAAAATAACTTGTTGACCCTGTATTTACCACAGGGTTTTTAATACACATCAACAGGTGAGACGGCGATGACGCCGGTATCACCAGATGACCAGATAACCCAAGGAATATGACCATGAAAAACATCAAACTGCTTGCTGCTGCCGGTATGCTCTCCGTAGTTTCTTTCTCCGGCTTCGCCCAGTCCGTCAGCGTTACTGCTGACACCCTGAACAACGCGGAAGCGAAAATTGCCGCTATCGCCCAGGAATCCGGTGCTTCGTCCTACCGCATCACCAGTGCTGACCAGAAAAACGTTGCCCGCGTGACTGCAGTACTTGATAAGTAATCCGGGACGGTATTACCCTGAACCTGAGCAGTAAACGCGTGAGATGGTCGCAGAGGGAACTGCCGGACTGACTGCCACTATAGTGGGGGTCACCTCCGGTTCCGCCGGCGACCTCACATGCGGACACACCCTCCAGGACAACCCTATCCCTGTTGTCCGTTTTCCTTGATGACTGTTTTAGTCAGGTTACCCCCAGGTAGCCTTTTTTTTGTCCTTATCCCACCAGAAAAAACAGCGTAAGGGTGTTGACCCTGTATGAACCACAGGGTTTTTAATACACATTAACAGGTGAAACGGCGATATCTGATGAAGAGGAATATACAGATGAAAAAATTTAGCGTGACTGCAGTACTGATTCTGAATGGCATGCTCTCATCCGGAGCTATGGCAACCTCGTTCCTGCCGGAAACTTGCTCGGATATGGACATCTCTGTCCGGACAGACTATGTCAACCATGAAGACGTGAGCCACGTCTTTGACTGTCAGCCAGTGATCTGATGTAAAAAAACGGTCGGATTAATTTTCCTTTTAAGTGCGTTAGTGCCTTTGAATTTTTTTCGGGTCCAGAACTTCACCGCGGTCAGACCCAGCGGGAGCCCTGATGTCGTCACTGCCAGGCTCGAATGCATCAGGATCCCACAATTGACACCTGCATCATTCCCCGTCTTGATTAGGTGTGATTGCCTGCAAATCCTACTGCATCAGGGTTATCCCGGTGGTAGCCAAATGTTGTGGTGTCCTGAAGCAGTAGAATCTTCTCACCTTGCAGCGCATATATCCTTTGACTGGTAGCCTCGGAATGTCCCTGCAGCAGGTGCTGCTCATCAATCCTGTCACTGGAAAGGAACCGGTAAGCGGCTTTTGTTGCTGCATTATCCTGGCAGGCAAAAGGGAGGCTGTTGCCCATCCCCCGCCAGAGTTTTTGCATGAGACTTTTAAAACGACTGGCACGGCGGCGATCGCTAAAGACAGAAGAATTAATTTCCTCATCGAGCCATGAAAGCGAAGTCTGTTCCTGATTAATCATTCAACCATCCCTGAAAGTAATTTAGCTGATTATCATAATGATTACCTTAATATAATTGTGGGTAGTTGCAAGTCTCGCTGGACGCTTACAATTAACCCAATTCGCTTGATACATCAGATTGATTCCCTCCCTGAAAACAGTGCCGGTCTAAACGGAAGTCTCCTGTCTTACAACCAGCAGAAACACGGTGCATAGGGCCAATCCATGGTATAAGCAGTCAGTCTGAAAAAAAGTCTTGACCCTGTAGCCACTTCATGGTTTTTGATATGAAATGGATTCGTACTTAGTGCAGCGGTAAACAAATACCTCATTATTTTCTGCCATTTTCCCTTCGTGTTACCGCGTATATTGATATCAGGCAAGCTAAAGGAATTACCTGAATGAGAATAGTTACACTCGTAATATCTGCTGTAGCTTTGATGCCGGGAGTTACAGTCCCTAATGCGATAGCCGGTTTTATTGAAGACAGTAAGGCCAATCTCACACTCCGCAATTTCTATATTAATACAGATAATCGCAGTGGGGACGGGTTCAGTAAACAGGAAGAATGGGGACAGGGGTTCATCCTCAATTACGATTCAGGTTATACTGAAGGGCCAGTGGGATTCGGACTGAGCACTCTGGGGCTACTGGGCATCAGACTTGACGGAGGAGGTAAAGCAGGCTCACCGGCGTCAGGTCGGCAACCCGGTACAGTATTTCCGCTAGACAATGATGGCAGAGCGGTTCATCAGTTCGGTAGCCTGGGGGTTACCGGCAGGGCAAAAATATCTGATACGGAACTCCGTTATGGAACGCTTCAGCCCAAAAATCCCGTCGTTATATACAACGATGCCCGCCTTTTGCCCATGACATATCAGGGAGGACAAATATCATCAACAGATATCGACGATCTGAGTCTGACCGGCGGCGTTCTCACACATACAAAAGGACGTAACTCCACAGATATGCGCGGAATGTCCATTGCCGGAGCCAATGGAAGTGGTCCCACTTCACGGAGCAGTAATCGTTTTTATTTCGCCGGTGGTGACTATACTCTTATGAAAGACATGACTCTCTCATACTATTACGGTGAGCTGGATAATTTTTACAGGCAAAACTATATCGGACTGGCACATAACCTGAAAATCGTTTCCGGGAACCTGAAATCAGATATTCGTATATTCATCAGCGATGCAGACGGAAAGAACGGAAGTGCTGCAGGACGGAGTGCCGGATATGTAAGTACTGGTTATTACGGAAATAATCGCACAAAGGGAGAAGTGGACAACAATGTTTATAGCGGTCAGTTGACATGGTCTTCTGGAAGTCACAGTGTGAGCAGTGGTTATCAGTGGCTGACGGGGAAAAGTGACTTTCCATATCTGAATCGTGGTGATGGAGAAGGAACAAGCACCTGGTTAATTACTGATGCACAATTGCTAAAATTCAGCAGGGCGGGGGAGCGAACCTGGCTGGCACGGTACGCCTATAATTTTGCTGATGCAGGGCTCAAAGGGCTGAATCTAAGTATCCTCTATCTGAACGCCGATAATATTGATACCGGGGATGGGCGAAAGGGGGAATGGGAACGGGATATTGCCCTGAGTTATACTATCCCCGAGGGAATACTTAACGGACTTGGCATCTCCGTAAAAAATGCCACAATGCGCAGCGCTCTGCCTGACACAAGTAGAAAAGGCTCTGCTGGACAGCGTGACCAGGATGAAACCCGGGTTACAGTCAGTTATACCCTTCCTCTTCTCTGATATAGTGTTTCCGGTCTTTTGTGCTGTTGAGCAGGACAGACCGGAATGACGTTCGCAGGCAGCAGAAAATTTATATCTGGCTGTCAGTCCAGTAGTTATTTCTGTCCCGGTTCTCCACTCAGGTCCGACTTAAAACATATCGTTTTTACTGCCATTTAAATAAAGAGTAGCCTTGCATGTCATTATTATCAGTTTTAAAGTATCCGGATCCCAAATTGAAGATCATTGCAATGCCCGTCGAACATATTTCACCGATAACCCGGCAATTTATTAAGGATATGATTACCACTATGTACGGTACATCCAGTGTAGGTTTAACAGCAACCCAGGTTGGTGTTCACCAAAGGATTGCTGTAATTGATGTCCCTGAATCGCTGGTGCAACCAATAGTATTAATTAATCCGGTAATTGCTGAGAGTAAGGAAGAAAAAAATATCACGGAGGAAAAATGTCTTTCTATACCAGGAACCAGTCGTTTTGTATACCGTGCAGAGAAAATAAATGTCACCGCTCTTGATGCTTTTGGGAATACAATAAATTTTAGTGCAAGTGGTACTCTCTCGATCTGTATACAGCATATGATAGACCATATGAACGGAATTCTATTAACTAAGAGCCTATCTCAATAGGACTTTATTCCAGACGATAAGACCACAGGCAAAATGCAACATAGCCTCGTAATTTTCGGCCTTCTTTTTCCATCGGGTCAGAACCCGGCGAAAGCGATTCATCCAGCTATGAGTCCTCTCAACGCCCCAGAGAGGGGCTTTGAAGTCCCTGTTTTTAGTGGCGTCAGACTCCTCTTTACGGGACTGAATATGTGGCTCGTAACGGCGACTCTGCAGATACGTTTTCAGCCATCCAGCTTCGTAACCTTTGTCCAGACAGAGCCTGAGTTTCCACCCGGATGCCCCGTCTGAAGGGCATCGAGCGTATCCGCAACCAGTTTGATGTCGTGCGTGTTCGCTGCTGCGACGACCAGCGACAGAGGAAGCCCCCTGGCGTCCGTCAGCAGGCTGCGCTTTACGCCTTGTTTCCCTCTGTCCTTAGGATTGCGACCTGTTTTTTTGTTCCTGACAGCGGCGATTTGGTCATACAACCGTCCATCGACAACCAGGACCAGTCAATGCTGTCCAGATGCTCGCAGGCAAGCAAACCGTTCTGCCAGAAGCGCTCAAAGATGCCTGAATCGTGCCACTCCTTAAAGCGCCGGTGTGCAGGACTCGATGAACATATCCCGGTGGCGTTCAGACAACCAGTCCTGAGGAAGAAGAATATGGCATCCATGGCAGCGCGGTTATCAACGCGTTTCCGGTATGTATCGAGTGGATGGCTGGTTTTGTGCTCAGGGATACCCGGTCATTTTTTTAGGCTCGATGCAGAAAAACAATGAAGTTTCAATTTTATCATTGCAAGCCTTTCATTCACTAAAACTCTTCGGCCAATCCGAAACTGGTGACTGTAGTAATTTCTTACAGGCTAAAACTTGCAGTAACTTGAAGGTAAGGGGGAGGATGATAAAAATTCATGAAGATCGCACTGAAATAATTCATTAAATCGGTTATTGAGTTGGATTGGCGCAAAATAATTAAAAATGTCTTTAAAACATAGCGTTATCCATTGAATAACATCAGACCACTAAAATGGCCTGATGTAAAGGATGCTAATACCTATCTCAGGCATCAATAGTGATATCACCGGCAGGAATACACTGGCATGTCAAACATGCACCCTCATCAGAGGGTTCCACACCATTCAGATGCTGCACGTTCCCGGCAATCACCTTAGTTGAACAGCTTTCACATTGTCCAACACGACAACCACTAGGCATTTTAATCCCAAGTTTTTCTCCAAAATTCAGCAGAGTACCTTTATCCGTGGTCCAGGTCTCTTCTCTTCCTGATTTTGCAAAAATTACTTTATGACGTAATGAGGGATCATTATTTATTTTTGTCGGAGAACGAAATATCTCGTAGAAAATAGCAAATGCAGGTACACCTCTCTCCTGAAGCCCTCGGGATATCGCATCCATCATAGGCTGCGGACCACACATGTAATAACGAGCATTATTCTCAATAAGATATGCCTCGACATCTCCCGCACCAACATAACCAGCTCTATCATAATCCAATCCTGGAATATCACAGTCGAGGGGCTGGTTGTAGATATTAATTACTTTAAGCCTGTCAATAGACGCATTTAGCTCCGCAATTCTTTTCTTAAACGCATGTAGCCTACTATTTTGATTAGCATAGAAAAGCCAGATTTCCGGACCTTCCGCTTGGGGGTTAATAGACTCCAGATAGGAAATGAATGGAGTAATTCCAATACCGCCAGCAAATATTACGACAGGCTGGACGGCATTGAGCGGGACAATGAAATTCCCCCCAGGAGGCGTAAGTTCAACATCCTTGCCTATCTGCAAATGCGTGTTTATGTAGGATGACATTATTCCTTCTACATATTCACCTTTCTCATCAGTCGCTTTCTGATGACGGACAGAAATGGAATAGGTTTTACGGTCATGAACAAACGCAGGGCCTGTCAGCGAATACGCCCGGGTAACGATCTCTTCAGAATCGCTCATCGGACAACAGCTAACAGTGATATGCTGGCCCGGTTCATAATCAGGTAAGTAGCCTTCACTATTCGATTGGAAGGTAACTGTCGTAACATTATCTGCTTCTTTTTTCAGTTCAATGACTTTGAATGTTTTACGACCTTCCCAGGGGCGTCTTATCAGCTCAAAATCATTCAAGCGGCGAATGCGGCAGCGGAATGAACGCAAAGGTAAAGCACCGCTGACTGGATCATAGCTATCACCGCTGATTAAGCTATTGTAATTGCTACTGTACTCACCTTTAACCGGGTATGAAGGTTTGCCAAAATCAGGACAAGACTGCCACCACCCAAACTCAGCAATTACAGTTTCATGAGAGAGTTTGGCTTCCACTTTTGCTCTAAATCGAGCAAGACCTGCTCTCGTTTCAATTTCTACCCAATCCCCCGTCTTGATACCTTCTTCGTCAGCCAGAGCTGCCGAAATGTCTACCGTTGGATAAGGTGCTTTTTTTCGTAGGCTAGTCAGGCTTCGATGTTGGCTATGACAGAAGAATCCGCTTTTAACGGATGTCAGCATTAGTGGATAATCAGGATCGTTGCGCTGGTATTCTTGCGGCTGTACATACTCAGGTAAAGGATTGTAACCATAGCGATGAAGGATCTCAGAGTAAAACTCTGCACGTTTTGTTTCTGTATTGAAACCTGCCAGATATCCGCTATTTGGGTCTCTGAAAGCATATTTTCTGACTTTATGCTCAAGCGGGATATCGTAACCTTCTGGCTTATTTCTGAGCATCTCAACAGTCAAACCTAATGGTTCTAGTTGATAATTCCAGGCTGCCTCAATATTGCCGTCGAAGAACGCTTCATTCATTCCTAACCGGCATGCAAGATCGAAAACAATCTCAAGGTCGGAACGGCTTTCACCGCGCGGAGAGACCATTTTTTTTCTCAACTGAATGTGGTCCTGAGCAGCAGCACTACTTTCAAACCCGGTTCTTAGGCCTTCGCGCTCCCAGGCAGTGTTTACTGGCAGAAGGATATCAGCATACTTTGATGTAGGCGTTTCAAACAAATCTACATGGGCATAAAACTCAAGTGCCTCAAGCGCCTGTTGTCCGAGAGAAGTATCACTTTGTGAAAGTAATATGTTGGCACCAAAGCCAATTAACCCGCGAATTTTATAGGGTGTACCTTCTAATACTGAATGCCAGATATCCTGAGAATGAACCCAACCTTGTGAAGGCGGCCCGATAGGCCTTTCTTCAAGACCTAATGCTTTATCCCATTGTGATTTTGGCATCAGTGTCGGTGAATTAACCACATTCACCGGGTGGCTGGCATAGATTCGATTACATCCTTCCTGATCGAAACAACCGGTTAAAGCATACAGTGTCGCAATCGCACGTTCTGTTTGGGTGGCATTAGTGTGTTGTGCCACTCCAGACCAGCTGTGGTAGGCGATTTTCTTGGCCCCGGCAATCAAACTCGCAGCGGCTTCAATTGATGCAACAGATACCCCGGTGATACGGCTTACGTTTTCTGGGTCATAATTAGCCAACATATCTTTAAAAGATGAAAACGCCGTTTGGCAGGAAATTTTTGCACCATCAGCTATTGCAACTTCAACATTACCCTCAAGTGCAGCTGTAGGCGTCAGCGTTTCTTCAGTTCGAGTCTCGGAATCGATAAATGTGACTTGCTGGTTGTGTTCGTCCCAAACTGTATAGCGATTACTGATGGCAAGTGGGTTAATATCTTTTTCCCGAAGAAAATAACCATTATCATTTCGAACCAACAAAGGACCATTAGTCCAGTTTCGAACAAACTCATGATTAAACAGGTTTCTTTCTACCAGGAGATGGCTTAACCCCAAAGCTAATGCACCGTCAGTCCCAGGATTGACATCAAGCCAGGCATTTGCTTCTTTCGCTAAAGGTGTCGGGCGAGGATCCACGACGATCAGTTTTGCACCGTTATTTCGACCAGTACCAATCGCACTAGCCTGGGCAAGCCAAGTATTCGCGGGGTTATGCCCCCAAAGAAGGATAAGATCGGCATGGGAATAGTCAGCAACAGGGATGCCGCAGCCAAAGGTCCATCGATGTGCAACGTCTTTATGCCAGTTACATATTTCAGTTCCATAGCTGGTGTTTGGGCTGCCATAGATACGAACAAATCGCTCTAACCATTCAATTGCATCGCTGAGGGGGGTACCGCTTGGGCTCGTAAAACCGAAAGCGACAGATTCAGCTCCGTTCTCTCGTTTAAATTTTTCCAGTTGTCCGGCTATCGTTGACATAGCCTCTTCCCAACTTATACGTTTCCAGCCCGGGTTCTCGGCACCTTTAGGATGGGTTCTCTTCATCGGGTACAGAATTCTATTTGCGCTGTCCACCAGCTCAGGTGCCGCTTTGCCCTTCATACACATGGCCTTACCATTAGGATGTTCAGGGTTGGCCCGTACCTTGATCAGGTGGTCATTTGCTACTTCATTCAACGTCCCGCAACGCGAACGGCAAAGTGTGCAATATCCGGGAATAATATCTGACATTGTAAACCTCACTACTAAAAACAGTTAATATATTTTAAAAACCACATTGCTTTCTTTTCACCCAAGAATTACTAACCCAATTAATGTTAATATCATCTTGTTTTGTGGGCGTAATTTCAGTTGAAATTACTGTCATATATGGGTAGCGGCTAAGTAATTTCAGGGCCAGAATCTGATTCCTGCAAACCGTTAACATCTGCAAGATACAGTGCACGCAAAATAGGGCATTCAGGCTTATCATCCCCTGCACAGCAATCAGAAAGCGTTGTAAGTATTGATGCCATACGCTGAAATTCTTGAATTTTTACAGTCAACTCGCGGATGTGTGACTCGACTAATTTTTTCACATCAGCGCTTTGGCGCGAATGGTTACCCCAAAGACAGAGAAGTTCTCCTGTTTGCGCCAGAGAGAAACCTAACTCCCGACATCGGCGTATAAAATGCAATTTGTACACATCAATATCGCTGTACATCCGATACCCGGCTGCAGTTCTTGCAACTTCCGGTATTAATCCCGCCTCTTCGTAATAGCGGATCATTTTGGCGGAAACTCCGGATAACCGGGCAGCATCACCAATGTTCATCCTTACCTCCCAAAATGTATTCTGTTAATATCAGATCCAGTTTCAAATGACGTCGTTTCTGACACTCTTACCTTGCATACGTAGTGATACGGTTACCGTTTGGCTCATCAAGACTTAGTCGATATCCAGCCTAGACCTTCCCGTGGTGGTAAGGTCAAGAAAAAAATCATCAAGATAAGCTGTGTAAAAAACCAGATGTGACGAACATACTCATATCCCTTATGACCACATACTTAATGACTCAAAACACTCTTCTTTGGGTTTAGAAAGGATGGTTTCTCTAGTGGCATCATTTTTATATTCACCAACACTCACTAATTCCCATGATTCGACATCATTCAACAGTGCAAGCATCAACTTATTATTTAATGCATGCCCTGACTTATAAGCATGGTAGGCGCCAATAATATTATGGCCTGATACAAAGAGGTCTCCAATCGCATCCAGTGTTTTATGTCGCACAAGTTCGTTATTAAATCGCAGACCTTCCGGATTCAGAACGCTATATTCATCAAGCCCTATCGCATTGTTCAAACTTGCCCCTAACCCAAGACCTTTTTGTTGTAGAAGTTCTACATCACGAACAAATCCGAAAGTTCTGGCATCAGCAATCTCGCTAATATAGTTTTCTTTCGACACTTCAATATTTAATCTATTAGTCTCAGCAGAAATCAAGGGATGCTTAAAATCAATCATAAAATCGATCGAGAACTTTGAGTCTGGATGCAAAAGAGCCCATTTGTCGCCATCTTTTACGGAAACCGTTTTTTTTATCAGAAGATATTTTTTTAGCGCACACTGCTCTATCAAACCAGCGTGCATTATTGAGTCTATGAATCCTCTGGCACTCCCATCGAGAATGGGAAGTTCTGGAGCATCGAGCTCCACCAGGAGGTTATCAAGCCCCATGCTGGACACCGCAGAAAGGAAATGCTCGATTGTTGAAACTCGAACTCCCTGAGGGTTGATAATGCTTGTTGCCAGCATAGTGTCATGAATCTGATCGGCACGGAGCTGAATATCAACAACAGGAGTTACATCTGTTCTACGGAACCGTATGCCACTATCGGCACCAGCAGGCATGATTTTCATGTTAACGGTTTTACCGCTATGCAAGCCAATACCGTTTAATTCAACAATATTCTTGATAGTTTTTTGCTTGATCATGGAGACCTCTATTTGCTCTAGCGACTCGGCAGAACGTCCGCAACAAGGCTCCATTGATGATTCCCCCTATTGCTCTGTTCATCGTCCTCGCTACTCTCGACTTGGTTCCATTAAAAACCATGAAGTTGATATAGGGTCAAGCTTTTATACGATATACACATCAAGCATCTTGCATGAGTCGCACTGACTGACCCGGGTTAGTTACCATCATATTCTTTATGGTTGAGACCATACGGAAATCAGTGAATTAATAATATTTATTCATCCAAAACACAAATGGTTTTAAGAAAGCCTAATCCCCTTCATGTAAAATCATTCAAGATAGTCAAGTATGTTTTTTATATTGTCAATTAAGGCAACATGCAGGTCAGGGTCATCACATTCATCTGAATGGCAATAGGAAATATGTTGAAGTATAATTCTTTTTTTGAATTCTCTAACTGTACACTCCAACTCATACACCGACCGTACGATATCAATACAAGGTTCATCATCGATTAAAAAATCCTGCATTTTATTATAGTTATCAGCCAGCTCTTCTATCATAGAAATTAATACGGGGTCATTAACTAACATTGGCATATCTCTCCTCATCGTCTGAAAGTAAAGATGGACACAGCGCTGATAAATTCCAATCCCCTTGCTTGCGGTACCGACCGGGAGGAAGATGAAACTTGTTTTTAAAAGCTCTCGTGAAAGTTTGTTGCGAATTAAAACCATACTGAAGTGCAATGTCCAGGACTGTTCTGGAAGTCAATTTCAGATCAATCGCAGCACATGATAATCGACGAGCACGAACATATTCTCCCAGCGCAACACCGGTCGCCTGTTTAAACAAACGTTGAAAATGCCATCGTGAATAACCAGACTTATCAGCAATGAATTCTACTGGCAAGGTTGTATTCAATGAACTTTCAACCCATTTCAAAATATCTTTGACAACACTTTCAGAATATTTCCTGGTGTCCATCATCTCCCCCTCAAACCATATTCTATGAATATGTTCAAACCAGAATACGGTCTCTGAGTCTGTCGTCCATGAAGAACTCAGAGACCCAACTCTTTATTTTCGTAATAACCTCAGGCCATTTGCCACAACCAGAAGACTGGCACCAACATCAGCAAATACAGCCATCCACATAGTTCCCATTCCCATGAGCGTGAGTACAAGGAATACGGCTTTAATACCTAGAGCGAGGCTGATATTTTGCACGAGTAAGCTGTACGTTTGTCGGGATAATTTTACAAAGGCTGGGATTTTACGCAGGTCATCATCCATTAAGGCTACATCTGCAGTTTCAATCGCCGTATCAGTACCCATTGCGCCCATAGCAAAACCGATATCTGCTGCAGCCAGAGCCGGTGCATCATTGATACCATCACCAACCATCCCAGTGATTCCAATCCGTGAATGCTCTTCAACTGCACGATGTTTATCTTCTGGCAATTGATTCCCTCGAGCCTCATCGATTCCAACCTGAGATGCGATTGCTTTAGCTGTATGTGGGTTATCACCAGTCAGCATAATAGTTTTAACGCCAAGTTCATGAAGTTGTTCAATCGCTTCACGGCTGCTGTTTTTAACAGTATCAGCAACAGCGAACAACCCAAGCACTTGCTTACCATCATTGAGTAAAATAACTGTTTTACCTTGGCTTTCCAGCCTTTGTACTGTTGCTTTAATCTCTGATGGACAATTAAAGTGTTCTTCAGTCAAACGCAGGTTACCAAGGTAAAAATCCTTACCTGTAATCGCGCCATGCACACCTCGCCCAACAATCGCTTCAAAGCTGTCAACATCCTGCTTTTTCAAATCAGCAGAAGCATTCACAATTGCCAGTGAAACAGGGTGATCAGAGTAACTAGCGAGACTAGCTGCAGTAGTACGAACTTCACGCTCGCTCCACCCATTGAACACCATTACGTCGGTTTGTACTGGTTTCCCATGGGTAATAGTTCCTGTTTTATCCAGCGCAAGGGCTTTTAGCTTACGTCCCTGCTCAAGATAAACACCGCCTTTAATGAGAATCCCTTTGCGAGCAGCTGCAGTAAGTCCACTAACAATCGTTACTGGCGTAGAAATAACCAGGGCACATGGACACGCAATGACAAGCATAACTAAAGCTTTATAGATCCATTCCTGCCATGTTCCTGCCCCAAACAATGGTGGCAATACAGCAACCGCAACAGCAATACCCATAACGACTGGGGTATAAATCTGGGAAAAGCGGTCAACAAAACGTTGTGTAGCTGCTTTGGCGCCTTGCGCCTGCTCAACGGCATGAATGATGCGAGCAAGGGTTGTATTATTTGCAGCTGCAGTGACTTTATATTCAAAAGAGCCTGACTGATTTATTGTTCCAGCAAATACAGCATCGCCCGCAATTTTATCGACAGGCATACTTTCACCTGTAATTGGAGCCTGGTTAATGGTGGTTTGGCCTTTGACGATTTCTCCGTCGAGACCAATTCGTTCACCTGGTTTTACCCTGACAATACTGCCCAGTTGTACGCTACTGGCGTCAACTTCCTGCCATGTTCCATCAGCTTGTTGGACCATTGCAGTTTCAGGAGTCAGGTTCATCAGGGAACCTATTGCATTTCTGGCTCTATCAAGTGATTTGGCTTCTATCAGCTCGGCAATGGTGAATAACACCATAACCATCGCCGCTTCTGGCCACTGCCCAAGGACCAAAGCCCCAGTAACGGCAATACTCATTAGTGCATTGATATTCAAGTTGCCATTGCGAATCGAAATCCAACCTTTTTTGTAGGTTGTCAGACCGCAAGAAAGCACTGCTATCAAAGCCAACCCGGCTTCGAGCCAGTCAGGCATATCAGCCCAGTGCATCACTTCGGCTGCAAGAGCAGCTACGCCAGCAAGAGCTAATGGCCACCAGGGCTTTTTTTTCTCCTGGGTATTTTTCTTGCCGCTAGTATTATCAGAGACTTCTGGCGCGAATCCCAACGAGCGAATTGCAGCCATGATAGCTTCAAGCGAATCCGGTGTATGGGTTACAGTCAAAACACGCTGCATCAGGTTGAAATCAAGCTCTTTAACAGCGCTCATTCCACCCAGTTTCTTTTTGATAAGATTTTCTTCAACAGGACAATCCATCTGCATAATGCGAATTTCTGTCCGTAATCCACCAGCCACAACCTGCGAGCCCCCCAGGCTACTCAATTGTTCTGGAGCAGCGGAGCAACAATCCCCCCCATGGCCGTGATCGTGGCCTTCATGAGAATGCTCTTGCGCGGTATGAGCATGGTTACATCCCTTATGATTATGCTCATCATGCGAATGCCCTTCGCCGCCATGGCTATGGGCATCATGATTATGGCCTTCATGGTTATGACCTTCATGGTTATGACCTTCATGGGAATGATCATCACTGCATTTCTTGTGATTATGAGCCTGCTGATCATGTGCATGATCATTTGCTTTATGTGATTCACCAGTATTCTTAACCCGGAGTCCTGTCCCTAAATTGAACGTTTCACAGCAACTAGCCGCTTCGTCTCCTGCAGGGTTTTTGCTATTTTTTACACCACCACTCATTTTCATTGCCTCATCTGTTAACTATACTGACGATTAAAGACCCTAATCTAACTACAGGGTCAAGCGCATAAGGGGGGATGCATGAAAATTGGTGAATTGGCCCGTAAGGCGGGTTGTCCGGTGGAAACTATTCGGTACTATGAGAAAGAAGGATTACTTCAGGCTCCATTAAGAGATATTGAAAATAACTATCGCCGTTACAACAATACTCATCTGGAAAAGTTATTATTTATCCGACGCTGCCGCTCTCTTGATATGACCCATGAGGAAATACGTGCATTGCTACTGGCAATGAATAATCACGGTAAAGACTGTGGCCCCATTGATGCAATAATCAGTGCCCATCTCACTCATGTTCAGCATCGTATTAAAGAATTAATAGCCCTGGAAATACAACTCAAAGAACTTAATAACTATTGCAGCTCAGACCGGAGCGTGGACGAATGCGGGATAGTACAGAAATTGACTGCTGATGAAGAGAATGGTGATCTTCCTTTAACCGTACCAACTGACCACTTGGGGGGGGGGCATTAGTGGTGTGCGCTTATAAGTTGATTAGACTGATGGCGTAACACAAGCCCATACAGCTTTGTGTTACGCCATCTTGCCCTTAAAATAAGGGGTCAGGCTTTTTCCATTTCGTTACCACGAGAACGACGTTGCACTGCCCCTTCTCTCTTACCGGGATGGCTTTTAGCGTCAGCGGTCATTAATGTCTGGAGTATTGGGCATTCAACTCGCTCATCCCCAGCACAGCTTTTGATCAGAGCTCTGAGTGTATCTGCCATTCGTCGCATATTTTCCATACGTCGCTCTAAATCATCCATATGCTCTTGTGCCAGACGTTTAACATCGGCGCTCTGGCGAGATTTGTCATTCCATAACTTGAGCAAATCGGCTATCTCTTCAAGAGAAAAACCAAGATCGCGCGCACTGCGGATAAAAATCAGACGATGGACATCATTGGGTGCATAATCACGGTAGCCCGCTTCGGTACGGCCAGTAGCAGGAATCAGACCAATTTGCTCGTAATAGCGAATCATCTTTGCGGAGATTCCTGATTCGTTCGATGCTTTACCAATGTTCATAGCTCCCCTTTTCTTAGTGCTCAGAGTCTTCTGCCAGCGGAGGCTGGAACCGACGCAAACGAAGTGCGTTGCCCAGGACAAATACACTGGATAGCGCCATCGCGCCTGCAGCAAAGATTGGTGAAAGCAGCAATCCATAGGCAGGGTACAGCAGGCCTGCTGCTACAGGGATCAATGCGGCATTATAACCAAACGCCCAAAAAAGATTTTGCCTGATGTTACCTATGGTTGCCTTAGACAATCCAATAGCATTAGGCACACCCTGTAGGTTGCCGGACATTAAGACAACATCAGCAGATTCCACCGCTATATCGGTACCTGTACCAATTGCAAGCCCAATATCTGCCACGGCTAAAGCTGGGGCATCATTAATGCCATCACCAACATAAGCGACCTTACCGTAAGACTCCTTCAACCGACGAACTGCTTCAACTTTCCCTTCTGGCAACACTTCGGCAACCACTTCATCAATACCAAGCTGTCTCGCAATCGCATTTGCTGTATTGGCATTGTCACCGGTAATCATTGCGACTTTGAGCCCCAGTTGGTGCAATGCATTTATGGCAATCGGCGTACTTGATTTAATAGGGTCAGCGACTGCGATAATGGCAGCCAGACGTCCATCAATAGCAACATAGAGTGGCGATTTTCCTTCGTTTCCAAGGCGTATCGCAGTCTTTGAAAAATACTCGATATCCAAGCCTAACTCACGCATAAATCGATCGGCCCCGACCTCTACGCGCTCTCCGTCTACGGTAGCCCTGACGCCCATCCCAGTAATTGAATCAAACTCAGTCAACGCTGGCAGCGATATCTCTTTTCCTAGAGCAGCTTCAACGATAGCGCGGGCAATAGGATGTTCCGAACGTGATTCAACAGCGGCAACTTTTGCTAATACTAAGTCAAGCTCAAACCCTTCGGCCAACTCCAGGTCTGTCATTACTGGGCGCCCTTCAGTCAAAGTACCTGTTTTGTCTACAGCGACAACCCTGGCATCTTTAAGCAACTGCAGAGCTTCTCCCTTACGGAACAAGATCCCCATTTCTGCACCACGCCCAGTACCTACCATGATAGAGGTTGGGGTAGCCAATCCCATTGCACATGGGCAGGCAATGATCAATACAGCCACGGCATTAACCAGTGCGAAAGACAGGGCCGGTGATGGCCCAAATGTTAACCAGGCAAGGAAAGTTAACAACGCTGCCAGCATCACCACAGGAACAAACCATAATGTCACCTTATCGACCACGGCTTGTATAGGTAGTTTAGAGCCCTGGGCTTGCTCTACCATTCTGATTATTTGTGACAACATCGTCTGGCCACCAACGGCTGTTGCACGCAACCTCAATGCTCCTTTCTGGTTAACAGTCCCGCCAACCATTAAGCTTCCGGGAACTTTCTCTACGGGGATAGGCTCCCCCGTTATCATCGATTCATCGACAAAACTTGTTCCTTCACTCACCTCACCATCAACAGGTATCCGCTCACCTGGTCGAACTTCGATAATGTCATCAAGGGCTACATCACTAATGGGAATATCGATGACAATGCCGTTACGCAGCACATGCGCCTCTTTGGCCTGCAATCCAACCAAACGCTTGATAGCCTCAGACGTTCGACCTTTAGCCCGCGCCTCCATAAATCGTCCTAAAAGAATAAGAGCGACGATTACCGCAGCAGCTTCGTAATACACATTGACGGTACCTTGAGGCAAAAGACCTGGAGCAAAGGTCGCAACCATTGAATAACCGAACGCAGCGAGAGTCCCGACGGAGACGAGAGAGTTCATGTCTGGGCCAAGTCTTAATAACGCGGGAATACCTTTCAGGTAAAAGCGCCGCCCCGGAATAGCCAACACCAGCAATGTTAATACAAACTGGAGATACCAGCTTTCCTGGAGCCCAATGGTATCCATTATCCATTGATGCATTCCCGGTATCACATGCGACCCCATTTCCAGAATAAATACTGGTAACGCAAGTACGGTCGCCAGAACTAAATCTTTCTTCAACGCAACCTTTTCAGCATCTTTTTTTTCTGCGGCACTATCATTATTCTGGCTTTGGTTATCAACCAGGCTGGCTTCATAACCGATTTTTTCGATAGCAGTTATGAGGTCATCAGCTCCAGCGGTTCCACGTACAGTGGCTCTTTCAGTAGCTAAATTAACAGTGGCTTCTTTTACGCCTTTAACCGCTCGGAGCGACTTTTCGACACGCCCTACGCATGATGCACATGTCATGCCCTGAACTGATAACTCTACAGAAGCTTGAGGAACCTCATAACCAACCTTTTCAACTGCTTCAACCAACGCCATACGATTAACTAATGCATTTAGGCGGATATCTGCACGCTCTGTTGCAAGGTTAACGCTTACGCTTTGTACGCCTTCAACCTTAGCCAGAGCGGCTTCAACTCGTCCAACGCAGCTTGCACAAGTCATTCCCTCAATGGGCAAGCTGACTTGAGTTTCACCATCATTAGAATGCTGTTTTTTTTGAATGCTCATGATGTATTTCTCATCGTTATGGTCAGATAAAGAACAACCTTAAGGCTTACCATCGTGGGAAGGTCAAGCGCATTATTTTGAACATGCCGATGCCGTGGAAGGAATGGATATAAAAACCCTTTACATGAACACATATTCATATGTTATATTGAAGGCATCATGTATAACCAACCGCTTGAGGCCCTATGTCACAATCACATGATCACGAGCATGACCATACTCCAGCAGTAACCAGTGCAAACGAGCGTAAAGTCCTTATCTCCTTCCTCATGATATTCACATTTATGGTGGTCGAAGCTGTTGGAGGGATACTTTCTGGCTCATTAGCATTGCTGGCAGATGCAGGCCACATGCTTACAGATGCAGTAGCTTTGGCGCTGGCTTATGCGGCATTCCGTTTTGGCCGTCGAGCTGCTGATAGCAAACGAACCTTTGGATATTTGCGATTTGAAGTCATCGCGGGATTCTTTAATGCCCTGACACTCTTCGCTATTGTGGCGTGGATTGCATATGAGGCATGGGAAAGGTTACAAGCTCCACCAATTATACTGGCAGGCCCAATGCTGATCGTTGCCATTGCAGGATTGTTGGTCAACATATTGGTATTATGGATCATGACCCGTGGTGAGACCGATCATGTTAATGTCAAAGGTGCTATTTTACATGTGATGGGTGATCTATTGGGTTCTGTTGGCGCTATTGTCGCCGCTATTGTCATTTACTATACGGGCTGGACACCGATTGACCCAATACTTTCCGTTCTTGTCGCAGCACTGGTTTTACGTAGTGCCTGGAAATTATTAGCAAAATCGCTGCACATCCTGTTAGAAGGAGCGCCTGAAGATGCCTCCCCAGACAAGGTGGAACAGAGACTAATCAGTTCTGTTAAGGGCTTAGCAGCCGTAAGTCATATTCATGTCTGGCAAATAACCTCAGGTCGGACGATGGCAACACTGGAAGTAAGAGCCAAGGAAGATGTGGACGTAAAAGACGTTGTGAAGCTTGTAAAACAAGAACTTTATGAGCAGTTCAAAATAGAACATGCAACTGTGGGAATCGACTGGAATTACGATCAAAACGATAATACATGCAGCCTTTCACCGACAAAACTGCGTAACGAACACGAACACGAACACGAACACGAACACGAACACGAACACGAACACGGAAAAAAGCATAACCATTCTAGTCCAGGCCACAAACATTAATCAGGCCTCTGGTGATGCACTATCAATTTAGGAGGGAGAATCATAATGTCCAGCACATCAGATTGCGGCAACATACAAGACTGTTCCGCGACAGATCATGTCGCGGAGCCAGATCTATCAATGCTCTCGCAAAACGACATTGGGCAACTTTCCGAGATTTTCCATCTACTGGGGGACCAGTCAAGACTACGAATCCTGCTTTACTGTATGCGTGGTTCGGTCTCTGTAGGCGACATTGCTGAGTCGCTCCAGTTATCACAATCTCTGGTCAGTCATCATCTGAGGTTGTTACGAAGTGCAAGGCTTGTTCGCGGAGAGAGAAAGGGTAAGTACATATTTTATAGCATAATGGATCACCATGTAAGTCATGTTCTTCAGGACATGGTATTTCACATAGCTGAAGAATAACCCGAATAAATTTTGATAAGTAGAGCTTCTGTAATTCCAACTCACCTTAGTTTTTCATTACTTTGGTGAGTTGTTTCATCATTAATTTATTAAAACCTTAATAATAAACTTTTAACAATGAAACCGGCCCCCTTCCCTTGTATGCAATAAATACATTATGGTTCGCTACTACCAGATAAAGCGAAGTGAGCAGGCCACCTCCCGAAGGAAAAACCTTGCTTTGCAAGATTATTGATTAGCCACGGATAATCTAAATAGCTGCGCCGAATAGTAGATCACTTTGAGGGAACTCAGCCCGGATTGTGCGATCTGATCAATCGCCAAATCAAAAAAATCACCAACCGGACTGAGCAATGCCGATCATAGCACCCATTCCCCGCAGCGAACGACACCTGATGCAGAAAACCATCCATAAAACGTGCGTTAAAAATTATGCCCGCAGACTGACCGCCATGCTGATGTTGCACCGGGGAGACCGTGTCAGTGATGTCGCCAGAACACTCTGCTGCGCCCGTTCATCTGTAGGGCGATGGATTAACTGGTTTACCCAATCGGGTACTGAAGGTCTGAAATCATTACCCGTCGGGCGTTCCCGCCGCTGGCCCTTTGAGCATATCTGCACATTGTTACGTGAACTGATAAAACACTCTCCCGGTGATTTTGGTTATCAATGTTCACGCTGGAGTACGGAGTTACTGGCAATAAAAATCAACGAGATAACCGGATGCCGGCTACATGCCGGAACGGTGCGTCGTTGGTTGCCATCTGCCGGGCTGGTATGGCGGAGAGCTGCGCCGACACTGCGTATCCGTGACCCACACAAAGAAGAAAAAATGGTCGCTCTCCATGAGGCACTGGCGAAATGCAGTGCGGAAAACCCAGTGTTTTACGAAGATGAAGTGGATATTCATCTCAACCCGAAAATCGGAGCTGACTGGCAGTTACGCGGGCAGCAAAAACGCGTTGTCACACCGGGCCAGAATGAAAAGTACTATCTTGCCGGTGCGCTGCACAGCGGTACGGGAAAAGTCAGCTACGTGGGCGGTAACAGCAAAAGCTCAGCCTTATTTATCAGTCTGTTAAAGCATCTTAAAGCGACATACCGGCGGGCAAAAACGATTACGCTCATTGTCGATAACTACATCATCCACAAAAGCCGTGAAACGTTGCGCTGGCTGAAAGCAAACCCAAAGTTCAGGGTCATTTACCAGCCGGTTTACTCGCCGTGGGTCAATCATGTCGAACGGTTGTGGCAGGCACTTCATGAGACAATAACCCGAAATCACCAGTGCCGTTCAATGTGGCAACTGTTGAAAAAGGTCCATCACTTTATGAATACCGTCAGCCCATTCCCCGGGGGAAAACATGGGCTGGCTAATGTGTAGCGGTATTAGGATCAGTTATTTAGATAATGAATGTAAGTAGGAAAATAATGACCCATAATATAAAAAAGCGAGCTCCAATACAGGCAGCTCGCAAAAGTCACTCAAGGAAAAACAGAGGGACATACCTACTATGTAGATATGGTACTGCTGCGACATGCTACATTCTTTGATTACTGTGATAGCGTTAAATTTTCAATAAGGAGAAAATTTACAAATAGTTTGGTTCTATTTATATACGACAGCGGTAGCGTATGAATTATCTTGAACTCTAAGTGATGAAATTACGAAATGAGTTCCACCAATCATATCTGCTTTTTTAGATAGCGAATTAATAATCTCCGATTGGGTTGCACTACCGGTTTTAAAGAAATTAATCTCTCCGACACGAATTGCGTTTATCGGAGTTGGTTCGTTATAAGTAATTTCTGTCGCCGCGTAACTACTGAAAATGGGGAATAGCAATGCTAATACAAGTATACTTTTCATGAACACCTCTTTAACTAAATAGTGGGTATAATAATAACTCAAAATTTATAGAATGGATTAACTTAAAAAGACAATAGATAAACAAAAACAGACAAAGTTATAATATTAAAAGTGGTTGCGTCTAATGGTTTAGTTTTTTGATTTTTTTTGATTTTTTTTGATTTCTTTTGATTTATAGTATGTTGGAGGAACACCAAAAATGGATTTGAAAGTTCGGCAAAATGATGCTTGTGAACTGAAATTATAATCAATGACGACATCAATTATCCTATTGTGTTCATGTGACCTGCTCCCCGTTGATTAGTACACCCCGATGTTAGTAATGTCTTCATAAGCCACATGAGGACATCCCCATGAAGAAGCGTTTTTCCGACGAACAGATCATCA
>NZ_JBMKHJ010000012.1:0-136680 GCF_049237265.1 Enterobacter cloacae complex sp. IR5384 | reverse complement strand
TGATGATCTGTTCGTCGGAAAAACGCTTCTTCATGGGGATGTCCTCATGTGGCTTATGAAGACATTACTAACATCGGGGTGTACTAATCAACGGGGAGCAGGTCAATTACACTTCAGAGAATCTTAGGTCATATAAAACACTTTGCTTAACCCATTTAAGGAGGCTAATGGTGGTAAGAGTGTTCGCAATGCGCACATACTCCAGCCACTTTTACGGCTTCTAACTGCCATTAGTAAAACGTTAAGCCTTGTTTAGCGTGACTGTCCAGTTACATCCTCCACACAAAAAGGCTCCGCTAAGGAGCCTCTCTTCATCAATCAAGCCTGCACTGGCAAACTAAAACTCGAAATACTCCGCGTGAGCTGCTGGGCCTGCTCTTCCAGCGACGCGGCTGCCGCGGCGGACTGTTGCACCAGCGCGGCGTTCTGTTGGGTCACGCCATCCATCTCCGTCACTGCCTGCCCGACCTGACTAATCCCGCGGCTTTGCTCTTCAGAGGCCACAGAGATCTGCTCCATCAACGTGTTCACTTTATTGACGGAACTGATAATCGAGTCAATGACCTCCCCTGAGCGCCCCACCAGTTCGGCACCGTTTTTGACGCTGGAAACCGACTGGGCAATCAGGCTTTCGATATCCTTGGCCGCCACCGCGCTTTTCTGCGCCAGCGTGCGAACTTCGCTGGCTACCACGGCGAAACCACGCCCCTGGGTACCGGCGCGCGCCGCTTCTACCGCCGCGTTGAGCGCCAGAATGTTGGTCTGGAAAGCGATGCTGTTGATCACGCTGGTGATGTCCTCGATGCGCTTCGAGTTTGCGGCGATGGTATTCATCGTTTCAATCACTTCACGCGTGACGGCCTCCCCGGTGTGGGCATTTTTCACCGCGTCCTGCACCAGTTTTCCGGCCTGATAGACGTTATCGGTGTTATTGGCGACGGTCGCGCTCAGTTCTTCCATGCTGGCCGCCGTCTGGGTTAGCGCAGAAGCCTGCTGTTCGGTGCGCGAAGCCAGGTCGATATTCCCGGAGGCAATCTCCTGTGCGGCATGGGTCACGGTATGACTCGCGTCACGCACCTGGGCGATGGTTGCCAGCAGCGCCTGGCGCATCTGCTCCATAGAGCCCATCAGGTGATCAATTTCATTGCCGGAATTCCCCTTCACCGGCACCGGAATATCCAGTTTGCCTGCGGCAATCTGGCTGCAATGTTCACGTGCCAGATTAACCGGTGCCAGAACAAGGCGTTTCATAAGCAGGCTGACGGCGACGATCACCAGCACAAACAGCAGCGCGATAGCAGCGATAATCGCCAGGCCAGAAACAAAGTTGCTGCTCGCATCTTCGTTCAGGCTTTTGGCATAGGCCTGGTGTACGGCCAGAACCTGGTCGAGGACAATCTCATACTGACGATCGAGGCGCGAGACTTCCGGTATCAGGGCGTTGAATTTGGCAATATCGTGCGCGGCGGCAGCATCAATGAGCGGTGCCAGCCCCTGGTTACGGTAATTCTGCCAGGCATCCTGATAAGCGCTTACCAGCGGCGCTTCATCCGTCAGACGGGGAGACGCCATAAAGGCAGCAAAGGCGCGATCGGCTTTGGTCAGTGCCTCTTTTACTGCGGCGAGCTTCGCAGATTCATCCGCTGATGCGCCCGCCTCTACCATCTTCACATACTCCATCACCCGGACGCGCAGCGTGCGGCTATGGTTGATGGGATCAATAATTGACAGCACCACCTGGATCTCTTTGTTCACGTTATCCAGGGAGTTATTACTTTTGATGATGAGGCCAACGCTGGTGAGGGTGCTGGCGATAAAGAAGAAAAGCAGCGAGAAAAAGACAATCAGGGATGATTTTTTTAACGACATGAACCGATACCTCAAAGAAAATTATTCCTTATGGTTATCGGCTAAACCAAAACTTAAATTAATTAAAGTTATTGATGTATCCCGTCGTCCGGCAGGGCTATTCTGCCGCTTTATAGCGCCGCTGCAGGGTGGCATCCAGTTTCCGCTGCACGGGCTCTGGTGTTTCACCGTCGATCAATTTCCCAATCAGATCAAAGCAGTGCCATGCAAGCTGACGATTATCCTGGCGCACGGTATCCACCGGGATCGTGAGCGAATCGTAAAGATAGTGATCGTCAAAGCTCGCTAACCTGATGTCACTTTGCAACAGATTGTGCTGTCCCATGTAGCGCAGCACCCCTTCCAGCAGGCCGCAGGCGGCGGTGAACAGGGCTTTTGGCGGACGCCCCAGGCGAGCACAGAGTTCGGCGAACATCTCGTAACCGGAACTCGGGTGATAATTTCCGTGAATGATCCACTCCGGGCGCAGCGTAACGTTCGCGTCGCGCAGACCCTGTTTAAACCCTTCAAGGCGGTCGCGCGTGGGGGAAAGCCGTGGCTGCCCACCGAGGAAATAAAACTCATCGGGGTGCTGGCGGGCAATGTCGGCCACCAGTTTGGCTGTCGGGGTAATGGAATCGGTGATCACCAACGGCAGCGAGCTGTCATTCATGTGGCGGTCAAAGAGCACCACGGGCAGCTGTTCACTCAGTTTCTGGTAATCCGCATCGTTGAGCATGCTGGAGGCAACAATCAGCCCGTCGACCTGACGCGCCACCATGTTGTTGACCACCACGGTCTCCTGCCCCGGATTTTCATCGCTACAGGAGATGAGCAGCTGAACGCCCGCCTCGCGGCACAACGTCTCCAGTTCGTGAGAAAACACGGCAAACCCGTAGTTGGTGATCTCCGGGACCACCAGACCAATGGTGTGGCTGCGGTTATCGCGCAGCGAGCGGGCGTGAATACTGGGCTGGTAGTGATGCTCTTTCGCAATGGCCAGCACGCGCTCACGGGTCTCTTCCGCCACGCGCAGCTCTTTGCTGCGTCCGTTCAGTACCAGGCTGGCGGTGGCTTTTGACACCCCCGCCAGCTCCGCGATGTCTTTAATGGTGACGCGTTTTGTTTTTCTCACAACGACTTAGATCCGGCTGCCAAAACCGCTATTCTACCATGCAGCCGCGCAGCGACCAGTAGCGTAATGTGATGTCGGACGCACCTTCGAATCGCACACGGGCCGGTTGGTCAGGAAAATAGCGACTGCTCATCACCCCTTCGCCGTGGTTGATGAAAATTTCGACGCTGGAGCGGTCGCACAGAACGCGCAGATGGTGAACCTCACCCAGCCAGTAGCGGGTTAACGTCTCACCCGTTTGCAGGCTGGCACGTTCCAGACGCAGGCCATTGCCATCGACCGTGAGGTGCAGCGCACCGGCAAAATCCAGTTTCGCGCAGGCAGCGCTCAGCTCGAACTCAAGGCGCGAGGCATCAAGCTCCGGCGCATCGCAGGCGTTGCCCTGCCAGTGCAGTTCCTCTTCACGCAGCATTTCCAGCTCACGCACCGGAGTCTGCCAGAGCTTGCCGTCGCGGTAGCGCAGCTCTCGCGGACAGGTCATCTGATGGAGCCAGCCCTGTGCCCGGGTGGGCTGCAGCATCTCTTCCCCGTCAGGCACGCCCATCCAGCCAATCAGGATCCGCCGGCCATCTTCCGCCAGCGTCGTTTGCGGGGCGTAGAATTCAAAACCGGCATCCAGTTCGTGTAACTCACCGTGCTCAAATGCGCCGCGCTGATAGTCAAACGCCCCGCTCATCCAGGCTGCCGGATAGGTGTTGAGATAACGATGCGGCTCACGGGCCAGCCCCTGCGGGCAGCAGATCAGAACGTGCGTCCCGTCGAGGGCAAACAGGTCCGGGCACTCCCACATGTATCCCGCATCCGAGAGTCCGTTGACGCCGTGACCGGCAATTTCTCCGCACGATTCCCACGTGTGCAAATCGGCAGACCTGAACAGCAGCACTTTGCCCCGCTTTTGCACATCCTGCGCGCCCAGCACCATGTACCACTGCCCGTCGTGCTGCCACACTTTCGGATCGCGCACGTGGCCGGTGTAGCCATCCGGCAGCGCCAGCACCGGCCCCAGTTTTTTAAAGGTCCCGTCCGGTTGTTCCACCGCCAGGCACTGCCAGGCGGTGCGGCTGCCGTCATCGAACTTAACGTTGCCGGTATAGCACAGCGTCAGCATCCCGTTGTTGTCCACGGCGCTGCCGGAATAGCAACCGTTGCGGTCGTACTCTTCATCTGGCATCAGCGCCATCGGCTCGTGCTGCCAGTGCAGCAGATCGTGCGAACTCCAGTGCCCCCAGCATTTATAGCGGTGATCGCAGTCCAGCGGGTTCCACTGATAAAACAGATGGTAGCGCCCGGCAAACCAGATAAAACCGTTCGGATCGTTCATCAGCCCCGTCACCGGTGCCGGGTGCCACTGCGGGTAGTGGCGGTCGGCACGCGCGCGCGGTTGGCCTTTCATCACGGCCTGCAGCACGGCAGGCCAGCGGGAAGGTAATGTCATTATTCAGAGTCCGTTTTATATTTCAGCAGCAGCGAGACGGTAAACGCTACGCCAAAGGCAATCACCATGCCGATAATATAGTTGAGCAGCGAACTGGCCTGCACGATGGCCATCCCCGGCAGCGCCGTCAGCCCTACCGCCGTCATGTAGACATGCACCGACACCACCCATGCGCCACCCACCGCACCGCCAATCAGCGCGGCCACAAACGGTTTCACGAAACGCAGGTTGATACCAAAAATAGCGGCTTCGGTAATGCCGAGCATGGCCGAGAACGCCGACGGTAAGGTAATGGCTTTGATTTTTGCGTCTTTGGTTTTAAACCACACCGCCAGGCACGCACCACCCTGCGCCACGTTCGCCATGGCCCAGATGGGCAGCAGGAAATTAACGCCAATCGACGGATTCCCCAGCAGCCCGGCTTCAATCGCGTGGAAGCTGTGGTGAATGCCGGTAATAACAATCACCGAATAGAGCCCGCCGAACAGCAAACCGGCCAGCCAGCCCGCGTGGGTAATCAGCGTGCTCAGAATAAAGGAGATGCCATCGCCTAACGCGCGTCCCGCCGGGCCGATAATCAGCAGCGCGATAAAACCGGAGAGAATGACGGTCAGGAACGGCGTCAGGATCAGGTCTAACGCATCCGGGATGACCTTGCGCAGGTTTTTCTCCACAATGCTCATAAACCAGACGGCCAGCAGCACCGGGAACACCGTTCCCTGATAGCCAATCATGGCAATCTCAAGGCCGAAAAAGTTCATGGTGTGGAAGCCGGACGCCACGCCCCAGGCGTTGGTCAGCGCCGGGTGGGTCAGAATGCCACCTAGCGTGGCGCCTAAATAGGGGTTACCGCCAAACTCACGCGCGGCGGTAAAACCAATCAGGATCGGTAAAATAATAAACGCCGCCGAGCTGCACATATCCAGCATGATGTAGATGGCGTTATCGGCATTCACCCAGCCGTAGGTTTTCACCATTCCGAGCAGGCCCATCAGCAAACCGGACGCAACAATGGCGGGAATGATCGGTACGAAAATATTGGAAAGCAGGCGGGCAATGCGCTGGAACGGGTTGAGCTTACGCGCCGCGAGATCTGCCGCTTCTGACTTGCTGGATTCACCAATCCCTGCCGCCTGAATAAAAGCCGCGTAAACCTTATTCACCACGCCAGTGCCAAAAATCACCTGCATCTGGCCCGCGTTACGAAAACAGCCTTTCACCCCCTCGACCTTGCCGATGGCCTGCTGGTCAGCAAGCGCATCGTCGACCAGCACCAGACGAAGGCGCGTTGCGCAGTGCGCGGCACTGGCGATGTTCTCTTTGCCACCGAGCAGCGGAATGAGCGCACGGGAAATATTATCAAAATCCATAGTTACCTCTGCCTGACTTCATTTTTATGATGTTTGATACGCTCCCGCCTGGCGGGAGCGTGAAGGGTTAAAACCAGGTTTCCATCTGGACCCCAAAGTTCCATTCCCCGCCAGCGTTAAAGCCGCTGCTGCCAAAGGCGTCATCGCTGGCGTAGTTATCCAGTTTGCTGCTCCAGTCCATCCAGGTGGCAAACAGGCGCAGTTCAGGACGGCTGAAGAAATCGCCAATTTTGCCCGCCTTTAAGGTCGGTGCGAAGGTCAGCTTGTAGAAGCTGCCGTTAACGGCGTTGCGATCTTTGTAGCCTTCCGGGTTCAAATCCATGTACTGATAGCTGCCCTCAAACGCCAGGGCGAAATTCTGCGTAACCTCTTTGATCAGGCGGGTATTGAGCGTAACCCACTCGTAGCTGTCGCCTTTGACGTAGCGGTCTTTACTGCTCTGGGCCAGTACAGCAGGCGCGATATGCCAGCCACCGCCGAGTGGCGTGACACCGTAACTTGCGAAGCGCCAGGTATCGGCTTCTGACAGCAGCGCGCCATCAGAGCCGATGCTTTTAACTTCTGCCCCCAGGCCGTGACCATACAGCAGCGCCGTTTTCGCTGAGCCTTCCCGCAGTCCGTAGAAGCTGTCATTGTGCAGACCCACCAGGGCATGCACGCCGGTGTTCGCCGCATCGGTTTTAATCAGATCGCCATTGCTGTCCTTGCGTTCGTCGTTATCCTTCGCCCGCAGGCCGCTCACCATCAGCTGGAATGGCCCGGCAAAGTGATTCATGCTGAGGATATAGTTCTGAACGTTGTTGTCGATCTGCTCTTCGCTGCCGAAGTTGCGCCCGTAAATCGAGAAGTTGCTGCGCAGCGTATCATTCCACTTCACGTCGTAGACACCGCCGCCGGTACCGGCGAGGAACACGACATCAGAATCCAGCCAGTGAATATCAAAGTTATCGCGGTCAAAGCGTTTACCGGCCCAGAAGCTACTCCCTTTCAGCGCGCCAGTGAAATCAGGCAGATTGCCCAGCTCGGCAAAGGCCTGACGAATGTTAAGATCGCTGGTATCGGCTGACCAGTCGTTATAGGTCTTCTGCCCGTCGGCTAACATGGCCTTAAAGCGCGTGGTCGCCCCACTCTCCAGCGTCTGTTTGTGTTCCACATTTAGCTCAACGTAGGTATCCGCTTCGTTACCCAGACGACCGACCGCGCCCCCGGTTTCCCCGGCAGGCGTCAGATACGGACCGCTTTTGCTGCTGGACGCCGCATCATTCATCAGCAGGCCTGAGCGGGCATAACCGTGAAATTCAAAACCACTGCTCTGATCGGCTTTCTTTTCCAGCACCGTGGTACGCTGGGCCACCTCCTGGGTGGTGTTCTGCGTCTGCTGCTGGGCGGCAACCAGCTGCTGCGTTTTTTGTTCTGCTGCCGTCGCGCGTTTCTCCGCATTCTGGGCGCGCATTTCCGCATCCTGAAGACGCTGTTCCAGCGCCGCCAGGCGCGATTCAATGCTTGTCATATCGGTCTGGGCAAAAACAGAGGTACTACCGGCCAGCATGCCAATCATCACGGCAAGTCTGCGTTTTTTATACATTTTGTCGCATCCCTAAAAAAGTGTTTTGATAATGCTAAATTGCTAAACCGGTTTAGGTTGCTGATACTAAACCCGTGAAATTTGGATCGGCAATACTTTTTGCTAAACCGTTTTAGTAAGTGTGATCGAGGCGACAATTCAGGCCGCCGGTCGGCGGCCTGGAAGGAATTACAGGTTGTGACGGTACGGCAGCGCGGTCATTGCCCCTTTGGCCGTCGTGGCCAGTGCACCACAGCGCTGGGCCAGTGCAAGGGTTGTTGCCAGATCCTGGCCTGACGAGGCCAGGCCGAACAGCAACCCTGCGACGAACGCATCGCCTGCGCCGGTGGTATCAACACACGCTACAGGTGTGGCCGGATAGTGTGTCGTGATGCCCTCATGCCAGGCCATTACCCCCTCTTTACCCAGCGTCACCAGCACCAGTCGGGCCGGACAATGTTGCATCAGCGCCGCCAGACCGGTTTCGATATGGGATTCGCCGGTCAAAAACGTCAGCTCTTCAACGGAGAGCTTCACCACGTCCGCGCGCTGTAGCGCCAGTTCGAGGCAACGGCGGAGCTCGCCCTCATCCTGCCAGAGGTCGGGGCGAATGTTGGGGTCGAAGCTGACAAAACCACCGGCTTTTTTAATTGCATCCATCGCCTGAAAAGTGGCAGAGCGACTCGGCTCCGCGCTGAGTGCAATGGAGCAGACGTGCAGCCACTCTTTGGCCCTGAAAGGCGGCAGATCGGTGGAATCGAGAAACAGATCGGCGCTCGGCCGAACCATAAACGTAAACGAGCGTTCGCCCTGTTCGTCCAGATCAACCACCACCGTTGAGGTGCGGTGAGCCGGATCGAGGCGCATCCACTGCACATCAACCTGCTCATCCGCCAGCGTTTTCTGCATAAAGCGGCCAAACGGATCGTCGCCAACCCTGCCAATAAAGGCACTTTTTCCGCCCAGTCGGGCGATGCCGACCGCCACATTTGCCGGTGCGCCGCCGGGACATTGCAGCAATTTGCCGTCCCCCTCTGGAAGTAAATCCACCACTGCATCACCGAGTACCCAGATTTTATCCATGTCATCCCCGTAGCTAAACTATGTTAAACCGTTTTAGCTATTTAAACACAGGCTGACCAAAGGGGAAATAATCAGGAAGGAAAAAGCGTTATCGTACCAGGTGTGGCCAGTGAATATCGCCCACCCCGTTAAGCTGCGGCCGGGCAAACAGAAACCCCTGGAAACGGCGAATACCGGCGGATTCCAGCCAGCACCACTCCTCCAGCTTCTCAATGCCTTCCGCCACCAGCGTGATCTCAAGGTCGGTGCAGCAGCTCACTATCGATCGGACAATCGCCTGTTTTGGGCCGCTGAGATGAATATTGCTGACTATTTCCCGATCGATCTTGATTTTATCCGGCTGGAAGCGGGTAAGCAGCGAAAGCCCCGCATACCCGGAGCCGAAATCATCGATCGCCAGGCCAATACCTTCACCCCGAAGCTGTTTGATCGCGCTGTTGAACTTGTTAAAGCCGGAAATCATCTCGTTTTCAGTCACTTCTATGACCACCTGCTCCGGCTGAAGCCCGTGTTGTCTGATTTGCTCCACAAGAAACTCGACCGCCCCGGGCACCTTGACCAGCGACATGGGGAGTAAATTCACCGCAATTTTATGGCTGCCGATACCCAGTTTCTCCGCAAGCGCAAAGGCATACGCTTTGGTTTGCAGATCCACTTCGTAGAGCTTGTCCTGATCGAGCGTTTTGAAGAAATGTTCCGGGCTCCCGCCATCGTTGCCACGAATAAGCGCTTCAAGTGAACTGATTTTCCCTTCCGAGGGCTCGACTATCGGCTGCAGCGCAAACTGACAGATTTGACCGGCTATCAACCCCATGGCCTCACCGAAGGGCGCTTTTTCACATGCGAGCGTCCATTTTCCCGCATCCACCGGGTTCCTCGTCTGGCCGGTATGTTTCCCGGTGATAAAGGTCTGAATGAATTTGAACACCCGATCATCGGATATGAGATAGCTTTCCAGCTGGCTGTAATGCAAAACCGACTCAAGCACCTCTTTTGGGGACTGGACCTGCAGGTCAAACAGCAGCATGCCGACATTGTCAAACCGTCTGCGGGGGCCGTAGTCCCGCATCAGTTCGACGACGCCACTGTGGCGCTCATCATCGCGAATTTTGTGGAACAACTTCACGACGCTCTCTTCCGCGCCCTCAAGAATTTGCATGACGTCACAGCCGTTCGAGAGCAGGACACCCGTGATGTTCAGTTTGGCATTGCGGCTTCGTGCTCGTTCTACCAGCGCGCTTAATTCTGCGGACCGGCAGGATAAATGTAACTGGCTTCGATAAATCAGCGTGGTGAGCACAGGAATGGGTTCCAGAATAAGGGAGGCGCCGAGGAAGTTACTGTTTAACATACTTCACCAGCGCTACCTAATAAATTAACGGCTTAAGGGATCACCCTTTTTCCTCCGTCCCGATGCGGTTGTCGATCCGCATCTTCATGTAGTCGTAAAACGGATTTGAGGTCACCCGCATCAGGGCATCTTTACCCACGCTCAGTACGGAGGTCTCTCCCCACAACGCAATGGTGCCCAGGCTGATGCCATAGCGGTTTTTCACGGCAGGATGCCGGCCATACAGATCGTCATCAGGCGGGAAAGGTACGGCGACATGCGAAAGCGAATAGACCTCCGGCGGATACTGCTGCGCCAGCGGCTCCACGGTCTCTTCTGTGCTGTCTGCGGGGATGTGCTTCGCGACCGTGGCGAAACGCTCCGCACTGGCGTTGGTAATAATTGTGACACTGTAACGTCTTTGCGCAGACGGCAACAGCTCAGAGAGGGCCGTCCACGACGACGGCCGGAATAACGGGCGGAAACTCGCCGCCTGGTTGATATCAAACACCACCAGTTCACTGCCGTTGGCCGGGAGCTGGTCAAATAACCCCGTGACAACCGCACGGGTACTGACGGTGGAATCCATCACCGACTGAAAGGCCAGTACCGGCGGCAACCGATCCAGCGTGTGGTTTTGTGCATCGCGGCCAATCTGCTCCTGCAGCGCCTTCGTCAACAGCCACGACTGACGCGCCGCGTTTACCGGGAAAGAATTGTATTTGTAAGGGTTATACTCCGGCGCGATATTCAGCCACGCCGCTTTCGCAAACGCCGGTAACAGTGCCGGTAAGCCTGCGAATCCGGCAAAGCGGGCAAACGCCGTGACGCCGATCATCGGTGACAACAACACCAGTTGCTGAGGTTTTCGCAGCGAAGGCGACTCCAGCGCGTCCAGGGTGTATTTCATCGCCAGCGCCCCGCCGTTGGAATAGCCCACCAGATGCAAAGGAACGTTATCCCCCGCCAGACGGGAGGCTTCGCGCACGGCAAGACGCGTCGCCGCCAGCCACATCTCCCAGTCAACATTTGTCAGCGCCCCTGGTGCCGTCCCGTGTCCGGGCAGACGCGGCACCACGGCCACAAATCCGCGCTGCTGATAATCAACGGCAAGGTGCTTAACGCTATAGGGCGAATCGGTGAGTCCGTGCAGTAAAACTACCGCACCACGCGGTTTACCGGCAGGCATCAGCACAAACGAGCGATTTGCATCCGGAGTAAATTTTCCGGGCCACACCAGGCTCTGACGGTAGTAGCGGTTTAAGGCGGTACGCTCCTCCCCCTTCGTTTTTGCCGTGACCGCGTTATCCAGGTCGGTGAAGATGGCCTTTTCCCGGTCGAGATAGTCAGCAAAGTTCGCCTTATCCAGCTCGCTTACGCTCATTTCATCCGCACGCCAGGTATGCCAGAGATGTAACGCCGGCCCCTGCTGCGAGAGATATACCCGCACTGCCAGCAGCACAACCACGATAATCCCTATGACCATCGCCACTTTCTTTGCGAGAGCCATCAGGCGCACGCTGACACGCCAGGGCAGATTCGCCATACCGGGTTCCTTCTCTTAGTCACTGTGTTTGTATCTTATCAAAAATGTGAAGGGGCTGACGTATTCACCAAATTCATCTCTGTCGAATCCGACAATGCACCAAAAGTGAACTACGCTGCACAAATGTTGATCATTGGTTAATCAAATATTGCATGAAATTTACAGCACAGCGGCTTTTCGCCGTCATGTGAATATGGCACGCGTCATGCATTGTTAACCAGGTAACAGAATTCCGGCCATTGACAGCCGGTTAACAGCGAGGCGGTAATGACCACCAAACCTGAAATGCTGAACCGTATCGAAGCTACCTTCAGCCAGCTGACGCCCAGCGAAAAGCGTGTGGCAAGCTGGATGCTGGCGCACGCCGCGCTGATACCGTTTGAGACGGCAGAGAGCGTGGCGCTGACTACCGGCACCAGCGGGATCACCGTCGGGCGCTTCCTGCGCAAGCTGGGGTATCGCAACCTGGACGATGCCAAAAAAAGCCTGCGCGATCCTTATCAGCCCTGGGGAATGAACGAACGCCTGGACTCCTGGCAACAGCAGCGTCCGCTCTCGGATCGCCTCCAGCACTCCCTTTCGCTGGAGGTGGACGCAATCACCCATGTTTATCAGCTGGCACAAACCGATGTCTTTAAGCAAATCGTCCATCAGCTCACTCATGCTGAGGCGGTGTTTGTGCTGGGTATTCAGTCAACGCGCGGGATTGCCAACGCCTTCTTCAGCCACCTGGAATATCTGCGTCCGCGCGTGAGCTACTCCGAGGGGTTATCCGGCAGTTGGGTTGAATCGCTCAACTCCGGTTTTGACCACCCTTATGTGGTGCTGACCGATACCCGCGCCTATTCCGCCATTGCCCGGCAGTACTGTCGTGTCGCAAGTGAGAAAAGTATTCCGATGGCCCTGATCACCGATATCTGGTGTCCGTGGGCGCGGGATTATCCCATTGATTTATTGCAGGTTAAAACCGATACCGGCCACTTCTGGGATTCGCTGGCCCCTGTGAGCTGTCTTTTCAACCTGCTGCTGTCAGGCGTGGTCCAGGCGCTGGGTGATGCGCTTGCAGACCGTCTGACGATAAACCGTGAATTACAACAAGAGTTTGGACAATTCGAACGCTAAAGGAGCGGAGCTATGCCCGAAGAGAGTGAACTGATTGATGTCGCCAGAATGTTTCCTGAGTTGCATATCGATCTGAAATACGCCACCGCCGATAACCTGACTGGCCGTCCCATTTATCAGGAGTCGCTGTGTTTGCTGCATACCGATGCCGCCACCGCGCTGGCGAAATCGATTGGCATCGCCACGCTCGCCGGACTGAAACTGGTGGTCTACGACGCCTATCGCCCTCAGCAGGCCCAGGCGCAGCTGTGGGATGCGTGCCCGAACCCGGAATATGTGGTGGATGTGGCCATTGGCTCCAATCACAGCCGCGGCACGGCCATCGACGTCACCCTGATGGATGAACATAACAACGTGCTGGATATGGGGGCCGGGTTTGATGAGATGGATGACCGTTCTCATCCGTATCATCCCTCTGTGCCGCCGCACGCCCAGCGCAACCGCCTGCTGCTTAACGCCATCATGTTTGGCGGCGGCTTTGTGGGGATCGGCAGCGAATGGTGGCACTTCGAGTTGCCAAACGCCGCCAGTTATCCCCTTCTTGACGATCGTTTCGCCTGTTTTCCGTTGACGCACACCCCTCTTTAGACCTGGAGCACTGCCATGAAAACAACGCTTCTCACGACGCTTATCGCCGCCACGCTGGCCCTGAGCATGCCTGCTGCGCAGGCCGCCGTTCCGAAAGACATGCTGGTGATAGGTAAAGCCGCCGACCCGCAAACCCTCGATCCTGCAATCACCATTGATAACAACGACTGGACCGTCACCTATCCGTCCTATCAGCGTCTGGTGAAGTACAAGCCTGGCACCACGGAGGTCGAAGGCGATCTGTCCACGGGCTGGAAGGCATCTGAGGATCAGAAAGAGTGGACCTTCACCCTGACGGACAACGCGAAATTCTCTGACGGCACGCCGGTCACCGCTGAAGCGGTAAAACTGTCGTTTGAGCGCCTGCTGAAGCTCAGCCAGGGGCCGTCTGAAGCGTTCCCGAAAGATCTCAAAATTGACGCCGTCGATGACCACACGGTGAAATTCACCCTCAGCCAGCCGTTTGCTCCCTTCCTCTATACCCTGGCGAATGACGGTGCATCGATTATTAACCCGGCCGTACTGAAGGCCAATGCCGCCGATGACGCGCGAGCTTATCTGGCGCAGAACACCGCCGGTTCCGGGCCATTTATGCTGAAGAGCTGGCAAAAAGGTCAGCAGCTGGTGCTGGTGCCTAACCCGCACTGGGCGGGTGATAAACCCCACTTTAAGCGCGTCTCGGTGAAAATTATCGGTGAAAGCGCGTCGCGTCGCCTGCAGCTTTCCCGTGGCGATCTGGATATTGCCGACTCCCTGCCTGTCGATCAGCTTTCGGCGCTCAAGCAGGAGGGCAAAGTCGCCGTGGCGGAGTATCCGTCCCTGCGCGTGACCTATCTCTATCTCAACAACAGCAAAGCGCCGCTGAATCAGGTGGATTTGCGCCGCGCCGTCTCCTGGGCAACCGATTATCAGGGAATGGTGAAAGGCATTCTCAGCGGTAACGGCAAGCAGATGCGCGGCCCGATCCCGGATGGCATGTGGGGCTTTGACGCCACCGCCATGCAGTACAGCTTTGACGAGGCCAAAGCGAAAGCGGCGCTGGAGAAAGTCAAAGATAAACCGGCCAGCCTGACGTTCCTCTACTCGGACAACGACCCGAACTGGGAGCCTATCGCCCTCTCCACTCAGGCCAGCCTGGGCAAGCTCGGTATCAACGTCAAGCTGGAAAAACTGGCTAACGCCACCATGCGCGACCGCGTGGGTAAAGGCGACTATGACATTGCCATTGGCAACTGGAGCCCGGACTTTGCCGACCCGTACATGTTCATGAACTACTGGTTTGAGTCGGACAAAAAAGGTCTGCCGGGCAACCGCTCGTTCTATGAGAACAAAGAGGTCGATTCCCTGCTGCAGGCGGCGCTGAAAACCACGGACCAGGCGGAGCGCACCCGCGATTACCAGCAGGCGCAGAAGATTGTGATTGACGAAGCGGCCTACGTTTATCTGTTCCAGAAGAACTACCAGCTGGCAATGAACAAAGAGGTCAAAGGCTTCACCTTTAATCCAATGCTCGAGCAGGTGTTCAACATCGCCACCATGAGCAAGTAACGGTTTCGCCGGGGGAAAGTGTATGACGTTCTGGAGCATTGTGCGCCAGCGCTGCTGGGGGTTAATCCTGGTAGTAGCCGGTGTCTGTATCATCACCTTTATCATTTCACACCTGATCCCCGGCGATCCGGCCCGCCTGCTGGCCGGTGACCGTGCCAGCGACGAGATTGTGCAAAACATTCGCCAGCAACTGGGACTGGATCAGCCGCTCTATATCCAGTTTGGCCGCTATGTGGACGCCCTGGCGCACGGCGATTTAGGGACCTCTATCCGTACCGGGCGGCCGGTGGCGGAAGATTTAAAAGCCTTCTTCCCTGCCACGCTGGAGCTGGCGTTCTGTTCCCTGCTGCTGGCGCTGGTGATCGGCGTTCCGCTGGGGATTTTATCGGCGGTCTACCGTAACCGCTGGCTGGATCATCTGGTACGGCTGATGGCGATGACCGGGATCTCCACACCGGCCTTCTGGCTGGGTCTGGGCGTCATCGTCTTGTTCTACGGCCATCTTCAGCTTCTGCCCGGCGGCGGCAGGCTGGACGACTGGCTCGACCCGCCGGCCCACGTGACGGGCTTTTATCTGCTGGATGCCCTGCTGGAGGGTAACGGCGAGGTCTTTTTCAACGCCCTGCAACACCTGATTTTACCGTCACTGACGCTGGCGTTTGTTCATCTTGGCATCGTGGCGCGTCAGGTACGTTCCGCCATGCTGGAGCAGCTCAGCGAAGATTACATTCGCACCGCCCGCGCCAGCGGCTTGCCGGGCTGGTATATCGTCCTGCGGTATGCCCTGCCGAATGCGATGATCCCGTCCATTACCGTACTCGGGCTGGCGCTGGGCGATCTGCTTTATGGTGCGGTACTGACCGAAACCGTCTTTGCCTGGCCAGGCATGGGCGCCTGGGTGGTGACCTCCATTCAGGCACTGGATTTCCCTGCCGTCATGGGCTTCGCCGTGGTGGTTTCACTGGCCTATGTGGTCGTCAATCTGGTGGTTGATCTGCTCTATCTGTGGATTGACCCTCGTATCGGGCGCGGAGGTGCCGAATGATGTTGACTGAGGAAACGCCCGTCCCCGTAAACACAACGAAACCGGGCATCGACTGGGCAAGGCTGTTCTGGATGCTGCGTCAAAGCCCGCTCACGCTGATCGGCGGGGTGATTATGCTGGTGATGCTGTTGCTGATGGTAACTTCACCGTGGATCGTCCCCCATGATCCGAACGCGCTGGATCTCACTGCCCGGTTGCAGGCCCCGTCTGCGCAACACTGGTTTGGTACCGATGAAGTCGGACGCGATCTGTTCAGCCGCGTGCTGGTCGGTAGCCAGCAATCCATTACCGCCGGGCTGGCGGTGGTGGTGATTGCCGGGAGTATCGGCTCGCTGCTGGGCTGTTTGTCCGGCGTGCTGGGCGGTCGCGGCGATGCCATCATTATGCGGGTGATGGACATTATGCTCTCCATTCCCTCCCTGGTACTGACCATGGCGCTGGCGGCGGCGCTTGGGCCGAGTCTGTTTAACGCCATGCTGGCGATTGCGATTGTGCGTATCCCGTTTTACGTTCGCCTGGCGCGCGGGCAAACCCTGGTGGTGCGCCAGTTTACCTATGTGCAGGCCGCCCGTACATTTGGCGCGTCGCGCTGGCATTTGATCAGCTGGCACATTCTGCGTAACGCCCTGCCACCGCTGATCGTGCAGGCCTCACTGGATATTGGCAGCGCCATTCTGATGGCCGCCACGCTGGGCTTTATCGGCCTTGGGGCACAGCAGCCCACCGCCGAATGGGGAGCGATGGTGGCCGTGGGCCGCAACTATGTGCTCGACCAGTGGTGGTACTGCGCCTTTCCTGGTGCGGCAATTCTGATCACTGCCGTCGGGTTTAATCTGTTTGGTGACGGCATTCGCGACCTGCTGGATCCGAAATCGGGAGGAAAACAGGCATGAGCGAAGCAGTATTAACCATTGAAGATTTACACCTGAGCTTCCCGATATTTCGCGGCGAAGTTCACGCCCTGAACCACGTATCGCTGGAGATCAAACGCGGAGAGATTGTTGGCGTAGTGGGCGAATCCGGCTCCGGAAAATCGGTAACGGCGATGCTGACCATGCGTCTGCTGCCGGAGGGCAGTTACCGGATCCATCGCGGGCAGGTAAAACTGTTGGGTGAAGATGTCCTGAATGCATCCGAGAAACAGCTCCGCCAGTGGCGCGGTGCCAAAGTGGCGATGATTTTTCAGGAGCCGATGACAGCGCTGAACCCAACGCGACGAATTGGCAAACAAATGGTGGAGGTGATCCGCCAGCATCAGCCCCTTTCACGGCGTGATGCCGGGAAAAAAGCGATCACCCTGCTGGAAGAGATGCAGATCCCGGATGCGGCGGAGGTCATGGAACGTTATCCGTTCGAGCTGTCCGGCGGCATGCGCCAGCGGGTGATGATTGCGCTGGCCTTCTCCTGCGAGCCTGAACTGATTATTGCCGATGAGCCGACCACCGCACTGGACGTCACCGTCCAGCTACAGGTACTGCGATTGCTGAAGCATAAAGCGCGGGCCAGCGGAACCTCGGTACTGTTCATCAGCCACGATATGGCGGTGGTTTCACAGCTCTGCGATCGGATGTATGTCATGTACGCCGGGAGCGTGATTGAAAGCGGCACCACGCAAACGCTGATCCACCATCCCGTTCATCCCTATTCCATCGGCCTGCTGCAGTGTGCGCCTGAAAACGGCGAGCCGCGCGAGATGCTGCCTGCCATCCCCGGTACGGTGCCCAATCTTAGCCAGCTTCCGCGCGGGTGTGCTTTTCGGGAGCGCTGTTTTGCTGCGGGCGTAAAATGCACTGAAACGCCGCGCTTACTGCCTCAGGGGGCCGAAGGCCAACGGGCAGCCTGCTGGTATCCGCAACAGGAGAGAACCCATGTCTGACGTACTGCTGGAACTGGATCGCGTGCACGTTAACTTTCCCGCACGCAAAAACTGGCTGGGGCGGGTCACGGAACAGGTGCACGCTCTTAACGGGCTGGATCTTCAGATCCATCGCGGCGAAACGCTGGGGATTGTTGGCGAATCCGGCTGTGGTAAAAGCACGCTGGCGCAGCTTTTAATGGGGATGCTCAAACCCAGTGCCGGCCTGTGTGCACGGACAAACCACGCGGGCGGTATGCAGATGGTGTTCCAGGATCCGCTCTCGTCGCTTGACCCGCGTCTGCCGGTCTGGCGCATTATCACCGAGCCGGTGTGGGTGCAAAAACGCAGCAGCGAACGGGAACGACGCCAGCTTGCTGAAAACCTGGCGCAGCAGGTCGGTATCCGCCCGGAATATCTCGACCGCCTGCCGCACGCCTTTTCCGGCGGGCAGCGCCAGCGTATTGCTATCGCCCGCGCTCTTTCCTCTGACCCGGACATCATCGTGCTGGATGAGCCCACCAGCGCGCTGGATATTTCCGTACAGGCGCAGATCCTCAATTTACTGGTGAAGCTGCAGCAGGAACGCAACCTGACCTATGTGCTGATATCCCATAACGTCTCGGTTGTCAGGCACATGAGCGATCGCGTGGCGGTGATGTATCTGGGGCAGATTGTCGAACTGGGCACGGCGGCACAGGTGCTGGTTACGCCGCGTCATCCCTACACCCGGCTGCTGCTCGATTCCGTTCCCAGAACCGGTGAGCCGCTGGATGAAAACCTGGCGCTGCGTAAAACGGATCTCCCGGGTAACCGCCATCTGCCCGAGGGGTGCTTTTTCCGCGACCGTTGTCCGCAGGCCACGCAGGGGTGTGAACGCCCGCAGCCGCTACAGCCTTCACATGAGGGCCGTAGCGTGCGCTGCTGGCGTAATGTGGATTAAATTTGCGCCATCCCACCATCAACAAACAGCTCGGTGGCGTTAATAAAGCTGGCCGCGTCAGAGGCCAGAAACGCCACCACTTTCCCCACCTCGCCCGGCGCACCTAAACGTCCTAACGGAACCTGTGCAGCCAGCGCATCGTACAGCCCCTGACGATGTTCTTCTGGCACCAGTTCGCCGAGTCCCGTGGTTTTGACGGGGCCAGGACTGACCACGTTGATACGGATCCCACGGCCCTGCAGATCCAGCGCCCAGGAGCGGGCAAAGTTGCGCACGGCGGCTTTGCTGGCGCTGTAGACGCTAAAGTTTGCCGTTCCCTTTATCGACACCGTTGAACCGGTCAGAATAATGGACGACCCGGCAGATAACAGCGGCAGCGCTTTTTGTACTGTAAACAGCACTCCGCGCACGTTTGTGCCGAAAATACGGTCAAACTGCTCCTCGGTGATTGCTCCCAGCGGCAGCATATCTCCGCCACCCGCATTGGCGAACAAAATATCGAGACGCCCTTCTTCTTTTGCTATCTGCGCATAGACTCGATCCAGATCGGCGAGTTGTGAGACGTCGGCACGAATACCCACCGCACGGGAATCAATTTGTGCGACGGCGGCATCCAGCTCGGCCTGTCGACGACCGGTGATATAGACTTTGGCGCCCTGAGCCGCCAGCTCCTGCGCCGTGGCAAGACCAATACCGGTGCTGCCGCCAGTGACCAGTGCGATTTTTTTGAAGAGCGTTGTGTTCATGTCATTTACCTTTTGTTGGGTTTGCGTTGCGCGTTTTTGCTTGCGCTGGAGACACATTAGCCCTTGCCGGATTAGTGAAAAACCAGCAAAAATGAAAATGACTATTCACAGACAGAAATAATCGAGAGAAAAAGATGGACCAGCTCATGGCGATGCGCGCCTTCACGCGGGTTGTGGAAACCGGGAGCTTTACCCGAGCGGCTGATTCGCTAAATATGCCCATTGCCACACTGAGCAAGCTTGTGAAAGCGCTTGAGGCGCATCTTGAAATACGGCTGCTGCACCGTACCACCCGCCGGGTAGTCACGACGCCGGAAGGCGCGGAGTATTATGAAAAAGCGCTCAGGGTGCTCATTGATATCGAAGATATCGATACCTCGTTTCGCGTCTCTCACGCCACACCGAAAGGACATCTGCGGGTGGATATTGGCGGTTCGACTGCCCGCGACGTACTCATCCCCCTGCTCCCGGATTTCATGCAGCGCTACCCGGATATTCGCATCGATCTTGGCGTGGCGGATCGTCCTGTTGATTTGATCAGCGGCAACGTGGATTGTGTGATCAGAGGCGGTCCGCTGAACGATTCCACCCTTATCGCCCGTCATCTGGGCGACGCCGACATGGTGACCTGCGCAACGCCTGGCTATTTGAAAAAGCACGGCGTTCCGGCTTATCCCCAAGAGTTGCGCAACGGACATAAACTTATAAGCTATCTCTCCCCGGTCACCGGGCGGCCCTTTCCGTTTCGCTTCAGGAAAGGCGGCGAGGTGCAGGAGATCGGCATTTCGCACTATCTCGGCGTTAATGAAAGCAATGCGCACCTGGCAGCGGCGGTGGCAGGATTAGGGATCATTCAGACGTTTACATATTCAGCAAAGACATATCTTCAGGCGGGTACGTTACAAGAAATTTTAAGCGACTGGCACCCGGCGGCGTATCCGTTTCACGTGGTTTACCCGCAAAACCGGCATCTGACGCATCGGCTTAAGGCGTTTATTGCATGGCTGGCAGCGGTTTTTCCTGCTGCGCTGAAGGGATAGCCGGGCCTTCGCCCGGCTCAGGCTTAGTTAAGTTTATAGTCCAGCGTGATTTCCGCTTTCAGTACCTGCGACACCGGGCATCCTGCTTTCGCTTTCTGGATGATGCCGTCGAATTTCTGCGGGTCGATACCCGGTACGGTGACCTTGCTGTTTAGCGCAATTTTGCTGATCGCGAAGCCGCCATCGGTTTTATCCAGCGAGACATCCGCTGTGGTATCGATGGAATCTGCGGTATAGCCCGCTTCACCAATCATCAGCGACAGCGCCATTGAAAAACAGGCGGCGTGAGCTGCGCCAATCAACTCTTCCGGGTTAGTGCCTTTAGCGCCTTCGAAGCGGGTATTAAAGCCGTAAGGTTGTTGATTCAGGACGCCACTTTCCGTTGAGACCGTCCCTTTGCCATTTTTGATATCACCAGACCAGTGTGCCGAACCGTGCTTATGAATCGTCATTCTTGCTCTCCTTTTGGCTTACAAAGGGGTAAGTATAGACGATGGTTCCGGCACACCCAGGAACACAGACAATTCTGTAACCTATACCCGCTGCGCGTCGCCTGACAGATGGTGCGCTATCTCATCAAGAAACACGCGCAACGCCGCGGGCTGATACTCCCGGGACTGATAAATACCGTGAATGGCTAACGCTTTGGGCGTCAGGCTGCTCAGCACCGGGAGCAGCGTGCCCTGTTCAATCGCGGCATGTGCTTCCTGCTCCGGCAACATGGCAATGCCGCAATGCTTCACCGCCGCCTCCATCAACAATGACGAGATGCTGGCGCTGAGGTTGCCGCTCACGGCGACGCTGACGTTTTCCCCTTCCGGCGTCAGGAAGTGCCACGCCTGACCGGCGAAAAAGCTGTAGTGCAGACAGTTGTGCTGCGCTAACTCCTCCACCTGCTCTGGCGTGCCGTGGGTTGCAAGATACTGCGGCGACGCGCACAGCACGGAACGACACTCCCCGAGCCTGCGGGCGATCATGCCGGGCTCTGGGTTATCCGTGATGCGGATCGCCACATCAATGCGTTCCCCTACCAGGCTCACCGGATGGTTGTTCACATCCAGCTCAATGCGCAGCTGCGGGTAGCGCGAAAGCAAGCCGGGCAGCACCGGGGCAATCAGATGCATGGCGGTAAAATGGGCGCAGGCCACCCGTAGCGTGCCTGAAGGGAGATCTTTCTCCGACTGGCCCTCAATTTCCTGCGACAGCTGGGACAGCGTTCGCGTTTTTAGCAGCACCTTCTCTCCGGCCGCCGTCAGCGTCAGCTTGCGCGTCGAGCGGTTTACCAGCCGCGTACCGGCCCACTTCTCCATTTGCTCAAGATAGCGGCTCACCATAGGACGGGAGATCCCCAACGCCCGGGCCGCTGCACTCAGGCTTCCCAGCTCGCATATCCGGTTATAGACCTGAGCGGCAATAACGCGATCCATATCACACCCCATTTGCTCGATTTATGAAACAAAGCATGTCTTGTTTCAGGAATTCTGGCAAATGCGAATATCCGTACAATAAAGACTTTCCTGAACAACAGAGACATCAGAATGAAATTCACTCACCTTGCTCTTCTCACCACGCTTATCACGCCCGCGGTGTTTGCTGCGCCATTAACCATTGATACCTATAACCCGCAGGACAAAGGGATGTTTGCGGTCTCCTCCACGCTGGTCTCTGGTCCAAAAGAGGCCGTGCTGTTTGACGCCCAGTTCAGCGTCAAAGATGGCGAAGCGCTGGTCGACAAAATTCGCAAAAGCGGGAAAACCCTGAACAAAATCGTCATTACCTCTGGCGATCCGGATTTCTATTTTGGTCTGCAACCGCTGGTGAAAGCCTTCCCGAATGCCAAAGTGGTGGCCACACAGCAGGTGGTTGACCATATCAAGGCCACCAAAGACGCCAAGCTTGCCTTCTGGGGACCGCAAATGAAAAACGGTGCACCAACCGAACTTATCGTTCCGCAGGTGCTGGCATCAACAACCTTCATGGTGGACGGCGAGAAGATTGATATCGAGCAGCCAGAAAGCTACGCCGCCTATGTCTGGATCCCTTCGGCTAAAACTATCCTCGGTGGTACCGGTGTCGCCTGGGGTATCCACGTCTGGACGGCAGACACCCAGACGCCAGCCAGCCGCAAGCAGTGGCAACAGACGCTGGAAAGCATGGCGGCACATAAGCCTGAACGCGTGATCCCGGGTCACTATCTGGGAACACCACCGGCAGGCAGCGGTGCTCTCGACTTTACCCGTGATTATATCCAGCGCTTCGAACAGGCGTTGTCAGAACATAAAACATCGACAGGCGTGATCAGCGCCATGAAAAAACAGTATCCGGGTCTGGCTGAAGAGAGCTCGCTGGAATTAAGCGCCAAAGTGAATACTGGCGAAATGAAGTGGTAATGTAAAATCTGCTCCTGCTATATTTCAGTGATAGCAGGAGCACCTGCAAAATATCCTCGCGGCAAACCCTCAATATATCCTCCCACTCTAAAAGCGCATAAAAGCATGCACTTATGTCATTTTTATTTCTAAGATGAATCTTAGACACAGCGGCCAAAATATTTGCCATTCTGTTTGTGAATTAAATTTTTTGCGAGCCGTACCATTAAACAGACAACAACACGGAGGCAGCATGTTTACTTATTACCCGGCCAATACTGCAGCAGCACAACCTGAACTCGTTAACGCGATTGCACAGGGTCTTCACGCCGAGCATGGTGCTGTGACTGAAGATGACATTTTGATGGAACTGACCAAGTGGGTGGAATCCACAGACAATGACATCCTCAGTGACATCTACCAGCAGACCATTAACTACGTCGTCAGCGGGCAAAACGCACCTTTGTAAAAACCTGCTAAGCTGGATCTGCAACCTAAGGGGTTACATTTCGTTTGCGTAAGCGAACTGGTCCTTAAAACTATCAACAGGATTGAGGAGTTAACATGAAATCGAACCGTCAGGCACGCCATATACTGGGACTGAACTACAAGCTTTCTAACCAACGTAAAGTGGTGATTGAAGGCGACAGTGAAACACAGGTCACTCACGCCACCGGCAGAAAACGCCACGCGGGCAAGTAAGTTCCCAGGAGAGATCCTCAACACCATCGGCAAAACCGATGGTGTTTTTGTTTATGTGTTGCGGTAATTAATATTTAGCTCCTTTATAATACCGCCTGACCGCACCCCATCGCACAGGCCAGAAAGATGACAAACAGCAGTGTCAGGGACGGATCTTCAAAAAAAGAGTGAGTGACATGGACAACAAACTGAAAAAACATCGTTCCCTATATATCCCTTATGCCGGCCCGGTATTACTCGAATTCCCCCTGCTCAACAAAGGTAGCGCCTTCAGCATGGAAGAGCGCAGCAGCTTCAACCTGCTCGGTTTGCTGCCAGAAGTGGTGGAAACCATTGAAGAACAGGCAGAGCGCGCGTGGATCCAGTATCAGGGTTTCAAAACCGAAATAGACAAACATATTTACCTACGCAACATTCAGGACACCAACGAAACCCTCTTCTATCGTCTGGTACAAAATCATCTCGAAGAGATGATGCCGGTGATCTACACCCCAACGGTGGGTGCCGCCTGTGAACGCTTCTCAGAGATCTACCGTCGCTCCCGTGGCGTCTTTATCTCTTATCAGAACCGCCACAACATGGACGATATTCTGCAGAACGTGCCGAACCACAATATCAAAGTGATCGTGGTGACCGACGGCGAACGTATTCTGGGTCTCGGTGACCAGGGTATTGGCGGCATGGGGATCCCAATCGGTAAGCTCTCTCTGTATACCGCCTGCGGCGGCATCAGCCCGGCGTATACCCTGCCGGTGGTGCTGGATGTGGGCACCAACAACCAGCAGTTGCTTAACGACCCGCTGTATATGGGCTGGCGTCATCCGCGTATTACCGACGACGAGTATTATCAGTTTGTCGATGATTTCATCCAGGCGGTCAAGCACCGCTGGCCGGACGTGCTGCTGCAGTTTGAAGACTTCGCGCAGAAAAACGCGATGCCGTTGCTGAACCGCTATCGCGATGAGATCTGCTCTTTTAACGATGATATTCAGGGCACCGCCGTGGTCACCGTCGGCACGCTGATTGCCGCCAGTCGCGCGGCAGGCAGCCAACTGAGCTATCAGAAAATTGTCTTCCTAGGCGCAGGCTCTGCGGGTTGCGGTATCGCCGAGCAGATTATCGCCCAGACGCAGCGTGAAGGGCTAAGCGAAGAGCTGGCGCGCTCCCGCGTGTTCATGGTCGACCGTTTCGGCCTGCTGACCGACGGCATGCCAAATCTGCTGCCGTTCCAGACCAAGCTGGTGCAGAAACGTGAGAACCTGAAGAACTGGGACACCGACAACGAAGTGCTCTCTCTGCTGGACGTAGTGCGCAACGTGAAGCCGGATATCCTGATTGGCGTCTCCGGTCAGACGGGGCTGTTCACGGAAGAGATCATTCGTGAGATGCACAAGCACTGCGAACGCCCTATCGTGATGCCGCTCTCCAACCCGACCTCGCGCGTGGAAGCAACGCCGCAGGACATCATTGCCTGGACCGAAGGGAACGCGCTGGTCGCAACCGGCAGCCCGTTCGATCCGGTGGTGTGGAAGGACAAAACCTATCCTATTGCCCAGTGCAACAACTCCTATATTTTCCCGGGCATTGGTCTGGGTGTGATCGCCTCCGGCGCGTCGCGCATTACCGATGAGATGCTGATGTCGGCAAGCGAAACCCTGGCGGGCCACTCGCCGCTGGTGAACGATGGCGAAGGACTGGTGCTGCCAGAGCTGAAAGACATTCACAAGGTGTCGCGTGCAATTGCGTTCGCGGTCGGGAAAATGGCCCAGCAGCAGGGTGTGGCAGTGAAAACCTCTGCTGACGCGCTGCAGCAGGCCATCGACGACAACTTCTGGATGCCGGAATACCGCAGCTACCGTCGTACTTCGATCTAACACTGTGTTCCGACCGTTCCCTCTCCCACCGGGAGAGGGAATTACATTCGCCCCCCTAGCCAAACCGCCTTTCCCCCGCTACACTCCTTTCATCCATTAACCCACTGAATATATAAGGAGGCCAATTATGCTGTACTGTGAAATTTTCAATGTTTCACATGCATTTGGTGATCGCACCAGCTCAAGCGTTATCGGTATCGTGCTGCGATAACTTCTGCTTGAGCGAAGACACCAACCCCTGAAATCCCTTCTCTCGGGCTTACTGAGTTATCGTCAGCGATGTTTGACGAGGCATAAACATGCCTGTAACTCTTGGGTAAGCAACAATGAGCACTTTACTCACTGCACAATCTTTACGTGTTGATACGGCGTTTGGCACGCTCTTCGACTCCCTCTCCTTTACGCTGAAAAAAGGCGACCGCATTGGCCTGCTGGGCGACAACGGCTGCGGCAAAAGTACGCTGCTGAAGGTGCTGGACGGCACAGATTCTCCCGCTGCCGGAAGCGTCGCGCTGGCCGGACACTGCCTGATGGCACGCGTTGAGCAACATCTGCCAGAAGCCATTTATCCCCTGACCATGCTGGATGCCGTACTGGCGCAACTGCCCACGACTGAGCGCGAGAGCCTGCGCTGGAAAGCTGAAACGCTGCTGGCGGGTATGGGCTTTACGCCGCAGGACATGGCCTTAACGTCGGCGACGCTGAGCGGCGGGCAACACACGCGTCTCCTGCTCGCGCGGGCGTTGATCGGCGAGCCGGATCTGTTACTGCTGGACGAGCCGAGCAACCACCTCGATTTGCCTACCATGCTCTGGCTGGAGCAGTTTTTACAGAACTGGTCCGGCAGCTTTGTACTGGTCTCGCACGACAGGCAGTTGCTGGATGCCGTCACCAACGGCAGCTGGATCCTGCGCGATAAGATGTTGCACTACTTCGCCCTTCCCTGCACCGCCGCGCGCCAGGCGCTGGTGGCGAAAGACGAAAGCGATGCGCTGCGGCATAAGGCGGAGCAAAAGGAGATCGACCGCGTAACCGCCAGTGCCAGACGGCTGGCCACCTGGGGCAAGGTCTACGATAACGAAGATCTGGCCCGCAAAGCCAAACAGATGGAAAAACAGGTCGAGCGGCTAAAGGAGAGCCAGACAGAGCTCACGGCAGGCAGTCCGTGGACGTTAACCCTGCGTGGTGATGCCCTGCGGGCGGACCGACTGCTGGAGATGGAAAACCTCGGCGTACCGCCTGCACCGGGGTTGCCCGATCTATTTCACGTCGACATTGCGCGGCTTAAAAGTGGCGATCGCGTAGCTATCGTCGGGCGTAACGGCTGCGGCAAATCATCGCTGATGAAGCTCATCTGGCGGCATTTCTCAGGTGAACCGTCAGAGGCTGGGCTAAAACTCCATCCTCGCGTGTCGCCAGGCTATTACGACCAGACGCTGAATCAGCTTCCGGATGAGGCAACGATCTTCGACGCGCTGGAGCCTTTTGCGCCAGCGCCACAGGATCGCAAGATGGCGCTTATCAGCGCCGGGTTCCCGTGGGCGCGTCACGGGCAAAAGGTCAGCACCCTCAGCGGCGGGGAGCGTTCGCGCCTGCTGTTTGTCGGCCTGACGCTTGCCCGTTATAGCCTGCTGATGCTGGATGAGCCTACCAACCACCTGGACATGGAAGGCAAAGAGGCGCTGGCCACTACCTTGCAACAGTTTGACGGCGGAGTGCTGCTGGTCAGCCATGACCGGCAGCTGATCGCCCAAAGCTGCAATCGCTTCTGGCTGATTGAGGACGGTTTGCTGAGCGAATGGCATGACGCCGAAGCGGTGTTCGAACGGCTGCGTGAACGCACAGGCCTGATGGCGTCGTCGGCGTCACCCGCAGTCGCGGATGTTAAAGCGCAAGCCTCGGACGATCTGCTTGAAAGGCTGATCGCGCTGGAAACGCTACTCGCAGAAGACCTGGCGCGTAAGCCTAAGCATCAGAAACCACATCTGCAGGCGCAATGGCGCAAAGAGATTGAGGTGATAGAAGCAAAACTGTAGATCTGTGCCCGGCGAGCTTCTCGCCGGGCCAGTGAATTCCCCCCTAATTATTAGAGGATCGCTGTATTCTTAATCTGAAATCGCATCAATTGGTGACATTATGTTGCCGCCGCCTTGCATAACACCTCTAAACTATTAATCCTTAAGTAGTATTCCCCTGCGATACACATACCCATCAGAAACAAGGAGAAACCTATGAAGGCTGCTGTTGTTACACAGGATCATCAGGTCAATGTTACCGAAAAAACCTTACGCCCACTGAAGCACGGCGAAGCCCTGCTCAAAATGGAGTGCTGTGGCGTTTGCCATACTGACCTCCACGTCAAAAATGGCGATTTCGGTGATAAAACCGGTGTGATCCTGGGCCACGAAGGGATTGGGATCGTGAAAGAAGTTGGGCCTGGCGTGACGTCACTGAAAGTCGGCGACCGTGCAAGCGTCGCGTGGTTCTTTGAGGGCTGCGGCCACTGTGAATACTGTAATACCGGCAACGAAACCCTGTGCCGCGATGTGAAAAACGCCGGTTATTCCGTTGATGGCGGCATGGCTGAAGAGTGCATTGTCACCGCGGATTACGCGGTAAAAGTGCCTGACGGGCTGGATTCCGCTGCGGCCAGCAGCATAACCTGTGCCGGCGTCACCACTTACAAAGCGGTAAAAGTCTCCCATATCAAGCCGGGCCAGTGGATTGCGATCTACGGCCTGGGCGGACTGGGTAACCTCGCGCTGCAGTATGCGAAAAACGTCTTCAACGCCAAAGTCATCGCCCTTGACGTTAACGACGAACAGCTGAAGCTGGCTGCAAGCATGGGGGCGGATTTAACCATCAACTCCCGCAGCGAAGATGCCGCTAAAATCGTGCAGGAAAAAACCGGCGGCGCGCATGCGGCTGTGGTAACGGCGGTCGCGAAAGCAGCGTTTAACTCGGCGGTGGACGCGGTGCGTGCCGGTGGTCGCGTGGTGGCCGTTGGCCTGCCGCCGGAAGCCATGAGTCTTGATATCCCCCGTCTGGTGCTGGACGGTATCCAGGTGGTCGGCTCGCTGGTTGGTACCCGTCAGGATCTGCAGGAAGCGTTCCAGTTTGCAGCCGAAGGCAAAGTGGTGCCAAAAGTGACGATGCGCCCGCTGGAAGATATCAACGCCATCTTCAAAGAGATGGAACAGGGCCAGATCCGCGGCCGTATGGTGATTGATTTACGCTCGTAACGGTCCGTACCCACTAACCGCTCCGTTTATGGGGCGGTTTTTTATGACCATATTCCGGCACTCAGGCCAGCGCACGAGCATCAGACTGAGCCCGCCGGGCGCGCAGATAGCCATACGCCAGCAGCGCGCTCATCGCAAGGAAGGATAAAATCGCCGCCGGTAGCGTGACATAGCTCCAGCTGAAACCGAGCGTAATCATCATTCCGCCAAAATACGCGCCAATCGCACTGCCCAGGTTAAACGCCATCTGTCCGCCTGCGGCACCAAGCATTTCCCCTCCTTTCGCATTTTGCAGCAGCAGAATTTGCAGTGGTGCAGAGAGTGCGAACAGCCCGGCACAGCAGATAAACCCCATCACCAACGACGCGGTTTTCTGTTCACCAAAGGCGAAAAGCAATAACAGTGAGGCGACAATCACCATATCGGTGGTGGCAGCAATACGCAGCGGGCTGAAACGGCCCGATAGTTTCCCGCTCAGCAGGTTACCCAGCACCATGCCGAGGCCCATCAACATCATGATGATCGTCATCAGCCCCTCGGAGAAGCCAGAGACATTGACCATAAACGGCTTCACAAAACTGAACCACGCAAAAACACCAGCGTTGCCAAACATGGTGGCGGCGAAGATCAGCCACGGTTCCGGTTTTTTCAGGAAGTGAAACTGCTCGGTGAGTTTTATTTCTGATGCGTCATGAAGGTTTGGTACCCACACCAGCACCGAGAGGATCACCAGCGCGTCAAACAGGGCTATCAGGAAAAAGGTATAACGCCAGTTGAATGTATGCCCCAGCCAGGTTCCAAACGGAACCCCCACCAGATTCGCCACGGTCATCCCGGCGATCATCCCCGCCACGGCCACCGTCACCTTACCCGGTGGCGCTATTTTCGAGAGGATAATCGCCCCCACACCGAAAATTGCGCCGTGCGGGAACCCCGAGATTAAGCGCCCTGCAGCCAGCCAAAAATAGGATGTGGAAAAGGTAAACATCGCGTTGCCCACCGCACACAGGGCAACCAGAAACAGCAGCGTGGTTTTTAACGAGAACTTACTGGAAAACAGCGCCACAATCGGCGCGCCAATCACCACGCCAAAGGCGTAAAACGAAATCATATTTCCGGCGGAGGGAATGGAAATACCGGTATCATGCGCCAGTTCCGTCAGGACACCCATAATGCCAAATTCAGCCATGCCCAGGCCAAACGTGCTAAGGGCTAACGAGAAAATTGTCTTTTTCATACCACAACCACGAGTGAAAATTCGCAGCGGGCATTATTGAATAATCTTGTATGGTGAGCCAGTTCAAATCAGCAGACTGACACGTTAATCCATTAATTCAGGTGAATTACACTTCTTAATGCGGCCTCGCTTCTTCCCCGCGATCGGACAACCTGAGGATGACAATCATGGCAAGTAACAAGAAAACCAGCGTCGCTGTTGATGTCGTTAAAAATGCCCCTCTGAAAACAAAAGAGTATGAAAAAGAGCTTCGTCGCCTTCACGTTGAACTGGTCAAACTCCAGCAATGGGTTGTCGCCAAAGGATTGAAAGTCTGCATCGTGTTTGAGGGACGCGACGGGGCCGGTAAAGGCGGCACCATAAAAGCGATAACCGAACGCGTCAGCCCGCGCGTATTCCGGGTTGTCGCGCTGCCTGCGCCTACAGAGAAAGAGAAAACGCAGCTTTATTTCCAGCGTTATGTTCCGCACCTGCCCGCTGCCGGTGAAATCGTTATTTTTGACCGCAGCTGGTACAACCGCGCAGGCGTTGAACGGGTGATGGGGTTCTGCACGCCGGAACAGGTTGAAAAGTTTCTTGATGGCGCACCGGTGATGGAAAAAGCGATGGTCGATGCCGGGATCATTTTGCTGAAATACTGGCTTGAAGTGACGCCGAAAGAGCAGGAACGCAGGCTACGCGATCGCATCAACGATGGCCGCAAGATCTGGAAATTATCGCCTATGGATATTAAATCGTTCAATTTATGGGATGAATACACCGTAGCGCGGGATGCCATGTTTGCCTCCACGGACACTGCCTGGGCACCGTGGTTTGTGGCGCGCTCGGAAGATAAAAAACGCGTGCGGTTGAATATTATCTCCCATCTGCTTTCGCAGATCCCGTATAAAGAACTTCACGTTGAAAAAGTGGATTTGCCGAAGCGAAAAATTGGCAAAGTCAAACCGACAAAATATCCTTTCCGATATATTGCGGAGAAATTCTGATAAGCTGGAATACGGCTCGCATAATGAAGATTACCAGGGGAAACGGTATTGTTTTTTGTTGGCTGCGGTTGATAATGACCGCACCAACAAAGGAGGCTAAAAATGAAACCAAACCGAACAGAAAACGGCAGTGGCAGACCACCCCGGATAGAGAGAATACCGCGTCAGGCCTTGACTCCAGAGGAACGTAAACGCCAGCACCATCAGGATCAGGAGTTCATAAAAGCCATGAATGAATTTACTGCTAAAGCGGGATTATTATCAGATGACCCTTATTTTGGAGGGCTTTAATGTGCTTTCAGTTCGATGTTTATCGTAACCCCTCAGACAAAACGCGCGAATACCAGCCTTATTTTATGATAATTCAACATGACTATTATGATGACTTATCAACAAGACTGATTGTTCCTTTAAGCTATCATAATAACCTACATGGGCATTACAACGCCGCCACACCATTAATAAACATTGAATTTGAGAGATATTTTCTCAACACCGCGGGCATAACACACGTGGAGAAAAAGAAATTAAATAATAAAAATTTTGTATGTAATCTTCGCAGCGCAAGAAGTACCGTCATTGCAGCGATAGATGCGTTAGTGACGAACACATAACGTAGGCCCGCGCAAGCGAAGCGCCGCCGGGCAAAGCCGACGGCGCAGGACGTTTTACTTCATCCCTTCCGTACTCTCCTGTTTCGCTTCCTGTCGCTCCACTTCCCGGTACCAGCGTGGGTGGTGTTTCTGCGCCCAGCGGCGGCTCACCTTCCCTTCAATCATGCCTTTAATCGACCCTTTAACCCAGAACGCCATATACATATGGATCAAAATGGCATGGATCAGAATGATGGCTGAGGTTGCGTGGATCAGCAGCGCGTAGCGGATGACCTGCATCGGGAAGTACTGCGCAAAATAAGGACGCCAGATGATCACACCGGTCACCAGCAGGACGAAAATCATGCTCATGATGCTCCAGAACATCATCTTCTGTCCGGCATTGTATTTACCGACCTTCGCGACTTTATGTTCGTTCCCCTTCAGGACCTCAATAATGCCCTTCAGCCAGGGAATATCCTGCTTGTCCGGGATATTGTGGTGGACGAAACGCACGAACATAAACATCAGCACCACAAAAATCAGTACGCCAAAAAACGGGTGCAGAATACGCCCCATCTGCGGCGTGCCGAACGTTTCCGTCAGCCATTGCAGCGTCGGGAAGAAGAACGAAATTCCGGATACGGCCACCAGGAAGAAGCAGATCACCACCGTCCAGTGACAGGCGCGATCGACAAACTTTGTGCGCACTATCATTTTCGACTTACTCATGATGCTCCTCCTCGTCGTCATCCACCTCTTTATTCGGCCCGATACCGATGTAGTGATAAATCAGCCCGGCAAAGGTGGCGATAAAGCCCGCCGCCGAGAGTGGTTTTAGCGCCCCTTTCCACAGGTTGATGGAGGTATCGATCGCCGGATCTTTCGGCAGATTGTGGTACAGCTCCGGCTGGTCATTGTGATGCAGAACGTACATCACGTGCGTACCGCCCACCCCCTGCGGGTTGTAGATGCCCGCCTTGTCGTAGCCGCGCGCTTTTAGTTTGTCCACGCGCTGCTGCGCCACCTCCAGCATCTCTTTCTTGGTGCCGAAGTGAATGGCCCCGGTTGGACAGGTCTTGACGCAGGCAGGCTCCTGCCCGACGCTGACGCGGTCTACGCACAGGTTGCATTTGTATACCCGGTTATCCTCTTTATTGAGGCGCGGGATGTTAAACGGACAACCCGCAATGCAATATCCGCAGCCGATACAGTTATCCTGCTGGAAGTCGACGATCCCGTTCGCATACTGGATGATGGCGCCTGCAGACGGGCAGGCCTTGAGGCAGCCCGGATCTTCACAGTGCATACAGCCGTCTTTTCGAATCAGCCACTCCAGCTTGCCGTTCTGGTCAGTTTCGCTAAAACGCATCACCGTCCAGGATTTGGCGCTCAGATCGGCCGGGTTGTCGTAAACGCCAACGCAGTGCCCTACCTCATCGCGGATATCATTCCACTCCGAACAAGCCACCTGGCAGGCTTTGCAGCCCACGCAGGAAGAGACATCGATAAGCTTGGCGACTTCGGCCTTATAATCCCGCGCGCGCGGCGCGGGCGTTATCGGGTTGGTCGCGGAGCGTTTAATAATGTCTTGTGTTTCCATCGCCATTTACTCGCTCCTTACGCTTTCTCGATGTTGACCAGAAACGCCTTGTACTCCGGCGTTTGCGAGTTGGAATCGCCAACGTTTGGCGTCAGGGTATTGGCGAGATAGCCTTTCTGCGCCACACCTTCAAAGCCCCAGTGCAGAGGGATACCCACGGTTTCCACCTGCTGACCATTCACGTTCAACGTCTGCAGACGACGAGTGACCACCGCAACCGCACGGATAAAGCCACGTTTGCTGCTCACCGTCACGCGATCGCCATTGGCAATCCCTTTCGCTTTCGCCAGCGTTTCGCTTATCTCCACAAACTGTTCCGGCTGCGCGATGGCGTTAAGCCGCGCATGCTTGGTCCAGGTGTGGAAATGCTCCGTCAGGCGATAGGTGGTTCCCACATACGGGAATTTGTCCTTTTTGCCTAAACGCAACACGTCGTCAGCGTAGATACGCACGACAGGACTGGAGATAACATTTGGGTGTAGCGGGTTCGTGCCGAGCGGCGTTTCCATCGGCTCGTAGTGTTCCGGGAATGGCCCCTCTGCCAGCTTGTCGAGGGCAAACAGGCGTCCCAGCCCCTCCGGCTGCATAATAAACGGCCCGGTCTCACTGCCCGGTGGCGCGGTGTTGAAGTCAGGAATATCATTCCCCGCCCATTTCGCGCCGTTCCACGCGATCAGCATCCGTTTCGGATCCCACGGTTTACCGTTGATATCCGCCGACGCACGGTTGTACAGCACCCGACGGTTTAGCGGCCATGCCCAGGCCCAGCCCAGCGTATTGCCCAACCCGGACGGGTCAGCGTTATCGCGATTGGCCATCTGGTTGCCCTGCTCGGTCCAGCTGCCGGTGTAGATCCAGCAGGACGACGCGGTGGAACCATCATCGCGCAGGAGCGCAAAGCTGTTCAGCAGCTGGCCTTTCTTCGCCACCAGATTACCGTTGGCGTCATAGAGTTCGGCCAGCGCCACGCCGTTGTTCTCTTTGGCCACCTCTTCGGATTCAGGGTGATCCGGTTGCTTATAGTTCCAGCTCATCTTCAGCAACGGTTCAGCGCCTTTGCCACCTTCAGTGCGGTACATCTCACGCAGGCGATGGTAAATCCCTGCCAGAATTTCACCGTCATTACGCGCTTCACCCGGCGCATCCTGCCCCTTCCAGTGCCACTGTAACCAGCGACCGGAGTTGGCGATCGAACCGTCTTCCTCGGCAAAACAGGTAGACGGCAAGCGGAAGACCTCGGTCTGAATTGATGCGGGATCCACATCGTTCATCTCGCCGTGGTTCTGCCAGAAGTTAGACGTTTCCGTCACCAGCGGATCGATAACGACCATGTACTTCAGCTTGCTCAGGCTGCGAACCACTTTGTTTTTGTCCGGGAAGGACGCTACCGGGTTAAAGCCCTGGCAGATATAGCCCGTAACATTGCCCTTATCCATCATGTTGAAATACTTGATGACGTCGTAGGTCTGGTCCCATTTCGGCAGCCACTCAAAGCCCCAGTCGTTCTCTTTCTGCGCCGCATCGCCATAAAACGATTTCATCAGGCTGACGTAGAACTTCGGATAGTTGCTCCAGTAGTTCACCTGCTCCGTACGCGTCGCTTTTGGCGTATTCGCCGTGAGATAGGTTTGCAGATCGGCCTGTTTTTCCGACGGCAGCGTCAGGTAACCTGGCAGGCTGGTCGAGAGTAAACCCAGATCGGTTAAGCCCTGGATGTTGGAGTGACCGCGCAAGGCATTTACCCCGCCTCCCGCCATACCCATATTGCCGAGCAGCAGCTGAATCATCGCCATGGTGCGGATGTTCTGCGCACCAACGGTGTGCTGCGTCCAGCCCAGCGCGTACAGGAACGTGGTGGTTCTGTCGGCGGCACTGGTAGAGGCCAGCACCTCACACACTTTCAGGAAGTCGGCTTTTGGCGTACCGCAGATGTTTTCTACTACGTCCGGCGTATAGCGGGAAACGTGCTGTTTCAGCAAGTTCCACACGCAGCGTGGATGACTCAGGGTTTCATCGCGTCTGGCATAGCCGTTTTCATCGAACTGATAGTTCCAGGACGATTTATCGTACTGACGTTTGTCCGCGTCATAGCCGCTGAACAGCCCCTCATCGAAGGCAAAATCATCCCGCACCAGCAGGCTGGCGTTGGTGTAGTGTTTTACGTACTCCGCGTTGATTTTATTGTTTTCAATCAGATAGAGCAGCACGCCCGACAGGAACGTAATGTCCGTACCGGAGCGGATCGGTGCATAGATATCGGCCACCGATGCCGTACGCGTAAAGCGCGGATCGACGACGATAAGCGTCGCATCGTTATTGTTTTTCGCTTCCATCGCCCAGCGGAACCCCACCGGATGGGCCTCAGCGGCGTTGCCACCCATCACCATCACGACGTTGGCGTTTTTGATATCAACCCAGTGGTTGGTCATCGCACCGCGACCAAATGTTGGAGCAAGACTTGCTACCGTTGGTCCGTGTCAGACGCGCGCCTGGTTATCAACCGCCAGCATCCCGAGGGAGCGAACAAATTTTTGCGTTAGCATGCCGGTTTCATTGCTGGCCGCCGAGGCGCACAGCATGCCGGTAGAGAGCCAACGGTTCACCGTCACGCCCTGCGCATTCTTCTCAATGAAGTTGGCGTCGCGGTCGGCTTTCATCAGTCTGGCAATCCGGGAGAAGGCTTCATCCCAGGAAATACGCTGCCATTTGTCGGAACCCGGCGCGCGGTATTCCGGGTAGCGCAGACGGTTATCGCTGTGAACGTAGTCCAGCAGTCCCGCCCCTTTCGGGCAGAGTGCCCCACGGCTCACCGGATGGTCTGGATCCCCTTCAATATGATAAATGGCCTCTCTGGCGTTCTTCGCGCCATCGCCCAGGCTATACATTAAAAGCCCACAACCCACGGAGCAGTATGTGCAGGTGTTACGGATCTCTTTGGCACGCAGCAGTTTATAGTTGCGCGCCTGAGCCAGCGCCATTTTGGGAGCGAATCCCAGCATCGCGGCTGTTGTTCCGGCCATACCGCCCGCGCAGATTTTGAAAAATTGTCTGCGGCTGACGTCCATTGTTGTCCTCATTTACGGATAAGACTTCGCGCCGCAAACTAACAGCAAAGTCCCTGTTTTTTTTGCGTCAAATCAAGGTCGCCGGTGTTCGCCCCCTTAATAGTCAGCCATCTCGCATTTAAATACCTCTTTTTGATTAACGGCTTAAGAGAATAATTCGCGACCGGGGCGCGATCGGTGCTATAAGTTTTGCCTTTGGTTTTGAGAGTAATGGCAAGGGTATGGACAGAAAAAGAGCAACGCTGATTGGGCTGGCAGCAATCTTGTTATGGAGCACCATGGTGGGGCTCATTCGCAGCGTGAGTGAAGGGCTTGGGCCTGTGGGGGGTGCCGCCATGATCTATACCGTCAGCGGCTTACTCTGTCTGGTGACGGTAGGATTTCCTCAAATCCGGCGCTTCACTCCCGGCTATCTTATTGCCGGCAGCCTCCTGTTTGTGAGCTACGAAATTTGTCTGGCGCTGTCGTTAGGGTATGCGGCTACGCGTTCACAGGCGATTGAAGTCGGCATGGTGAATTATCTCTGGCCAAGTCTGACCATTGTGTTTGCCATTTTGTTTAACGGACAGAAATCGTCCCTGTGGGTGATCCCCGGATTAGCCCTCTCTTTACTCGGTGTGTGCTGGGTATTGGGCGGCGAACAGGGATTGCAGGTGAATGAGATTATCCGCAATGTTGTCTCCAGCCCCCTCAGCTATGCCCTTGCATTTGCCGGCGCGTTTATCTGGGCGGCGTACTGCACGGTAACCAGTAAATATGCCAAAGGACAAAACGGGATCACGCTCTTTGTGTTGCTTACCGCGCTGAGTTTGTGGGTGAAATATGCCCTAAGCGATCAACCGGAAATGGTGTTCAGCGTTCCGGTGGTGGTGAAATTACTCATGTGCGGCGTCGCACTGGGGCTGGGCTATGCGTCGTGGAATATTGGGATCCTTCACGGTAACGTCACGGTGCTGGCAGCCGTGTCCTATTTTACCCCGGTCTTATCCGCTGCGCTGGCGGCGCTGTTGTTGAGCGCCCCACTGTCCTTCTCATTCTGGCAAGGCGCCATCATGGTCTGTATGGGCTCTCTGCTGTGCTGGTACGCCACACGAAAATAATCTTTTCCTGATGCCGGGTTAATTACAACCCGGCCACATAATTAACATAAATTTAAAATGTGATCGCCCATTCACTCTTTAGCAAAATAATAGAAAGCGGTTTAGTTTCTGTTTATATTAACTCTCGTTCGTAAAGATATGGCGCGCAAATTGACATAAACTGACACCGGAACGTAATAACTGCATAGCAAACAGTCACGTCAGAAAAAGCATAAAATAATATAATTCACCGCAAAACATTCACTTCACACATCGAGATCAACGTGCGATTAATCTTATAAGTCACTGATTTTAATGAATGTAAATTTCAGCAATGATTGCAAAAGCACGGAAAAAACGATAATTAACACCATGAAATAAAAATGGTAATAATTATATTCCCCGCAACGAAAATGGCGGTAAAACGCGCACAAAATGCATAATTTTCAGGCAATTTATTCCTTAAAGCTGAAATTTACCCGATCACGATCACACTAATTGAAATTATCTTTAATATTTTGAAACTTATTATTGAAAGCAGGCTACAAGATTTTTAAAAATAGCTTGCCATTGACGAACAGCCTCGTTTGGAAATCGTTCGAAGTGGTTCAGGAAATACCCAAGAAAATTATAAGGAATATTTAAGATGAAACTTAAATTAGTTGCAGTGGCGGTCACTTCCATGTTGGCAGCAGGCGTTGTAAACGCGGCTGAAGTTTTTAACAAAGACGGTAACAAGCTGGATCTGTACGGTAAAGTCACAGGTCTGCACTATTTTTCTGATGATACTGACAACGACGGCGACAAAACCTACGTTCGTCTGGGCTTCAAAGGCGAAACTCAGATCAATGACCAGATGACCGGTTATGGCCAGTGGGAATATGAGTTCAAGGGCAACCGCTCTGAATCCCAGGGTGCTGACGGTAACAAAACGCGTCTGGCGTTCGCAGGTCTGAAATTCAACGAATTCGGTTCCTTCGACTACGGCCGTAACTACGGCGTGGCGTACGACATCGGCGCATGGACTGACGTTCTGCCAGAATTCGGTGGCGATACCTGGACCCAGACTGATGGCTTTATGACTGGCCGTACAACTGGCGTAGCGACTTACCGTAACACCGACTTCTTCGGTCTGGTTGACGGTCTGAACGTTGCCGCTCAGTACCAGGGTAAAAACGACCGTAACGACATCACCGAATCTAACGGTGACGGCTGGGGTCTCTCTTCTACCTATGAATTCGACGGCTTCGCAGCGGGTGCAACCTACGCGAAATCTGACCGTACTGACCGTCAGGTTCGTGCAGCAAGCGACCTGAACGCAGGTGGCGAGAACGCAGAAGTATGGGCAGCCGGTCTGAAGTACGATGCGAACAACATCTACCTGGCAACCACCTACTCTGAAACCCGTAACATGACGGCTTTCGGTGACGGTCACGTTGCAAACAAAGCACAGAACTTCGAAGTTGTGGCTCAGTACCAGTTCGACTTCGGTCTGCGTCCGTCCATCGCTTACCTGAAATCCAAAGGTAAAGACATCGGTTCTTACGGCGACCAGGATCTGGTGGAATACGTTGACGTTGGCGCGAGCTACTACTTCAACAAAAACATGTCCACCTATGTTGATTACAAAATCAACCTGCTGGACGACAATGCGTTCACCAAAGACGCTAAAATCGCTACCGACAATATCGTTGCTGTAGGTCTGACCTACCAGTTCTAAGATTTGTCACACCAGAAAGCCAGCCCCTGCGGCTGGCTTTTTTTTGCCCCTCTGCTCGCTCCCCTGATCGTCATCCCCCGGTTCCGGTATACTGCTCTCGTCACTGTCCTAACGTCACAGCCTGAACAGGGAGCCTTCGATGATTACCACCCACGTTTTTATCGCCGTCAGTCTTGATGGCTACATTGCCCGCCAGGATGGCGATATCGGCTGGCTACTCCAGCGCGATGATCCAACGGAAGATCATGGTTATGATGCGTTCATTGCCGACAAAGACTGGATTGTGATGGGCCGGGGAAGCTATGAGAAAGTGCTGACCTTTGACCAATGGCCCTATAACCGCCCCGTGCTGGTGCTCTCCAGTCAGCTGGCTGACACCGAGGTGCCCGAGCCGCTGAAAGGTAAAGTGCAGTTCTCCCGCTGTACCCCAAAGGAAGCGCTTGATGAGCTGGCGGTGCAGAACGCACACCGCATCTATTTAGATGGCGGACAGGTGATCCAGTCGTTTCTGCGCGAAGGACTGGTGGCCGATATGGTTATCACCACCGTTCCTGTCCTGATCGGCTCAGGCAAGCCGCTGTTCGGTTCGCTGCCCCGGGATATCGATTTGACGCTTTTATCCACCCGCAGCTTTCCGTCGGGTCTGGTGCAGTCGCACTATCGGCTGACGCGATAACGACACCGCGCCGCTGCAGCAGGAGTGAATAGCCCGAAGGTGCAGCGCCTTCGGGCTTGCATTTACTGTTGCGGCGCGTTCGCCAGGCTAAACCAAATCCCAATCGCCAGCAGCAATAACATCCCACCGGCGCTGCCTAACGCCACGCTGTGCGACGTGATAAACGCCGTTTTTGCCGCCTCAATGACGGTTTCACCGAGCGCCGGACTGAGATCCTGCGCGACCTTCATCGCTTCGCCAATGGATGACGAGGCTTTATCAGCCAGCGTTGAAGGTAAGCCCCGCGGTAGTTCAATCGACGCCGAGAAGCTGCGGGTCAGCAACAGACCAAATATCGCGATCCCCAGCCCTGCGCCCAGTTCGTAGGACATGGTTTCAATCGCCCCGGCAGCGGCGGCTTTCTCTTTCGGCGCCGCCGCCATGATTGCCGAGGTGGAGGCCAGCAGCGCACTCGCGGCACTGAAGCCAAGCAGCACCATCAGGCACCACGCCTGCCACTGCTGCGTGCTGAAGTCGAGCATCGACAGGCCAATAAAGCTGACGGCGCTCAGCCCCATTCCGCCTGCCGCTACCATGCGCAGCCCCAGACGACCAACCAGTATCCCGGCAATCGGGCCGCTGAACCCGCTGGCGACCATGAGCGGCAGCATGAACATGCCCGCTTCAAACGGGGTAAAGCCATGCACAAACTGCAGCTCCTGAGCCATCAACAATTCATACCCCACCAGGGCGATCATGGCGGTCATCGCCATCACCACCCCGCTTAAAATGATGCGATGGCAAAACAGGCGCATGTCGATCATCGGCACGCGGGCGCGAAGCTGAATACGCACGAAGATAAACAGCAATACCGCGCCGGTGAGCAGTGTACAGGCCACCAGCCATGGAGAAAGCCCGCCTTTCAGCGCGGTTTTGGCGCTATAGACCAGCAGCAAAATTGCCACAATCAGCATGACGGCATGGCTAATATTCAGCGGCTGCTCTGGGCGCCCTTGCTGACGCGGAACATAGACAGCGGCCAGCGACACCACCACCAGCACAATCGGCACGTTGATCAAAAAGACCGATCCCCAGTAAAAATGCTCCAGCAGCATACCGCCAATCAGCGGACCAAACGCCGCCCCGCCGGACCCGACCGCGGCCCAGACGCCAAGCGCGATGTTGCGATCTCGCGCGTTAATAAACAAGGTGCGTATACCCGCAAGGGTTGCCGGTATGATCATTGCCGCGCCAATTGCCAGCGAGGCGCGCGCGGCAATCAGCCAGCCCGCAGAGGGGGCAAAGGCCGCCGCCAGCGATGACAGGCCAAACAGCGTGCTGCCAAGCATCAGCAGCCGTTTAAAACCGATGCGGTCGCCGAGCGCGCCCATTGGCAACACCATACCCGCCATCACCAGCGAGTAGATATCGATGATCCACAATAATTCGTTACCGCTGGCGCCCAGCGTCATGCTCAATGTCGGCGCCGCCACGTGCAGCACCGTCGCGTCAATCGCCACCGGGATATACACCAGCACGATAATCACTAACGCTAACCACTGACGAAACATAAATTTCCTTTTTATATAAAAATGGACACATGTCCAGGATGCGATCCTACGGAATGTTGAACACTTGTCCAGCTCTTTGTTACACTCGTTTCATTGCTATTTAAGAGTGAGAGAAAATGGGTTATCTGACCAGGGATGAAAGACGGGAAGAGATCTTACAGGCCGCCATGCGCGTGGCGCTGGCCGAGGGATTTTCCGCCATGACGGTGCGCCGCATCGCCTCCGAAGCCGGTGTCGCAACCGGGCAAGTGCATCACCATTTCACCTCCGGCGGTGAGTTAAAATCGCTGGCCTTTATCCGGCTGATCCGCGAACTGCTGGATGCGGATGTGCTCGGGGAACACGCCAGCTGGCGGGCACGTTTACATGCCATGCTCGGCAGCGATGACGGCAGGTTTGAACCCTACATTCGCCTCTGGCGAGAAGCGCAAATCCTCGCAACCCGCGACGCAGAGATCAAAGGCGCGTATGTGCTGACAATGGAGATGTGGCATCAGGAAACGGTTGCCCTTATTGAAGCTGGCAGGAATGCAGGCGTATTCCGTTCCGGTGACCCGGCAGCAAGTATTGCCTGGCGTTTAATTGGCCTGGTGTGTGGCCTTGACGGCATATATCTATTAAACATGCCTGAAATGGATGACGCTGCGTTTAATAATCATCTTGATAAATTAATTTCTCTGGAGTTGTTTTAATACTCCCATCTGAGTAATTAAATCCCACCGTTACAATTAGTAACACATTAGGCGAACCCCTATTTCATTTCCAAACTCTGGGGTTCGCTTTTTTATCTATCCTTTCAGATGTATCTCAATACTTCCAATAACCACAATACCAGACCTTCTCATATCTAGCTGTTTTTACTTATTTTTTATCTTCATTTGGGTAAGCAAGAGGGCGATATGTCACAACAAAGTGAGAAAAGTCATCACCATCTTTTAAGTAACTGGAAACCGGAAAATCCGCAATTCTGGGAGAATAAAGGCAAACATATCGCGCGAAGAAACCTATGGATTTCTGTGGCTTGCCTGCTATTGGCCTTTTGCGTCTGGATGTTATTTAGTGCCATTGCGGTTAACCTCAATAAAGTCGGATTTAATTTCACTACCGATCAGCTTTTTATGCTAACGGCATTACCTTCTCTCTCCGGCGCAATATTGCGTGTCCCCTACTCTTTTATGGTGCCGATATTTGGCGGACGTAACTGGACAGTATTGAGCACCGTGATCCTGATTATCCCCTGCGTCTGGCTGGGGATTGCCATTCAGAACACCGCGACGCCTTACTGGGTCTTTATCGTCATTGCCCTGCTCTGCGGATTTGCGGGCGCTAACTTTGCCTCCAGCATGGGGAATATCAGCTTTTTCTTCCCGAAATCCAGACAGGGTAGCGCGCTGGGAATCAACGGCGGGCTGGGAAACCTGGGCGTCAGCGTGATGCAGTTGATCGCGCCACTGGTCATTTTTCTGCCGATGTTCACCTTTCTGGGGGTAAACGGTGTGCCTCTGGAGGACGGGTCCACCATGTGGCTGGCGAATGCCGCCTGGATCTGGGCTCCGCTTCTGCTGCTGGCCACCATTGCGGCGTTTATTGGCATGAACGATATCGCCAGCTCAAAAGCCTCTATCGCCAGCCAGCTTCCGGTGCTTAAGCGGTTTCATCTCTGGCTGCTGAGCCTGCTCTATCTGGCGACCTTCGGCTCGTTTATCGGTTTCTCGGCAGGCTTTGCCATGCTGTCGAAAACCCAGTTTCCGGACGTTAACATTCTTCACCTTGCCTTCTTTGGCCCCCTGATTGGTGCGCTGGCGCGTTCAGCGGGCGGGATGATCTCCGACAGGCTGGGCGGCGTGCGCGTCACGCTCATCAACTTTGTCTTTATGGCCATCTTTAGCGCCCTGATCTTCCTGACCCTGCCCGGCTCGGGCTCCGGCAGCTTTGTCGCGTTTTATCTGGTCTTTATGGGGTTGTTCCTCACCGCCGGGCTGGGCAGCGGCTCAACCTTCCAGATGATTGCGATTATCTTTCGCCAAATCACCATTGACCGGGTGAGAAAGCAAGGTGGCACCGATGAACAGGCGCAGCATGAAGCCGTGACAGACACCGCTGCCGCGCTGGGCTTTATTTCCGCCATTGGCGCAGTAGGCGGATTTTTTATCCCTAAAGCCTTCGGCACCTCGCTGGCAATGACCGGATCGCCGGTCGGCGCCATGAAAGTCTTCCTCGTGTTTTACATCGTCTGCGTGCTCGTCACCTGGCTGGTGTACGGCCGTAAATCCTCATAAAAATAATAACTACATCTTCGCCGGAGCGTGATGCAGCACCCTCCGGCCATGCTATCGAAGCAGGAGAAATGTCATGAGCAAACTGCTGGACCGCTTTCGTTACTTCAAAACAAAAGGCGACAGTTTCGCCGATGGGCACGGGCAGGTGTATCACACCAACCGGGACTGGGAAGACAGCTACCGCCAGCGCTGGCAGTTCGACAAGATTGTGCGCTCTACCCACGGCGTGAACTGTACCGGCTCCTGCAGCTGGAAGATTTATGTCAAAAACGGACTGGTGACCTGGGAAACCCAGCAGACCGATTACCCCCGCACTCGCCCGGACCTGCCTAACCATGAGCCACGCGGTTGCCCACGCGGCGCAAGCTACTCCTGGTACCTCTACAGCGCCAACCGCCTCAAATATCCGCTGGTGCGCCGCAGGCTGATTGAACTCTGGCGCGAGGCGCTGGCGCAGCACAGCGACCCGGTACTCGCCTGGGATGCCATTCAAAACGATCCGCAAAAAGCGCAGAGCTACCGACAGGCACGCGGTAAAGGCGGGTTTATCCGCTCGAACTGGAAAGAGTTGAACCAGCTGATTGCCGCCGCCAACGTCTGGACCATCAAAAATTATGGCCCGGACCGCGTGGCCGGTTTCTCGCCTATTCCGGCGATGTCGATGGTCTCTTACGCTGCCGGTACGCGCTATCTCTCTCTGCTCGGCGGTACCTGCCTGAGTTTCTATGACTGGTATTGCGACCTGCCTCCCGCCTCGCCCATGACCTGGGGCGAGCAGACCGACGTGCCGGAGTCCGCCGACTGGTACAACTCCAGCTATATCATCGCCTGGGGCTCTAACGTTCCCCAGACGCGCACCCCCGACGCCCATTTCTTTACCGAGGTTCGTTACAAAGGGACCAAAACCGTTGCCATCACGCCGGACTTCTCAGAAGTTGCCAAACTGAGCGACCAGTGGCTCGCCCCCAAACAGGGGACCGACAGCGCGCTGGCGATGGCCATGGGACATGTGATCCTCAAAGAGTTCCACCTCGATAACCCAAGCGACTACTTCCTCAACTACTGCCGCCGCTACACCGACATGCCGATGCTGGTTCTGCTGGATGAGCAGGCCGATGGTCGTCTGGTGCCGGGACGCATGCTGCGGGCGTCCGACCTTGTTGACGGGCTGGGCGAAGCCAACAACCCGGAGTGGAAAACCGTCGCCTTTGATATTGCCGGTAATCTGGTGGTTCCTAACGGTTCCATTGGCTTCCGCTGGGGCGAGAACCTGGAATCGCTGGCTGCGGGTCAGGAAACGGAGTTGACCCTTTCCCTGCTGATCACCCACGACAGCGTGGCGGATGTCGCCTTCCCCTACTTTGGCGGTAATGAGAACCCGCATTTTCGCAGCGTGAAGCAGGAGCCGGTGCTGACCCGCCGCGTACCGAGTAAAACCCTGACGCTTGCCGACGGCAGCCAGAAACATGTGGTCAGCGTGTACGATCTGGTGCTCGCCAACTACGGTCTCGATCGTGGTCTGGAAGACAGTAACGCGGCTGAAAATTATGGTGAGATCAAAGCGTATACACCGGCCTGGGGCGAACAGATCACCGGTGTCCCCGCGTATCTGATTGAAAAAATTGCCCGTGAGTTTGCCGACACGGCGCACAAAACGCATGGACGCTCGATGATCATTCTCGGTGCCGGGGTAAACCACTGGTACCACATGGACATGAACTACCGGGGCATGATCAACATGCTGGTCTTCTGCGGCTGCGTAGGCCAAAGCGGTGGTGGCTGGTCGCACTACGTGGGCCAGGAGAAGCTGCGTCCGCAAACCGGCTGGCTGCCGCTGGCCTTCGCGCTGGACTGGAACCGCCCGCCGCGCCAGATGAACAGCACCTCGTTCTTTTACAACCACGCCAGCCAGTGGCGCTATGAGAAGCTGACGGCGCAGGAGCTGCTTTCTCCGCTGGCGGACGCATCCCGATTCACCGGTCACCTGATCGACTTCAACGTCCGCGCCGAGCGTATGGGCTGGCTGCCGTCGGCGCCGCAGCTCAACCTCAACCCGCTGCAAATCAAAGCCCGCGCTGAGGCAGCAGGCATGACGCCGCAGGAGTACACCGTTCAGGCGTTGAAATCGGGCGATATCCGCTTCGCCTGCGAGCAGCCCGACAGCGGTAAAAACCACCCGCGCAATCTGTTTGTCTGGCGCTCGAACCTGCTTGGCTCCTCCGGCAAAGGCCACGAGTACATGCTCAAGTATTTGCTCGGCACCGAAAGCGGGATACAAGGAGAAGATTTAGGCTCGACCGATGACGTGAAGCCTGAAGAGGTCGACTGGCAGACTAACGCCATTGAGGGCAAACTCGACCTGCTGGTCACGCTTGACTTCCGTATGTCCAGCACCTGCCTGTTCTCTGACATCGTCCTGCCCACCGCCACCTGGTATGAAAAGGACGACATGAACACCTCCGACATGCATCCGTTTATTCATCCGCTGTCTGCCGCCGTCGACCCGGCGTGGGAATCGCGCAGCGACTGGGAGATTTACAAAGGCATCGCCAAAGTTTTCTCTGACGTGTGCGTCGGCCATCTTGGTACGGAAACGGACGTCGTGTTGCAGCCTCTGCAGCACGACTCCCCGGCGGAACTGTCCCAGCCGTTTGATATTCAGGACTGGCGCAAAGGCGAATGCGATTTGATCCCCGGCAAAACCGCGCCGAACATTGCGGTCGTCGAGCGTAACTACCCGGAAACCTGGGAGCGCTTTACCTCCCTCGGCCCCTTGCTGGACAAGCTCGGCAACGGCGGGAAAGGGATCTCGTGGAACACGCAAAACGAGGTCGAGTTCCTCGGCAAGCTGAACTACGTCAAGCTCGACGGTCCGGCGAAAGGCCGTCCGCGTATCGAGACGGCCATTGATGCCGCCGAAGTGATCCTTGCGCTGGCACCGGAAACCAACGGTCAGGTGGCGGTGAAGGCGTGGGAAGCGCTGGGCGAACTGACCGGACGCGACCACACCCACCTGGCGCTGAATAAAGAAGATGAAAAAATCCGCTTCCGCGATATTCAGGCGCAGCCGCGTAAAATCATCTCCAGCCCGACCTGGTCCGGTCTGGAAAGCGAGCATGTCTCCTACAACGCGGGTTATACCAACGTTCACGAGCTGATCCCGTGGCGCACCCTCTCCGGCCGTCAGCAACTGTATCAGGATCACCCGTGGATGCGTGCCTTCGGCGAAAGTCTGGTGGCTTACCGTCCGCCGATTGATACCCGCAGCGTCAGCCATATGCGCGAGATCCCGCCGAACGGCTTCCCGGAAAAAGCGCTCAACTTCCTGACGCCGCACCAGAAATGGGGCATCCACTCTACCTACAGTGAAAACCTGCTGATGCAGACTCTGTCGCGCGGCGGGCCGATTGTCTGGATCAGTGAAACCGACGCGCGTGAGCTGGGCATTGAGGACAACGACTGGATTGAAGCCTTCAACGCCAACGGCGCCCTCACCGCCCGCGCGGTGGTCAGCCAGCGCGTGCCACCGGGTATGACCATGATGTACCACGCCCAGGAGCGCATTCTTAACATTCCGGGTTCCGAGGTGACCGGACGGCGCGGCGGTATTCATAACTCGGTGACCCGCGTCTGCCCGAAACCGACGCACATGATTGGCGGTTACGCGCAGCTGGCGTACAGCTTCAACTATTACGGTACCGTTGGCTCCAACCGCGACGAGTTCATCATGATCCGCAAAATGAAAAACATTAACTGGCTGGATGGCGAAGGTCGGGATCAGGTACAGGAGACAAAAAAATGAAAATACGTTCACAGGTTGGCATGGTACTGAATCTCGATAAATGCATTGGCTGCCACACCTGCTCGGTCACCTGTAAAAACGTCTGGACCGGGCGTGAAGGGATGGAGTATGCATGGTTTAACAACGTCGAAACCAAACCGGGGATCGGCTACCCGAAAAACTGGGAAGACCAGGAGGAGTGGCAAGGCGGCTGGATCCGCGGTATTCACGGTAAGCTGACGCCGCGCCTCGGCGGCAAAATGGGCGTGCTGTCGAAAATATTTTCTAACCCCGTCCTGCCGCAGATTGACGATTATTATGAGCCTTTCACCTTCGATTATCAGGATCTGCACCGCGCGCCGGAGGGGGATCACCTCCCTACCGCCCGTCCGCGTTCGCTGATTGACGGCAAGCGGATGGATAAAATCGTCTGGGGACCCAACTGGGAGGAGCTGCTGGGCGGCGAATTCGAAAAACGCGCCCGCGACCGTAACTTCCAGAAGATCCAGAAAGAGATGTACGGCCAGTTTGAAAACACCTTCATGATGTACCTGCCGCGCCTGTGCGAGCACTGCCTGAACCCAAGCTGCGTCGCCACCTGCCCGAGCGGCGCCATTTACAAGCGCGAAGAGGACGGCATTGTGCTGATTGACCAGGACAAATGCCGCGGCTGGCGTCTGTGCATCAGCGGTTGTCCGTACAAAAAGATCTACTTCAACTGGAAGAGCGGCAAGTCAGAAAAATGCATCTTCTGCTACCCGCGCATTGAATCCGGCCAGCCGACCGTCTGCTCGGAAACCTGCGTCGGGCGCATCCGCTATCTCGGCGTGCTGCTGTATGACGCGGACCGTATTGAGGAGGCCGCCAGCACCGAGCATGAAACCGATCTCTACGAACGCCAGTGCGACGTGTTCCTCAACCCGAACGACCCGGCGGTGATTGAAGAAGCGCTGAAACAGGGCATTCCGCAGAACGTGATTGATGCGGCCCAGCGCTCCCCGGTCTACAAAATGGCGATGGACTGGAAGCTGGCCCTGCCGCTGCACCCGGAATACCGCACCCTGCCGATGGTCTGGTATGTGCCGCCGCTGTCACCGATCCAGTCCTACGCTGACGCAGGCGGCCTGCCGCAGAGCGACGGCGTCCTGCCTGCCGTGGAGAGCCTGCGCATTCCCGTGCAGTATCTGGCGAACATGCTCAGCGCGGGGGATACCGGCCCGGTGCTGCGCGCCCTTAAACGCATGATGGCGATGCGACACTACAAGCGCTCCCAGACGGTAGAAGGCGTCACGGACACCCGTGCGATTGAGGAGGTAGGCCTTACCGTGGAACAGGTTGAAGAGATGTACCGCTATCTGGCCATCGCCAACTATGAGGATCGTTTCGTGATCCCCACCAGCCACCGTGAAATGGCGCGCGATGCCTTCCCGGAACGTAACGGCTGCGGCTTCACCTTTGGCGACGGCTGCCACGGCTCTGACACCAAATTTAACCTCTTCAACAGCAGCCGGATTGATGCCATCAACATCACCGAGGTGCGCGAACATGGGGAGGGAGAGTAATGCAGATCCTCAAAATCATCGCGCTGCTGATTGAGTATCCCGATGAGACCCTGTGGGAAAATCGCGAGGAAGCGCTTTCGCTCATTGAGCAGGACGCACCCATGCTGCTGTCGTTTGCCCGTCAGCACCTGAGCGCCCCGCTGCTGGATAAACAGGCCGAGTGGTGCGAGGTATTTGAGCGTGGCCGCGCGACCTCGCTGCTGCTGTTCGAGCATGTTCACGCTGAATCCCGCGATCGCGGTCAGGCAATGGTCGACCTGATGGGCCAGTATGAGAAAGCCGGGCTACAGCTCGACTGCCGCGAACTGCCGGACTATCTGCCGCTCTATCTGGAGTACCTCAGTATCGTTACGGACGACGAGGCGCGCGAAGGATTGCAGAACGTCGCGCCTATCCTGGCGCTGATTGGCGGGCGTCTGAAGCAGCGCGGCGTGGCGCATTATCAGCTGTTTGATGCCCTGCTGGTGTTGGCCGGAACGCGGCTTTCCAGCGACAGCGTGGCGAAACAGGTGGCCACGGAGAAACGCGATGATACCCGCCAGGCGCTGGACGCCGTATGGGAAGAGGAACAGGTCAAGTTTATCGAAGACAACGCCACATCGTGCGACAGCTCGCCGATGCAGCACTATCAACGACGCTTTAGCCAGGACGTCGCGCCGCAGTACGTAGACGTCAGCGCCGGAGGCCCAAAATGACACATTACCTGAACGTCTTTTTCTATGACATTTACCCCTACATCTGCGCCACCGTGTTTTTCCTCGGCAGCTGGTTGCGCTACGACTACGGGCAATACACCTGGCGCGCCTCATCGAGCCAGATGCTCAGCAAACGCGGTATGAACTGGGCCTCTAACCTGTTTCATATTGGGATCCTGGGGATTTTCTTCGGCCACCTGTTCGGCATGCTAACCCCGCACTGGATGTATGCCTGGTTTTTACCCGTCGCGGTTAAGCAGCAGTTAGCCATGATTGCAGGGGGGATTTGCGGCGTGCTGACGTTGATTGGCGGGTCCATGCTGCTGATTCGCCGCCTGTTCAACCAGCGGGTGCGCGCCACTTCCACCACGCCGGATATCATCATCATGAGTATCCTGCTGATACAGTGCATTCTGGGGCTATCGACCATTCCTTTCTCCGCCCAGTATCCTGACGGAAGTGAGATGATGAAGCTGGTCGGCTGGGCGCAGGGAATTGTGACGTTTAAGGGCGGCTCATCGGAAATGTTGAGTGGCGTTGCCCCCATCTTCCGCGTTCATCTGGTGCTGGGGATGACAATCTTCCTCATCTTCCCGTTCACCCGTCTGGTACATGTGTGGAGCGCGCCGTTTGAGTACTTTACCCGTCGATACCAGGTGGTGAGATCGCGCCGTTGATTTTGTCGGGTGGCGGCTGCGCCTTACCCGACCTACGTTCAAGCATCTGTCGGCCCGGTAAGGCGTAGCTGCCACCGGGCTATTTCCCGGCCTGAGGATGTGTATCAAACCCTGCCATCACCGCCGTCAGCTCCGCCAGTGAAAAACCGTGCTTCGGATCGTCAACACCCAGCCCGAAGCGCTCCTGCATCAACTGATACAGCGCCGCAGCATCGGGAAGATGGATCTGCTCCTCTACATGGCCCTTTTGCCAGTGAGTAAAGTTGAAGTTGGTCAGCGTCAGTTTGCCGCCGTCAGGCAGATGGCGGCACATCAGCAGATGATGGCGGAAATGGGACTGCGGCCAGTGCGCCGACCAGAAATTCCCCATGACGTAATCACTGAAATATTGTGTCGTCAGGTCAAAGTGGTACATCGACTGCCAGTGCTCATGGTGACGGAATTGCAGTACCCAGTCGTTCCCCTCGCTCAGCAGACGATACAGACCGTGCGGCGTCTCCTGCTCTTCGTTGGCAAGCAGACGAATCGGTGCCGTCAGCGTCTGGCCGCCAAATCCAACGTCGGCAATCCAGCGCTCGCCGTTAAGTTCGACGAGCAACAGGCGATGCGTGCGCGGCGGCATTTGCGGTGGATTCGCTAATACCACACGTCCCAGCACGCTGCGCACCGTAAACCCAACTTCGCGCAACACGCGCTCAAACAAGCCATTTTGTTCAAAGCAATACCCCCCGCGACGCGCCTTAACAAGTTTGTCGACAAGGCTTTGATCGTCGAGCTGTATTTCGCGCGGCAGAACGACATCGATATTTTCAAACGGGATCGCACAGTTGTGATGTAAATGCAGCGCGCGCAAGGTGTCGATATCAACAGTAGCCGGTTGTTTCCAGCAGATGCGGGCGAAATAGGCAGTCAGAAATGGGGACATGCATCAGTTTCCTTTAACAGTGATGTTCTGTTTATAAACTAATTTTACGCGTCCACTTTGATTTCCGTGCTTTTTCGCCATACTCATCGTTATTGATGAGGAGACCCTATGAGCCACTTTCGTCCTGTTGAATTACGTCATGCCAGCCGTCTTTTAAACCATGGTCCTACCGTGCTTATCACCAGTCGGGATGAAACCCTGGACAGGCGTAACGTTATGGCTGCCGCGTGGTCGATGCCGGTTGAGTTTGAACCACCGCGTATCGCCATTGTGGTGGATAAAAGCACTTGGTCGCGTGAACTGATTGAACGCAGCGGGCAATTTGGCATCGTCATTCCCGGCGTGTCCGCCGCCAACTGGACCTACGCGGTCGGTAGCATTAGCGGGCGCGACGAAGACAAATTCAACTGCTACGGCATCCCGGTGGTGAACGGTCCGGCACTCGGCCTGCCCGTCATTGAAGATAAATGTCTGGCGTGGATGGAGTGCCGGTTATTACCCGTTACATCTGCGGCAGAAAAGTACGATACGCTGTTCGGGGAAGTGGTTTCAGCCGCTGCCGATGAACGCGCGTTTGTCGCCGGACGCTGGCAGTTTGACGGGGATAAGCTGAATACCCTGCACCATCTGGGAGCCGGGACGTTTGTGGCGAGTGGGAAAATGGTGAAGGCGCTGGATTGATATACCCTCCCCCCATCGGGGAGAGGGTGAACGTATTACTTCGCACGCCGGGCAATAATCTCATCCGCCACATTGCGCGGTGCTTCCGCAAAATGGTGGAACTCCATCGTGTAGGTCGCGCGCCCTTGCGACATCGAGCGCAGCGTGGTGGCGTATCCAAACATCTCTGCCAGCGGCACGTCAGCGCGGATAATCTGGCTGCCGTACTGCTCTTCCATGCCCTGCACCATGCCACGACGGGATGAGAGATCGCCCATAATATTACCGGCGTACTCTTCCGGCGTTTCCACCTCGACATGCATCACCGGCTCAAGGATCACCGGATCCGCTCTGCGAGCGCCCTCTTTAAACCCGAGGATCGCCGCCATGCGGAACGCCATTTCCGAGGAGTCGACGTCGTGATACGACCCAAAGGTCAGGGTCGCTTTTACATCGACAACCGGATACCCCGCCAGCACGCCGCTGTTCATGGCTTCGCGCAGCCCTTTTTCCACAGAGGGAATATACTCACGCGGCACCACGCCACCCTTCGTGGCATCTTCAAACTTGAAGCCACTACCAGGCTCTAACGGCTCAAGGCTCAGGACCACATGCCCGTACTGCCCTTTACCGCCGGACTGCCGGACAAATTTGCCTTCGATATCTTTCACCGCTTTGCGCAGCGTCTCGCGGTAGGTCACCTGCGGACGGCCGATGTTCGCCTCGACGCCAAACTCACGCTTCATGCGATCGACGATAATCTCAAGATGTAGCTCACCCATACCGGAGATAATCGTCTGGCCGGACTCTTCATCGGTATGCAGACGGAAAGACGGATCTTCCGCCGCCAGGCGTTGCAGGGCAATGCCCATTTTCTCCTGATCGCCCTTGGTTTTTGGCTCGATGGCAAGGGAGATCACCGGGTCCGGGAACTCCATTCGCTCAAGCGTGATGATCGCATTCGGATCGGTGAGCGTGTCCCCGGTGGTCACATCCTTCAGACCCACACAGGCCGCAATATCACCGGCGCGCAGCTCGTCCACCTCGTGACGATCGTTGGCATGCATCAGCACGATGCGTCCGATACGCTCTTTCTTGCCCTTCACCGGGTTGTACACCGCGTCGCCTTTTCTCAACACGCCAGAGTAAACGCGGATAAAGGTCAGTTGCCCGACGTACGGATCGCTCATCAGTTTGAACGCCAGCGCAGAAAACGGCTCTTCATCACTTGGATGACGCTCCGCATGCTGCCCTTTTTCGTCCACACCGTCGATGGCCGGTACATCCAGCGGGGATGGCATCAGCTCAATCACCGCATCGAGCATGCGCTGTACCCCTTTGTTTTTAAAGGCGCTGCCGCACAGCATCGGCTGGATTTCACCGGAGATGGTCCGAATACGCAGCCCTTTGATGATCTCAGCCTCATCAAGGTCGCCCGTCTCCAGGTATTTATCCATCAGCGCGTCGCTGGCTTCTGCTGCCGCAGAGACCATTTTTTCCCGCCACTCCTGCGCGGTGCTCAGCAATTCGTCCGGTACCGGCGCATAGTTAAACACCATGCCCTGTGTGGCATCATCCCACACAATGGTACGCATCTTGATGAGATCCACCACGCCGGTGAAATGCTCTTCCGCGCCCACAGGGATCACAACAGGCACCGGATTCGCCTTCAGGCGTTCCTGCATCATCCGTACGACGCGGAAGAAATCGGCACCCGGACGGTCCATTTTGTTGACGAACGCCAGGCGCGGCACATGATATTTATTCGCCTGACGCCAGACGGTCTCTGACTGTGGCTGGACGCCACCCACGGAGTCGTACACCATGACGGCACCGTCCAGCACGCGCATGGAACGTTCCACCTCAATGGTGAAATCCACGTGCCCCGGGGTGTCGATGATATTGATCCGGTGCGGTTCAAACCCTCTGTCCATACCCGGCCAGAAGCAGCTGACGGCCGCGGAGGTAATGGTGATCCCGCGCTCTTGCTCCTGCGCCATCCAGTCGGTTGTTGCCGCGCCATCGTGTACTTCACCCAGCTTGTGGCTCATCCCGGTGTAAAACAGGATGCGTTCGGTGGTTGTCGTTTTACCGGCATCGATATGCGCGGAAATACCGATGTTGCGATAACGTTCGAGAGGGATGGGTCGGGGCATAATATTTCCTTAAGTCTGTAAGACTGAGTTGTGACGACCGGGATGGTCGCCTGTGTGTTCGTTTGCTATAATAGTCCTATTGTACGAGTATTATCGAACTATTTTTTCACGGTTGACCTATTGTTGATATAGCTCAATCTGAACGTTGACGCAGGAAAACGATGATCCCAAACCACCCCGAACCTGAACAAATACTGCTGGAAAATGTGCTGTTTGCTCTCGGCAACCCGCTCCGGCTATCGATTATCCGCAGGCTGGCCGATGGCAGTGAACTGAGCTGCAACGCGCTGCGCCCGGACGATGTGGTGAAATCCACCATGACCCACCACTGGCGCGTACTGCGCGACAGCGGTGTAATCTGGCAGCGCCCGCAGGGGCGAGAGAATATGATTTCACTGCGAAGAGACGATCTGGATGCCCGTTTTCCTGGGCTGATGGCGATATTGCTGCGGGCTGAATAGCCCTGCGGTTACGTTAATATTCGTGGCAACGCTACGCTTTTTCCTGACGATAGACCGGGATCTGCCGTCGGGTCCTGGTCAGCGTATCAAAGACCTCGGTCCCGGAGGTGGTTATTCTCATCCCCGTTTTGCGCAACCGTTGCACATCGGCCGCGATGCGCTGAATGCCGAACCAGAAAAGCCCGTCGAGTGCGGTTACCGCGAGCCCGTTTTCCAGCGCTAACTTTAATCGCTCACGGGGCGCTTTCACCTGCTGGGCGATTTGCCGGTACGGCACTTCGCTCCCCCCTTCGCTATCACTGCGCTGGATACGCGTTTTCAGGTGGTAGTTAAATTCATCGGGGATCCCGTCCAGATTCATTTTCAGGCTATAAACACAGCCGAAGCGCTTGCCGTTAAAAAGCACATTTTTTTGGCTGAGTTGAAGCTCTTTTCTGAGGCCGTCAATTAACTGCGGGGCGCGGGTGAGGAGTAACCGGAAAGGAAGCTCAAAGCTGGTGACGTAATCCACATTCAGCAGCGCCAGACGAAGACGTTCTTCTGCACCGGCCTGTTGCTCCCGACACTCTTCCAGTACCTCCGCCCACTGGCGCGTCAGACGTTCCGGTTCGGCGGCTTCGGTAAAGAGAAATTTTTCAATCTGGTAATCAACTCTTCCGGTCATCGTGCGGTTTCCCGTCGCTGTGAATGCGGTAATTCTATCCAGCGCAGTGATATTTATAAAGAACTGAACCGCAACGGCGTGCTGAAAATGTCGTTGCGATTCAGTCTTCTGACATCCGGGATCAGTGCGCCATTAACCAGCCCATCAAAAGCGTGGCGAAAATCACCGTCGACGCACCGCCAATGCGGGTCGCAATCTGGGCAAACGGCATCAGCGACATGCGGTTAGACGCGGAAAGAATTGCCACATCCCCTGTCCCGCCCAGCCCGCTATGACAGCAGGTGACAATCGCCGCTTCCACCGGGTACATATTCAGGCGCGACGCAATAAAATAGCCGCTCAGCGCCATTGCGATGACGATCGAACCGCACACCACCACGTATCCCACCGAAAAGACCGACACCACGCTCTCGAGCGGCACGTACAGCATGCCGAGACCAATCATCAACGGCCAGACCAGCGCAGCGGAGACGAATTTATAGCAACTGTGCGCCCCCTGCTCCATGGAGGCCGGGATCACCTTGAAGTATTTGCACAGCACGGCGATGAGGATCATCAATACCGGGCCGGGAATATGCACCAGCTTCTCAAACAGTCCGCCAACGATGAAAAACGCACACACCATCAGCAGCCCGCCCCCCATCAGATGGAAATCCGTCTGCTGTACGCTCTGCGCGCTGGCAAACAGGCTTGTGTCATCTTTGCTGCGGGTTAACATGCCATTGCCTGAAAGCGAGGGACGTTTTGCCCCGAGGCGCGCCAGCGTACCCGCACAAATAATGGCAAAAATATTCCCCACTACGGCGGCGGGTGCCAGTTGCGCCACGTAGACGTCAGGTGTCTGACCCAGTATCGCCGAATAGGCCAGCGACAACGGTAAAATTCCCTCGCCAATCCCTCCGCCGATAATCGGTACGATGATGAAGAAGAAGGTGTGATACGGCGTATAGCCAAACAGCGAACCAACGAGTAAGCCGGTCAGCACGGCCATCAGGGTACCCACCACCAGCGGAACGAACATGCGGATCATCCCCTGAATCAACAGCACGCGGTTCATCCCCAAAATGCTCCCCACCACCAGACAGGCGATGACGAAATAGAGCAAATTGGCCTCTTTCATCAACAGGTGAACCGTATCCAGGGTGTGTTTCTCGAATACGCCAAAATAGACCAGCACCGAGGGCAGCATCAGGCACAATATTGCCGGGCCACCAATATCTTTCAGCAGCGGGATTTGTCGGCCAATTTTGGCAAAGGCGAAACCGAGCGTCATGATCACCGCGAGTCCACCGATCATGTTTTTCGGCAGCAGCTCCGCCCACGCGGAGGTGGCCACAATGGCCGCGATCCCGACAAACAGCATCAACGGGACCGCGCCAACTTCAGCATTGCTCAACCCAAAAGCAAAACGTGAAGCGACTGGAGACGTGGTTACAGAATTATCTTTCATATAATCACCGGATTAGTAGGTTCGGATATCAATAAACAGGAATAAATCGTAATTGGCCTGTACTTAATAAAGCTTTAATATTTAATCGTATTCAAATTGCCATTTATAAAAATGGTTCATCGAGAAATTAGCATGGCGATTTCGCCGGAAATGTGAACAGCACGAGAATTTGTTTTTAAATAACTTAATTCATCTTTTCGTAACTAAAGTTTTTAATCGCCGCATCGGTGTTTTGAAATTAATTAAACCAGAAAGACTGTGACCGTTATCACTACGCCTATGATCCTTAACCGCTAGATTAGCGCGAAACGACAGACATAAATAAACCTGCGCCTGCAACTGAACCTTATCCGATTATTGAAATTCAGGAGTCATTCATGTCTCGCAAAGAAGTACTGTATACCCCTTATAGCGGCGCTGTATTACTGGAAAACCCGTTATTAAATAAAGGGCTCGCATTTATTAAAGAAGAACGCGATAACTTTAATCTGCACGGTTTGTTGCCACACAACGTTGAAACCATCGAGGAACAAACCGAACGCGCCTGGGTACAATTCTGTCATTTTAAAAGCGATATTTCCCGCCACGTTTATCTGCGTAATATCCAGGATACTAATGAGACGCTGTTTTACAACCTGTTGCGTTCGCACCTGAAAGAGACGTTACCCATTATCTATACCCCCACGGTAGGAGAAGCGTGCGAACACTTCTCGACTATTTATCGCCGCGCGCGTGGGCTGTTTATTTCCTGGCCCAATCGTCACCGTATCGATGAAATGCTGCAAAGCTTCTCACGCAATGATATTCGCGTCATCGTCGTGACCGACGGAGAGCGTATTCTGGGGCTTGGCGATCAGGGAATTGGTGGGATGGGAATACCCATTGGAAAACTCTCGTTATATACCGCCTGCGGCGGGATCCACCCGGCGTCTACTCTGCCGATTATGCTCGATGTCGGCACCAATAATCAGCAGCATCTGGACGATCCCATGTATATGGGCTGGCGTCACCCACGCATCAGCGACGATCAGTACGCCGAGTTTATGGACATGTTTATCAGTACCGTGAAGCAGCGCTGGCCCAATGTATTGCTGCAGTTTGAGGATTTCGCGCAGAAAAACGCCACCAGACTGCTGCAGCGCTACCGCGACCAGCTGTGCTGTTTCAACGACGATATCCAGGGTACCGCCGCCGTGACCGCGGGCACGCTGATTGCTGCCGCCCATGCTGCCGGGACCCGTGTTCGCGATCAGCGCGTGGTCTTCCTGGGGAGCGGATCCGCCGGTTGCGGCATCGCCGAAAAAATCGTGGCGCTGATGATGGATGACGGGCTAACCGAAGCCGAAGCCCGCAGTCGGATCTTTATGGTCGATCGCTTTGGCCTGCTGACTGACGATATGACCAACCTCCTCGACTTCCAGAAAAACCTGCTCACGGCGCGCGAGGCGATCCGCGACTGGCAGGTTGAGTCGAACAATATTTCGCTGATGGACGTGGTTAAAAACGCGCATCCGACGGTAATGATTGGGGTCTCAGGCCAGCCGGGCCTCTTCAGCGAAGAGATTGTGAAAGAGATGCATCGCCACTGCCCGCGTCCGGTGATTATGCCGCTTTCTAACCCCACATCCCGCGCGGAGGCGCAACCGCAGGATCTCATTGCCTGGACACAGGGCGCCGCGCTCGTCGCCACCGGCAGCCCGTTTGCGCCGGTGTTCTGGCAGGGCGAGCAGTACGATATTGCCCAGTGTAATAACGCCTATGTATTCCCCGGGCTGGGGCTGGGTATTCTGGCCTGCCATGCACGCCGGGTCACCGAGGAGATGCTGATGGCGGCAAGCCGCAGCCTGGCCGCGCAGTCGCCGCTGGTGACAACCGAAAAAGGTGGATTATTGCCGCCGGTGGATCATATAGAAACGGTGTCACGCCATATCGCGTTTGCCGTCGCCAGAGCGGCCATTGAGCAAGGTGTTGCGCCAGCCATGGAGGATGAGATATTGCTGGCGCGGATTGAAGAGACCTGGTGGCAAGCAGATTATGCGCCGTACCGCAGGGCTGCGCTGTAGCCGTCAGCCTGCCCTCACGTTGCGGTGAGGGCATACTTTAGTGCTGAATGCCTGACTGTTCAGGCATGTCGCCTGTAGATACAGTTCTGTTGGAAGTGACCACGCTTTTTTTGCGCGCATATCTGTCCGGCTGGCCTTCAGGACGGGTTTTGAAGCGTCGGTGCAACCACATATATTGCTCCGGCGCCATCAGCACCGCGCGCTCAATCGCCCTGTTCATTTGCGTGGCTACCGACGCTTTATCACCGCCCTGCAGCGTTTCGCCGATATCTTCAAGAATAATAAGTTCGTAACCGCTGCCGTCTGCCTTTCTGCGTGGAACGAACGGGATCACCGCCGGTCTGGCACTCTTCACCAGCATATAACTTCCGGCGGTTGTCGCGGCATCAGGAACCGCAAAGAACGGTACAAAGACGCTGTTGGTTTTACCGTAGTCATGATCCGGGGCGTACCAGAGAATGTCATTCTGCTTCAGGGCGCGGATCATGCCCTTCAGGTCGTAGCGATCCAGCATGGTTTTATTTGAGCGCAGACGGCCGCGCGTCTGCAGCCAGTCCAGCAGCGCATTATTGTTAGGGCGATAAACACCGACACCCGGGTTGAGCATGCCAAAGATCCTCGCCCCAAGCTCAAGCGTGAGAAAATGCATACCGATGAGCACCACGCCGTTTCCACGGGCCCGCGCCTCTTCCATATGTTCATATCCGCTGACGCTGAAACATTTACGCACCCGCCAGTCAGGCCAGAACCAGGCGATCCCGGTTTCGATGACGCCCATGCCAACCGATTCAAAATTACGCTGCAGTAGCTTTTCGCGCTCATCCTTTTTCATGTCGGGAAAACAGAGCTCAAGGTTGCGGCGAGCGATGTCCACACGACGGGGAAGCAAACGCATGGCCAGACGACCAAGCCCGTGTCCGATTCTTAATAAAAGGGGATACGGGAGCTGCACAATGCACCAGAGCGCTGCAATGCCTGTCCAGCTGAGCCAGTAACGAGGATGAAAAAAGGCGAGTGAGAACTGAGGTAATTTTGTCATGAGAAAATTATCCTGTACTGAATTTAACGCAACTGCTGTGCTTACCAGATGATTTCGTGAAAGTTTTAGAGAGGGAAAGTGTAACGGAAACGCCACAGGATCGTATTATCGATTTTTGCGAAATGTCGCGAGAAACTTAAATGCCGGGTCAACGAGGCCGCTGCCCGGCAAATAAAATTACATCGAATAGCCGGGCTTTTTAATCAACGAATCCAGATTCGGGCCAATTTCGCTGTCCCAGACCTGCGCTTTCCAGTCTTCAGGATTAACCTGGTTTAACGCCACCGACACTGAACTGTCTTTACTGTTGAAATGACGAATTATCACCTCGGCAATATCAGCCGCCAGCGCGTTTTTTTGTTCGTCGTTTAAATCCCGGGGAAAACATTTGATATCTACATGTGGCATGTGCAGGCTTCCTGTTATGAATCAGGTTTACACGTTATCAGATAATGCCGTTTGCCTTTAACACCTTGTGCAGTTCAGGAAGCTGACACACGGCGTCTGCAATGGCCGTTATCTTTGGCGTATTCTCGGCAAACCACGCATGCCGTGGCCCCCAGGTACGTGCGACCGCAATATAGACGTCGAGTAGCGTAAGCTGTTCCCCCAGCGCAAACGGGGCCGCTTTGAGTTGGCTATCGAACCACAAATAGAGGGATTTGCGGTATTCGATACAATTTTTCTTCAACTGTTCCGGTGCGTCAGGCACCCAGCGTTCGGGATAATCGGCATAGGTAAAGGTGGGATAGACGTTCGCGACAAACCAGATAAGCAAGCGTTGAAACTGCTGACGTTCTGCCTGTCCGACGGGCGGCGCCAGATCGGGACACCTGTCGAGCACCATCAGGGCGATGGCGGCTGTTTCGGTCATGATCGCGCCATTTTCCAGCGCCAGTGTCGGCACCTGACACAATGGATTGAGTCTTTGCAGCAATTCGCGCTGCGGACCGGGCGCATCAAACCCGTCCACATTAATAAACTCGTAAGGGATGTCTGCCAGAGTCAGCATCACTTCGCTGATTGCCGAGCCCCAGCCGGGTGCACCATAAAGTTTGATCATGTTGCCCTCTCAGGAGTGAAAATCCTAAGTGTAGAGCACAATTAATATGTGATCCCAGGCGGGTTAACCTCCGACTGTGTCACCGCTTCGCCCTGCTCTCCCCAGCGCGCCAGCACCTTCTGATACTCCCCGCGCGTGATCGCGCCGTCCAGCGCGGCCTGCAGGGCGTAGACCAGTTGATTGCCTTTTTTGGTGGTCGTGGCGACATACGCTTTTTTCGGGCCCAGCCCGACAACGCGCGTTTTACCTGTCAGCGCGGCTTTATACGCCGCGACCGACTGTGGTCCAAAGAACACATCCGCCCGCCCGGACTGAATATAAAGATTGCCCGAGGCATCATCCGTCAGGTACACCGGCAGCGCGGGCTCACGCCCGGCCTTTTTATTCTCCTCGTTCCAGCCTAACAGGATGCGCTCCTGATTGGTGCCGGATCCGACAATAACCTTTTTACCCGCAAGATCTTCAGGACCGTTAATCGACCGCACCAGACTGGTGGATTTCACCGTAAACGCCAGCGAATCGACGCGATAGGTCGCAAAATCAAACTTCTCTTTGCGCTGTTCGGTCACCGCAATGTTCACCAGCGCCACGTCATAGCGCCCGGAAGTGATCCCCAGCGGCCAGTCTTCCCAGGCGGTGGGAACGAGCTTCAGTTTTAGCCCCAGGCTGCCTGCCAGCAGCCGGGCGATATCCGGATGCCTGCCGATTCGCGTACGGTTGTCGCTGGCAAGCAGGGCCAGCGGCGGTGAGTTAAGCGCAGAAATGGCCACCGTGAGGGTTCCCGGCTCGACAAATTTGTAATGAGCGGGGATCTTCGCCACCGCCTGCTGATCCACCGTCACCGGCAGCGGCTGCTCGTTGGCTTTTAAATCAATACTGGCATGGCTGGCGGCGGTAAAGGCCAGCCCTGCCAGAAGTCCATATTTCATGGGTACTCCTTACAGGACTCGGGAAAGGAACTGACGCGTTCGCGCGTGCGATGGCCGGTTCAGCACCTCGTCGCTGCTGCCCTGCTCCACAATTTTACCGTCGACCATAAACACCACCTGATCAGCCACTTCTCTGGCGAAACCGATCTCATGGGTGACCACCACCAGCGTGGTGCCGGAACGGGCGAGTTTCTTGATGACATCCAGCACTTCGCCCACCAGCTCCGGGTCTAGCGCCGAGGTGGGTTCATCAAACAGTATGACGCGCGGACGCAGCGCCAGCGCGCGGGCAATGGCGATGCGCTGCTGCTGCCCGCCGGAGAGATGGCGCGACCAGGCATCCGCTTTATCACGCAGCCCCACCACATCCAGCAGGCTATACGCCTGCTCAACGGCCTCTTTTTTGCTCAGTTTTTTATGGGCGACAGGCGCTTCAATCAGGTTTTCCAGCACCGTGAGATGCGGGAAGAGATTAAAGTTCTGGAACACATAACCCACATTGACGCGCTGTTTGAGGATCTCTTTCTCTTTTAACTCGCAGAGTTTGTCACCCCGACGGCGATAGCCGATGTAATCCCCGTCAATCTGAATAAACCCTTCGTCGACGCGCTCAAGGTGGTTAATGGTGCGCAGCAGGGTCGATTTACCGGAGCCGGACGGTCCGAGGATCACCGTGACGGATCCCGGTGGGATCTCAAGCGACACGTTATCGAGCGCTTTATGGCGACCAAAGAATTTACTGACGCCGGTAATGGAAATATGTCCTTCATGAGAGGCTTGCATGGACGGGCTCCTGTGCGGGCGTGGTGGTGACGGAACGGGAACGGGTACGGCTGAGGGTACGGTTCTGATTCACCGCCGAGCGACGTTCGCTGCGGGCCAGTCCCCGCTCAACACCATACTGGATAGCGGACAACACGGTGGTAATCACCAGGTACCAGGCGGCACCTACCATCAGCAGCGGGATCACCTCCTGCGTGCGGTTGTAAATCATCTGGATGGTGTAGAACAGCTCCGGCATGGCCAGCACGTAAACCATCGCCGTCCCCTTCGCGAGACTGATGATTTCGTTAAACCCGGACGGCAGTATGGTGCGCAGCGCCTGAGGCAGAATGATCCGCACCGTACGACGCCAGGCCGGTAGCCCCAGCGCAGCGGCCGCTTCATACTGACCATGATCCACGCCGAGGAAGCCCCCGCGAATGATCTCCGCGGTATAGGCGCTCTGCACCAGCGTTAGCCCGACAACGGCGGTAGAGAATTGCCCCAGCACATTGATGGTTTCAAAGCTGCCCCAGGTCATGCCGGTGAACGGCACCCCGAGCGAGAGCGTGTCGTAGAGATAGGAAAAGTTATAAAGGATGATCAGCACTACAATCAGGGGCAGCGAGCGAAACAGCCAGATATAGCCCCAGGCCAGGCTGCTCAGCAGCCAGGATGACGAGAGTCTCGCCAGCGCGAGCATACCGCCCAAAATCACGCTCAGCGCGGTGCCGATCAGCGTCAGCAGTAATGTCTGGCCGACGCCTTCAAGGATCACCGGGTCGAAGAACCAGCGGGCAAACACAGACCACTCCCAGCGCGGGTTAAAGGCGACGGACTGGACAACGACCGCCAGGACAAACAGTGCCACCACGGCACCGACGGCCCGCAGCGGATAACGCGCCGGGACCACTTTTATGGTTTCAACGTTGCTCATCATCGTACCTCATGCGGTTTTACTTAACGCTTCACGAACCAGCGTTTTGGTGAAACGCAACCGACCATCAAACGGGGGCTGGCTGTACTCTTCCGGATTGCGGTTGAGATCGAACTGCGGCTGGTAACCCTGGCTAAGATAGAGCCGTACCGCTTCCGGCTGGCGAAAACCGGTGGTCAGGTAGATCTGGCTGTAGCCTGCCAGCACCGCCCGGCGCTCCAGCTCCTGCACCACGCGCCCCGCAAGCCCCTGCTGACGCAGGCTTTTGTCCGTCCAGATGCGTTTGATTTCTGCGGTGCGTTCGTCGAAGGGTTTGTACGCCCCGGTGGCAATAATCTTCCCGTCACGCTCCAGGACGATAAACAGCCCCTGCGGCGCCAGATACCACTCGGTGAGCTCGACCTCAGCATCTTTCGAAAAATAGTCACCGTAGCGGGCAGCGTATTCACCGAACAGCCCATTGATGATGGGCTGAAGATCGGCATCTTCCGGCGAAACGTCACGAAATTGTTCGCTCATAACGCCTCCTTAATCACCCAGACCGGCCGGGTTGACTTCCGACTGCGGGATGCGTTCCACCCCTTCTCCCCAGCGGTTCAGCACTTTGTCGTAATCGCCGTTTTTGATCACGCCATTAAGCGCGGTCTGCACTGGTTCCACCAGGCCGCTGCCTTTTTTCAGCGTCACCGCGATATGCGCCGCCTTCGGCCAGCCGCCGTCAACGCTTCCCACCAGTTTGGTTTTACCGGTCAGCGCCGCTTTCCACGCGCCAATCACGTTTGGGCCAAAATACGCATCCGCACGCCCGGACTGGAGCGCCAGCGTTTGTGCCGCGTCATCTTTGGTGTAGACCGGGGTAAACGGTTTCAGTCCCTTCTTAAGGTTTTCGGCGTTCCATGCCAGCAGGATGGCCTCCTGGTTAGTGCCTGAGCCCACAATAATGCGCAGCCCGGCAATGTCCTCCGCCTTCTGCAGGGATGTGATTGGGCTGGTTGATTTCACATAGAAACCGAGCGAATCCTTACGGTAGGTGGCGAAATCAAACTTCTCTTTACGCGCTTTAGTCACGGTGATGTTGCTGATCGCCGCATCGTATTTCCCGGAGGCCACCCCCAGCGGCCAGTCCTCCCAGGAGGTTGGCACCACGTTCAGCTCCAGCCCCAGGCTGTCCGCCACCAGACGGGCCACGTCAACTTCGCTTCCCAGAAGCGTTTTGTTGTCATCCGAGAAAACCGTCAGCGGCGGTTGATTGAGGCCCGCCACCGCGACGGTAAATTTCCCCGGCACGGCAAAGCGATAATCTTTCGGCAACTGCGCGATGGCATCGCCGTTTTTGGCGGTATTGATCGGCGTTTTGTTGGCCTCAATGCTCACGCCGGTGCCGTTAATGTTCACATTCTCTGCCCAGACGGCAGGGGTAAAGGCCAGCGCGAGCGCCAGAATAAGCGATGGTTTCTGCATAGCGGGTTCTCTTTTATTGTTGTGTGAACTTATTTTTGGGTTCGTCCAGGCCCAGGCTGTCGCGCAGCGTGGTCCCGGGGTAGTCAGTGCGAAACAGGCCGCGGGCCTGTAGCACCGGCACCACCTGGTCAACAAAGCGCGGGAAGGTATCTGGCGTCCCGCCCTGGATGATGAAGCCGTCGGCTGCATAGCCGTCGAACCACGCCTGCAGGCCGTCCGCCACCTGCTCCGGCGTACCGGAAAAACGGGGGCGTGGTGAGGCCGCTTCCAGCGCGACCTGACGCAGCGTCAGCTGACGTTCGCGGGCATTACGCTTTATCTCATCCGTGGTGCTGCGGAAGCTGTTTTTCCCCAGATCGCCGAGGTCCGGGAACGGCTCGTCGAGCGGATACTGACTGAAATCGTGATGTTCGAAATAGCGTCCGAGATAATTGAGGGCATCCTTAACCGACACCAGCGCCGCGGTGGTCTGGTACTGGTTTTCCACATCTTCGGCATCTTTTCCGACAATCACGCTCACGCCCTGGAAGATGTGCAAATCAGAGGCACGACGACCGTTGTTTTCCAGCTGCTGCTTCACATCACGATAGAACGCTTGTGCTTCTTCGAGAGTTTCATGGTGGGTGAAGATCGCATCGGCATGCTTCGCAGCCAGCTTTTTACCGTCGTCCGATGCGCCCGCCTGGAACACTATCGGACGTCCCTGCGGCGTGCGACCAATATTGAGTGGCCCGGCAACCTGGAAGAAATCACCCCGGTGATCCAGGGTATGCAGTTTGGCGGGGTCAAAAAACTGACCACTCTCTTTGTTGCGCACAAAGGCATCGCCTTCCCACGAGTCCCACAGCCCTTTCACCACATCGAGATACTCATCCGCAATGCGGTAGCGCAGCGCGTGCTCGGGGTGTTTTTCACGCGAGAAGTTCCTGACCGACCCTTCCAGCGGCGAGGTCACGACGTTCCAGCCCGCGCGGCCGTTGCTGAGATGATCCAGGCTGGCAAACTGGCGCGCCACGGTAAAAGGTTCGCTGTAGGAGGTGGATAACGTGCCCACCAGCCCCAGACGCGAGGTAATGCTCGCCAGCGCGGAGAGTACCGTTAACGGCTCAAAGCGATTTAAAAAATGCGGGATCGACTTCTCATTTATGTAGAGGCCATCGGCTACGAATAAAAAGTCGAGCTTGCCCTCCTCTGCTTTTAACGCCGTCGCTTTGACGAAATCAAAATTAATACTGGCATCGGCGACCGCCGCAGGATGGCGCCAGGCGGACATATTCCCGGAAGCACCGTGCAAAATGGTCCCCAGCCGCAATTGTCGGATTGCAGACATATTCACCTCTTCTGAATTAAACGTGTTGCAGGGCTTTTTCCGCAAGCTGTGCAAAATAACGGGCAGCCGGCTCAATTAATGCTTCGTCCGGATTAAAGGCCGGGTGATGTAAACCATACGGGCTATTGCTGCCAATGCTGACAAACGCGCCGGGGATCTGCTGCAGATAGACTGCAAAATCCTCTCCGCCCATATGCAACTCGGCATGCTGCGTTTCATAACCCGCTTCCCGGGCGACCGACGTGGCAAACGCCGCCCAATGCTCGTCATTGACCAGCGCAGTCGGTCCGGCATACCAGGTGATATCAATCCGGGCACTGAAGGCGCTGGCGAATCCGGCAGCGATTTCACCGACGCGCGCTTTGACGTTCTGTTGAACTTCCGTGCGATGCGTGCGCAGCGTCCCTTCCAGCTCAACGCTTTCCGGCAGGACGTTCCAGGTATTGCCGCCCGCAATGCGCGTTACGCTCAGCACAACGGAGTCCAGCGTATTCACGTTGCGACTGGCGACGCTCTGCAACGCGGTAACAAGCTGGCTTGCCAGCACAATCGCGTCGTTGCCTTCATGAGGCCGTGCGGCATGAGCACCTTTGCCGGTAATGCGGATCACAAACCGATCGACGTTGGCATAGAACGGCCCGCCGCGGGTGGCAAACTCACCCACCGGCAACCCCGGCTCGTTGTGCATACCGAAGATGGCGCTGACATCACGTAACGCCCCGGCCCGCACCATGCTCTTCGCACCGCCAAAGTTCTCTTCGGCAGGCTGGAACAGGATCCGCACGCGACCGTTGAGCAACGCTTCACGTTCTTTTAGTTTTAATGCCGCACCGAGGATCACGCTGGTGTGGATGTCGTGACCGCAGGCGTGCATCACTCCTGCACGCTGCGAGCTAAACGCCACCCCGCTGCGCTCTTCGATCGGTAAGGCATCAATGTCCGCCCGCAGGGCAATCAGTTTGTTGCCGGTGCCGATCTCCGCCACCAGACCGGTAGGCAAGTCATAAGGCTGCGGCGTAATACCGGCATGGGTCAGCCACTGGTGCAAACGGGCGGTTGTTTCCACCTCCTGGCCCGACAGCTCCGGGTGCTGGTGTAGCTCACGACGCCAGGCAATCAGTTGTTCGCCAAAACGCATACGTTGACCTCCCTGTTAAGTCGCGCCTGGGCCAGCAGACGCAGGGACTGCACGCGCGCGGCGCCGTCCGCAACCGGTGTGTCGATAATGAATTCGTCAATCCCCCACTGGTGATGCAGAGCGTCCAGTTGTGCCAGTACCGACTCAGCGGTCCCGGCCACCAGCGACTGCGCGCGACGCGCTATACGCAGCGGCTCGCTGCCTGCCTGACGCGCAAACGCATAGGCTTGCTCTTCGCTGGCCACCGTAACGCGCTGGCCGTTTGCCAGCTCCACGCCCCAGACTTCAACCTTTTGTGCCAGCGAGTGCGCCTGGGCCTGAGAGTCCGCCACAATGACCTGCACCGCCACAATCACCTCCCGGGCGCTGTGTTCCCGCCAGGTGGTGATGACCTCGCGCAGCAGGTCGGGATCGCCATTCAGGTGAGCGGCAAAGACAAAATGCCAGTTGAGCTTTGCGGCCAGCAGAGCACTTTCGACACTCGCCCCCAGCAGAAATCCCTGCGCCGGAACCGGCGGCAACGGCGTGGCGCGCACCGCCTCCTCCGCGGACTGATTTTCAGGACGGATCCAGCTATCGAGCTGCGCCAGCTGTTCGGCAAAACTGCCCTTTTCCTGCTGATTCAGACCGAGTTGCAACGCGCGGGTGGAGAGCGGCAGACCGCCAGGCGCTTTTCCAACGCCCAGATCCACGCGTCCTGGAGCCAGGGCAGCCAGGAGATTGAAATTTTCTGCAACTTTATACGGGCTGTAGTGTTGCAGCATGACACCGCCAGATCCCACGCGGATACGCGTTGTCTGCCCGAGGATCCAGGCAATCAATAACTCCGGCGAGGGGCTGGCCAGCTGCGGGGTGTTGTGGTGTTCGGCAATCCAGAAACGGTGATAACCGAGAGTTTCCGCCTGTTGCGCCAGCGCCAGGGTTCGCGCCAGCGCATCGGCGGCTGTTTCATTTTCAGCGATGGGGCTTTTATCCAGAATGCTGATTCGCCAGGACATGTTGCGTTCTCGTTTGACTTAACATGTCGTTATTAATAAAGGCGTATTTCACCGCTGAGAAACAATTAATTTACATTTGGTTTGCCGGAAATCAGATATATAAAACCCTGTTAAGAATAAGACTTTAGGGAGGAAATCAGCGTTTCCGCCTGAGCGCGGCGGGTAATACGGATAAAGCGTATGTGTGCGTAGTCCGGGTTTTGCATATCGACCTGATAACGCCTGCGGTTGTTGCGCCAGGTTTTAATCGTCCAGATGATAATGGACTCTCTGCTGAAGAAGGCGCGCCGGAAACTCTCTTTATTGCCCGTTCCCGGCCAGAGTTCGTGTTGATGCCAGGCCCGCTTGCTCGCCCGGATAACGGCCTGATACAGCGTACGGACAAATCCATAGTCCACCCAGACGACCAGATCCACATTGCGCCATTTAACGGGGCGCGTGCGGTTATAGTTGCCATCGAGCACCCAGTTTTGAGAAGCGCTTAATGCATGCTCCAGTTTTTCCAGAAACGCATCATCTGCTGTGCCCTGCCAGTTCGGGCGCCAGTAAAGCCTGTCCATCTCAATATAAGGAATAGCCAGCTCATCAGCGATCCGTCTTGCCAGCGTGGTTTTTCCACTTCCGCTGGTGCCGATTACATTAATTTTCACCGTTAGCCTCGTTCTGGCAGAATAAAAACCAAACCGATCATAGCGTTTACCTTCCGCTAGTTCCACTGAGCAACTGATAAGCGCCACTGATGTTTAAATCATCAATCTGCGAATCTTTTGTCTAAAAACTCACCACGATTCAGCGCGTTGTGATCCCCGTCTGCTCTGACCACACGATTTCCTTCGACGTGCATCACTTTCGGCACGGTTATATTTTGCGTCGCTTATCAATTGCAGGTAGGATGCCTCGCCATGTTTCGCCTTATCCATACGCAGAATGACTGGGAAGGCGACATGTGTTTGCGCAGAAGCAATCGTTTGTATGCTCTCTGCCAGGCAGGACTATCACGATAATGGTTCAGACAGGCAAACAGGTAACTCAATGAAAACAAGCAATAAAAGCGCAGCCGATCATCATGCTGCTAAACGTCGCTGGTTAAACTCCCATGAAGAGGGCTACCACAAAGCGATGGGCAACCGTCAGGTTCAAATGATCGCCATCGGCGGCGCTATCGGTACAGGTCTGTTTTTAGGTGCTGGTGCACGTCTGCAGATGGCTGGCCCGGCTCTCGCCCTCGTCTATCTGGTGTGCGGGATCTTCTCCTTCTTCATTCTTCGCGCGCTGGGCGAACTGGTACTGCATCGCCCTTCCAGCGGCAGCTTTGTCTCTTACGCCCGCGAATTTCTCGGTGAAAAAGCCGCCTATGTCGCTGGCTGGATGTACTTCGTTAACTGGGCGATGACCGGTATCGTCGATATCACTGCCGTTGCGCTGTATATGCACTACTGGGGCGCGTTTGGCGATATCCCGCAGTGGGTCTTTGCACTTGGCGCCCTGGCGATTGTCGGCACCATGAACATGATCGGCGTGAAGTGGTTCGCCGAGATGGAGTTCTGGTTTGCACTGGTAAAAGTGCTGGCGATTGTGATTTTCCTGGTCGTCGGTACCGTCTTCCTTGGCAGCGGTAAGCCGCTGGACGGCAATGCAACCGGCTTCCATCTGATAACCGATAACGGCGGCTTCTTCCCGCACGGTTTGCTGCCGGCGCTGGTTCTGGTGCAGGGCGTGGTGTTCGCCTTTGCCTCTATCGAACTGGTGGGTACGGCGGCGGGCGAATGTAAAGACCCGCAGACCATGGTGCCAAAAGCCATTAACAGTGTGATCTGGCGTATCGGTCTGTTCTATGTGGGTTCTGTGGTGCTGCTGGTTCTGCTCCTGCCATGGAACGCCTACCAGGCGGGTCAGAGCCCGTTTGTGACCTTCTTCTCTAAGCTCGGCGTGCCATACGTGGGCAGTATCATGAACATCGTGGTGCTGACCGCGGCACTCTCCAGCCTCAACTCTGGCCTCTATTCTACCGGCCGTATTCTGCGCTCCATGTCGATGGGCGGCTCTGCGCCGAAGTTTATGTCGAAGATGAGCAAGCAGCAGGTGCCATATGCCGGTATCCTGGCGACGCTGGTGGTCTACGTGTTTGGCGTGTTCCTGAACTACCTGGTGCCGTCCCGCGTGTTCGAGATCGTGCTGAACGTGGCCGCGCTGGGGATTATCGCCTCCTGGGCCTTTATCGTGGTCTGCCAGATGCGTCTGCGCAAAGCCATTAAAGAGGGCAAAGCGGCTGACGTGAGCTTCAAGATGCCGGGTGCTCCGGTGACCTCATGGCTTACCCTGCTGTTCCTGTTCAGCGTGCTGGTACTGATGGCGTTCGACTACCCGAACGGCACCTATACCATCGCCACCATTCCGCTGCTGGCCGTTCTGCTGATTGCCGGCTGGTTTGGCGTGCGTAAGCGCGTGCATGAAATCCACAGCACCGCGCCGGTTCATCATGACGATGAAAAACACGACGGCCCGCTGGTGGAAGAGACCTCGCGTTAATAAAAAAAGCCGGGTGGCGGCTTCGCCTTACCCGGCCTACATTTCAGGGTTTTGTAGGCCCGGTAAGCGCAGCGCCTCCGGGCAATGCCCACATTAGAGCGCGATACGTACCACATCGTCAGGCTGGGTCGCTTCCTGCTGACGGGTGGATTTCTGTTTCACCGTCACGTACAGCGTTTTGCCATCGGCAGAGAGCGCCAGGCTGTTTGGATAGACCGGCGTGTCGAAGGTTTTCGTCACTTTGTAGGTTTTGGTATCAATCACGCTCACCTTTCCGGCTTCACGATGCGTCACGTACGCTTCGTTGCGCGTCGGGTTAAAGATCACCGCCAGCGACTCTGGCGTCGCGATCTTCTCAATCACGCTGCCATCCTTCAGGCTCACCACCAGCACTTCCGGCTGTTTTGAATCGGTCAGGAAGGCACGCTGCCCGGCCGTATCCAGACTCAGGTTCAGATAGAAGTGCTCTTTACCATCATCCTGCACCTTTTTGCGGCTGATGATTTTGTTGCTGGCGGTATCAATTGTCACCAGTTCGCCATCGGCGTTGGTGGTATAGAGTCGTTTCGCCTGCGCATCCAGCGCGAGGCCGGTGCCGTAAGTACCGGTATTGGCGATGGTATCCTTCAGCTTCAGCGTTGTGCCATCCACCACCCAGATCACGCTCTCTTTACCGACCCCGGTGATGTACACGGTGTGGGTGGCATCATCCGCCACCAGCTGGCGTGGCTGCAGCGGTTTGACCGTGTCACTGCGTTTGCGGTCGTCCAGAACCAGGCGCCCTTTCACCTCGCCCGTTTTGGCATCAATGGCGGTTACGGCGCCATTGATGGTGTTACCCAACCACAGCGTCTGGGAGGCTGAATCCAGGGTGGCGCCAAACGGTTTAAGATCGTTATGAATAACTTGCGTCACGTCCAGTGTGACCGGATCGAGGCGATACACAATTCCGCCTTTATCCATTTTACGGCTTTGTGATGTCGCAACCCACAGCGCATTCTCCTGCTGGCTCACGGCCATTTCATACGCGCCTTTGCCTACCGCTTTGCGCAACATCTCTTCGCCAGCATGCACCTGGAAGGTACCGGCAAGCAGTAAAGCGCTACACAACAGAGAACGACGCAGACGCGGCGAGCACAGATGACGTAAAGACATAACAATTCCTTTTTCACAAGAGGGGGTGTACTGCTGACATCACTTCCGGTCGGCAACGTCATGGCATTGCCGTTTTGTTAATGAGAATAGTAATCATTAATCAGCAAAATGTGGAGTTTTTCTTTTCCGCTTCGCCTTTCCTTAACGCAATGTGCGGTTATAGTTTTCAAAGCATTTACAAAAGTTTTAACATATATGCACATGTTCCATTTGGTACGTTTCTTATCCTTAACCGGTTTATTTCATGAAAATCATTTCTGCCCATAGGGCTACGCTTCCACTGCTGCTGGCTCCTGTTATCTTTTCGCCCCTCACCGCAATGGGCGCGGATGAACAGACCCTGATCGTCAGCGCCACCCCACAAACGGTATCGGAGCTTGATACCCCGGCGGCGGTCAGCGTCGTGAACGGCGATGATATGCGTCACGCCGCGCCACGCATTAACCTCTCGGAATCGCTTGGTAGCGTCCCGGGCCTGCAAATTCAGAACCGCCAGAACTACGCCCAGGATCTGCAGCTGTCGATGCGTGGCTTTGGTGCCCGCTCCACCTTCGGGGTGCGCGGTATTCGAATGTACGTGGACGGGATCCCGGCGACCATGCCAGACGGCCAGGGCCAGACCTCTAACATTGATCTCTCCAGCGTGGAGAGCGTGGAAGTGCTGCGCGGCCCCTTCTCTGCCCTGTATGGCAACGCCTCCGGCGGCGTGATCAACATCAACACCCAGACCGGTCAACAGCCGTCGACCATTGAGGCCAGCAGCTATTACGGCAGTTACGGTACCTGGCGCTACGGGATGAAAGCCACCGGCGCGATGGGCGACGGCACACACGCGGGCGATGTGGATTACACCGTATCCACCACCCGCTTCACCACCAAAGGCTACCGCGATCACAGCGGTGCGCGGAAGAATCTCGCCAATGCCAAACTGGGCGTGCGGATTGACGATGCCAGCAAGCTGACGCTGATCTTTAACAGCGTGGACATGAAAGCCAACGATCCGGGTGGACTGAATTACCAGGAGTGGCAGGATAACCCGCGCCAGTCTCCGCGTGGCGATCAGTACAACACGCGCAAAACCATCAAGCAGACCCAGGCCGGGCTGCGCTATGACCGCCAGCTCAGCGCGCAGGACGATCTCAGTGTCATGATGTACGCCGGCGAGCGTGAAATGACCCAGTACCAGTCGATCCCTTATCAGCCACAGCTGCGCCCCTCCCACTCTGGCGGTGTGATTGATATGCAACGTCACTATCAGGGCATCGATACGCGCTGGACGCACCGCGGCGAACTGCTGGTGCCGGTGACCTTTACCACCGGCCTGAACTACGAAAACATGAGCGAAGATCGTCGCGGGTATGAGAACTTCGTGATGAACAACGGCGTACCGGAGTACGGCGTAAAAGGCGACAAGCGCCGCAACGAACGTAACCTGATGTGGAACGTTGACCCCTACCTGCAAACCCGCTGGCAGTTAACCCAGAAACTCTCTGTGGATGCCGGGGTGCGTTACAGCTCCGTCTGGTTTGATTCCAACGATCATTACGTTACGCCAGGCAACGGTGACGACAGCGGCGACGCGAGCTATCACAAGTGGCTCCCGGCCGGGGCGGTGAAATATGCCGTGACCGACGCGTGGAACCTTTACGCTGCGGCAGGTCGTGGATTTGAAACCCCCACCATCAATGAACTCTCCTACCGCGCGGATAACCAGGGTGGGCTGAACATTGGCCTGAAACCGTCCACCAACAATACTTATGAAGTGGGTAGCAAAACCCGCATCGGCAATGGCCTGCTGACCGCGGCCCTGTTCCGCACCGACACCGACGATGAAATTGTGGTGGATGCCAGCTCTGGCGGACGTACCAGCTACAAAAACGCCGGTAAAACCCGTCGTCAGGGGGTGGAAGTTTCCCTCGATCAGCAGTTTGCTGAAAACTGGAAGCTGAAAATGGCATGGACATATCTGGACGCCACCTACCGCACCAACGTCTGCGGTGATGACAACTGTAACGGCAACCGGATGCCGGGTATTGCCCGCAATATGGGCTTTGCTTCGTTTGGCTGGCAGCCTGAAGAAGGCTGGTACGCGGGCACCGACGTGCGTTACATGAGCGATATCATGGCCGACGACGAAAACACGGCAAAGGCTCCGTCTTACACGGTGGTCGGTCTGAATACCGGGTATAAGTTCAACTATGGCAACTGGGGCCTGGATCTCTTTGGTCGCGTTGATAACCTGTTCGACAAAACGTATGCCGGCTCGGTGATTGTCAACGAATCCAACGGACGTTATTACGAACCTGCTCCGGGTCGTAACTACGGCGTTGGCCTGTCGGTTGCTTATCGTTTCGAGTAGGACTAAAACAGACATTTTATTGCCTGTTTTTCTCTTTCGTAATCTTAAATATCGTTCCTGATGGCGTAGAGCCATCAGGACTTATTCATGGAGCGAATGTTTTACGACGGAAATATAGATTGGCTACTAAATAATTCCTCAGCTAAAATATTGACGCTGTAAAAGTGAATTAGCTTCATCAATCAGTTTATCCACCGCTTTCTGGCTGGCTTCAACATCCCCTCTTTCCAGTGCCGCAAGTAACTCCTCGTTGTGATACGCCGACGCTTTGATGTCGTTGAGCTCCTGATGCAGATAGTTAATACAGGGCCCGATGCGTATCCACAGCTGCTCAATTAATGCGCTGAGCGTTGGCATCTCCGCATACTGATAAAGGGTGAACCGAAACACGCGATTCGCGTGCAGCGCCTGCTGAACATTGCCGTTGCGCATCGCCTCATGAAAGGCATCCGACATTTTGCGCAACGTCTCAAGCTTAGCTGGCGTCATATGCTGACAGGCGGCCGCTACCGCCATTGGTTCCAGTTGTTTCCTGATAGCGGTGATCTCGTTATAGCGTTCCAGCGTGACCTCCGGCACCAGAAACGCCTGCGCCGGTGTGGCCTGCAGCGCCCCTGAGGAGACCAGACGCAAAAGTGCCTCACGAACCGGTGTGATACTGGTTCCTAATTTATCGGCAATCTCTTTGGTAATCAGTAGAGCGCCAGGTTTCAACGAGCCTGTAATTAATGCCCCTTTCAAACTGATTTCAACTTGCATGGTAAGACTGATTCTTTGCGCTTTCTCTAAATGATCCAAATCAAGCATGTTCAATTCCTGTAGCTAAAACTTAATGCTATTTATTAACGTCAGTTTAAATAAACGACGTTGGTCCGATATATCCTGTATCGTCATGCCTGGTGGTGGGAAATGCGTATAAACATCAAAAAGTACAAACACGGTTTTTTATCGCTCTTTGGCTCATCCGCAAGGAAGGCACGAAAGCTGTGTAGGTTTAATTAAAGACAATATATCGTATCTTCACAAATAAATATGGCGGGTTACCCCGCCATAATCTTGTTTATTTATTGTCTGCCGCGACGCGAATCACGACTTTGCCAAAGTTTTTGCCTTCCAGAAGGCCAATCAGCGCATCCGGTGCGTTTTCCAGCCCATCGGTCACCTGTTCACGATAGTGGATTTTACCCTCCTGCACCCAGCGCCCCATCTCTTCCTGGAACTCTTTGATGCTGTGTCCGTAATCCTGGCCGATGATAAAACCCTGCATACGAATGCGTTTTTTCAGGATGGTGCCCATTAACAGCGGCAAACGATCCGGCCCCTCAGGCAGACCGGTGGCATTGTAGCCGCTCACCAGACCACATACCGGCACCCGCGCGGAGGTATTGAGCAGCGGGAGCACGGCGTCAAAGACCTTACCGCCAACGTTTTCATAATAGATATCAATACCGTTCGGGCAGGCGTTCTGAAGCTGCGTGGCAAAATCATCGGCATGATGATCCAGACACTGGTCAAAGCCCAGCACCTCAACGGCATGGCGGCATTTCTCTGCGCCTCCGGCCACACCGATGACCCGGCAGCCTTTGATTTTACCAATTTGCCCAACCGTCGCACCTACGGGCCCCGTTGCCGCGGCAACCACCAGGGTCTCACCCGCTTTGGGTTGCCCGATATCCAGCAGCCCCATGTAGGCGGTAAAGCCCGGCATCCCCAGAACGCCCAGCGCCCAGGAAGGACGGGAGGGATTTTCGCCCAGTTTGACCAGACCACTGCCGTCAGAGAGGTCGTACTCCTGCCAGCCGCTGTATCCCAGCACCCATTCCCCTGCTTTAAAATCCGGATGACTGGACTGCTCAACGCGACTGACCGTTCCGCCGACCATCACCGCACCAATTTCAACCGGCGGTGAATAGGAAGGCGCATCGCTCATGCGGCCGCGCATGTACGGGTCAAGCGAAAGCCAGATCGTACGCAGCAGAACTTGTCCTGCCGCCGGTACCGGAACCGGCTGCTCTTCGAGACGAAAGTTATCCGCGACCGGCGCGCCGTGTGGACGCGAAGCCAGTACCCAGCGACGATTTTGCGAAACAGATTGATTCATCAGAGACTCCTTATGGTACAGATGTCCATTGATCCTGGCTCATGATCCGCCTGAGCGCCTTAACATTACGAGCCAGACTGGTTAAGCCGTACCACCAGATAGACGCAGGGTTCATTGGTTTCGTTAATGAACCGACAGTCATTGGGCGGCCCGAGCTCCAGACAATCCCCGGCCTGCATTTCGTGGCGGGTGTCGCCTTCCTGAAAGACCAGCTCCCCGGACTGCAGCCAGATCAGCTGGCGGGCCAGCGCATAGGACGATGCGGGCATCGGCACATCGCTCCCGGCGGGCAGTTCAACCTGGACAAGATCGATGGGCAGATCGGTGCGCGGTGAAACGTGGCGGCGCAGATAATGGGTTTGCGGATCGCGCCAGACGGGCTGGTTAGCAAGGCGCAGCAGTTTACCCTCCTGCATCTCCGCTCTTGCTATCAGCGTTGACATGCTGATGCCGAACGCACCGGATAAGCGCGCAAGCAGTGTTGCCGTCGGGCTGCTGTCGCCGCGCTCGATTTTGTGGATCATGGTGCGCGAGACGCCTGCCCGATCGGCGAGTTCGCTCAGCGACCATCCGCGTGATTCGCGTTCAAGGCGAATTCTTGCGCTAATTCGTTGATTCATCGTGTCTGTTATGGTGTTCATGACGTCATACTATAGTGTATGAACGGTATTTCAATGAGGTTTTAATAACAAAAAAATCGGGCTTATACCGTAGCCATCTGTCCGGGTTGTTGTGTAATATCGTAGCAATAACGTAATAACATAGTAAACAACACATTCAGGGGTTCCATCATGATCGTTCGTCATGCCTGCAAAGAAGACTGCGCCGCTATTGGTGAAATTTACAACCACGCGGTGCTGCACACCGCCGCGATCTGGAACGATACCACGGTCGATACTGATAACCGTATCGCATGGTTTGAGGCCCGCACCCTCGCAGGTTATCCGGTGCTGGTAAGCGAAGAGAATGGCATCATCACCGGCTACGCCTCCTTCGGTGACTGGCGCGCCTTTGACGGTTTTCGTCATACGGTAGAGCACTCGGTTTACGTCCACCCGGATCACCAGGGCAAAGGCATTGGCCGTATGCTGATGAAGGCGTTGATTATTGAAGCCCGTGACATCGGCAAGCATGTGATGGTGGCGGGGATTGAAGCGCAGAACCACGCCTCTATCCATCTTCATCAGACGCTTGGCTTTGTTACAACGGGTCAGATGCCGCAGGTGGGCACCAAATTTGGCCGCTGGCTGGACTTAACCTTTATGCAACTGCAGCTTGATGAGCGCAGCGATCCGGATGCGATTAAATGAACCAATCACTGACGCTGGCTTTTCTGGTGGCGGCGGGCATTGGCCTGGTGGTGCAAAATACCCTGATGGTGCGCATCACCCAGTCCTCCTCCACCATACTCATTGCGATGCTGCTGAACTCGCTGGTCGGCATTGTGTTGTTTGTCAGCATTCTGCTGTTTAAACAAGGGGTCGCGGGGTTTAGCGAGCTGGCATCCACGGTGCGCTGGTGGACGTTGATCCCCGGGTTGCTGGGTTCATTTTTTGTTTTTGCCAGCATCAGCGGTTACCAGAATGTAGGCGCGGCGACAACCATCGCCGTGCTGGTGGCAAGCCAGCTCATCGGCGGGCTGATAATGGACGTGCTAAAAAGCCATGGCATCCCGCTGCGGGCGCTGATCGGCCCGGTGTGCGGTGCAGTAATGCTGGTGGTGGGCGCGTGGCTGGTGGCCCGACGCCAGTTTTGAACATTACAGAATAACGCCGCCTTTGGTGAGCTGCTCCTGGCGCGCCTCCATCTCTTCTTTATGTTGCTTACCGTGGTGCGATATCGCGGTACGCAGGCGCTGCTGCTGGGTATAGCGTTCTTCGCGGCTCAGCTCAGCATCATCGCTCAGTTCAATCAGCAGTTCGTTCATATGCGCAATGACGCTTTCGTCAATCGCGGCATCCACACGGGCGATAACTTCGTTTAAATGTGACATTGTCACTCCTTTTCATTTGCCCGGTGGCGCTGCGCTTACCGGGCCTACGAGGCATGAGTAGGCCGGGTAAGGCGTAGCCGCCACCCGGCGATAAAATGCTTAGTTCAGCTTCGCTTTTGAGAAATCACTGCCCATCAGGCTCACGCTGTAACCCGTGACGTTGCTGCGGGTTGCATAGAATGTTTTGCCGTTTGCCAGCGCAATCCACGGCGCCTGCTGATAGAAAATCTCCTGCGCCTGGCTATACAGCTTCGCACGATCGTCCGGGTTGCTGGTCAGTTTGGCTTTCTGCACCAGGGCATCATAATCCTTATTACACCAGCGCGCAGCGTTGGAGCCGGTTTTGATGCTATTGCAGCCCAGCAGCACATCGGCAAAGTTATCCGGATCGCCGTTATCCGACATCCAGCCGAATAGCGCGGAGTCGTGCTCGCCTTTACGCATTCCGGAAAGATACTCTCCCCACTCGTAAGAGACGATTTTGGCCTTCACGCCCACTTTCGCCCAGTCGCTCTGGATCATCTCGGCAACACGGCGGGAGTTCGGGTTGTACGGACGCTGTACCGGCATTGACCACAGCGTGACCTCCGCCCCCTTCTCCAGTCCGGCCTGTTTCAGCAGGGCTTTCGCTTTTTCCGGGTCGTAGTTGTAATCCTTCAGATCTTTATTAAAGCCCATCATATTTGGCGGAATTGGGGATTTCGCGACCGTACCGGAGCCCATAAAGACGGCGTTAACGATGGCCTTTTTGTCGGTGGCGTAGTTCAGCGCCTGGCGCACCAGCACGTTATCAAACGGTTTTTTCTCGGTATTGAACGCCAGATACCCCACGTTCAGCGCATCGACGGAGTGCAGCGTCAGGTCTTTGTTGTTCTTAATGACGTCAAACTGCACCGGAGATGGCGCAGGAATGATCTGGCACTCATTGGTTTGCAGTTTCGCCAGACGGGTCTCCACGTTTGGCGTGATGGAGAAGATCAGGTGTTTGGTCGGGACCGGGCCTTCCCAGTAGTTCGGGTTAGCCACATAGCGGATCAGAGAATCCACTTTGTACTGCTGGAGTACATAGGGGCCGGTTCCAATTGGCCAGGTATCGACGTTCTCAGGCGTGCCTTTTTTCAGCATCGCATCCGCATATTCGGCAGACAAAATGGAGGCAAAATCCATGCCCCAGTCGGCCAGGAAAGCGGCGTTCGGTTCACTGAGGGTGAACTGAACATGATAATCATCGACCTTTTTAACGTCCTGAATCAGCTTATCGAGGCCGACGTCGTTAAAGTATTCGTAATTGCCCTGCGACACATTGTGATACGGGTGTTTAGGGTCTTTCTGACGCATGACCGAGAAAATAACGTCATCGGCATTAAAGTCGCGCGTCGGTTTGAAGTATTTGTTGCTGTTGAACTTCACCCCTTTACGCAGCGTAAAGGTATAGGTCTTTCCGTCGGGTGAAATCGTCCAGGATTCCGCCAGAGACGGAACCGGGGTGTTTTTCACCGGGTCGAAATTGATCAGGCGGTTATAGAGTACCTGAGAGCTGGCGACGAATGACGGGCCTGAGCTGGCAATTTGCGGGTTGAACGACTCGGGGGACGCTTCAGAACAGTAAATAAGGGTGTCGTTGTTTGCCGCCCATGCGGCACCGGCTGGTAAAATAGCGCTCAGCGCAAGGGCGAGTAGTGTTTTCCCTGTAGACATGGTTATAACCCTGACAGTTTTATTATATAGGACAGTAATAACAGCACAGCCGCTATAACCTGGCAAATAACGAAACACTATCAGGTTATTCTAAAGCCGCGTTTTTCGCTGGTTTTACAGCCAGTGCCGAAAAAGGTGATTTGTCTTAAGTTCCATTATCCGTCAAGCACAACCGTCACGATCTATGCCGCAAGAAATCGGCGCTTTTAGCGTCTCTTCCTCCGTTTGTTTGCTTTCCGGTTTCGTTAAAGTAACGGTGTGAAGAAGTATATGGGATCAAATCGTGGCAAAAACTCTTTTACGCAGCGGTAATCTGGATGATTTTCAGGCCGTTGGCGGCGGCGGACAAGCCGTTTTTGAATCAGCGTTGCAAATACGTGAAGCACTCCGGTTGCGCAAACAGCAGGCCATTGTCGACTGTCTGGCCATTCCGCAGGTCAACGACGGCGGTGACCGCGTGGACTGGTACTCCCCGGTGGAAGGTAGCGTCACCAGCTGGAAAACGGCCAATGAAGATGACCGTTTTCGCGCCCTACGCTATCTGGAAAATACCCTTGCCAGCGTTGAATCGCTGAGTAAGAAATGCCTCCAGTCGCCTAAAACCGCACAACAGCTTTTTGGCTCCTTGCTGTCGAAAGCCTTCCAGTTCCCGAGCGAAAATTTCCTTTATCTGGTCGACGGTAAACCGGTCATTGCGTTCTGGGGATTTGTAAACCTGAACGAAAATGCACGCGATGACGTACTCGACTGCCTGCGCGAATCGCTGATCCCTGAGCCCGCGCCGGTGGTGATTGAAGATCCTGAACCGGAACCAGAACCGACCCCGGCCGTCACCTTTGAACACGCTGACGAACCTTTGATCGCCCCGGCCACGGTTGTGCGCATTACGCCGGAAGCGCTGTATGAGCCCGAGCCCGCGCCCGCCGTTGCGCCGCCTGTTGAAGAGCCTGCTGCTGCGCCCGTCGTGAAAAAGCGTCGCGTGCCCTTATGGTCGCTGCCGGTTGCCGCTGTGATCGTTGCCGCCATTGCCGCCCCGCTGCTGTGGCCAAAACAGGCCCCTTCGGCAGAGCCCGCGCCAGCCGCCGCCCCGGCACCGCAACCCGTGGCGATTGCCCCAAAACCGATTAAAGCGGTTGAACCACTGGCGATGAACCTGCCGCTGCATCAGGCTGAGGTGGTAGAGAGTAAAGCGAAGGAACCCGATCCCGCTCCGGTGTCTGCCCCGGTGGTGATTGCCGCGATCCCGAAAGATGCCATGGTCATGGAGGCCGGTCAGGTCAAAGCGGGCTCGACGCGTTTCCTGAACGGCACCTGGCGCGCCATTCTTGACGTAAAAGATCCGGTGACCGGCAAACCGCCGTCACTGCGCTATCAGATCCAGAACAACAAAGGCTTCGCCCGTGTTGTGCATGGCGATAATGTTGTGTGCCGCGTAGAGGTTTTCTCCGGCCTGCACAGCAATGGCGAGCTGATGATTAAGAGTCGCGGCAATGCACGCTGCACAGACGGTTCCCGCTACCCGATGCCGGAAGTCTCCTGTAAAGCAGGCACCAGCGATGTCGCCGAATGCAATGCCCGTTATGATGCAAAAACCGTCGTTCCACTGACGTTTAAGAAAGCAGGTGCCTGATCCTATGCTGGTAAATCTTTGCGACTATAAACAGAGCGTTACGCTTATTGCCAACAGCGGTGTACAGTTCCTCGATTTCGGCCTGACCCCGCAGGACACCGCCAGCAACGGGCGTTTCGTGCGTAAAACCGCGAACGGCCCGCTTTTGCGCCTTGATTTCGACCTGGTTAACGGGCGTTACACCCTGCCCGGCACGGACGGCGGCCAGCCTGAGGTAGTCAAGCCTGAGACAACCATCGCGCTGCATCAGTCCCTGGCCGTGCTGGATGGCGTCTGGCTCCCCGTTCCGTTCCTGCGCTTCAACCCGCCGCGAACCTTTGTTGACGGCCCGGACAACTGGGCGCGCGTTCAGGTCCGCAAGCTGGAGACGCCGGACACCGCAGGCAACACCCATCGCGTCACCCTCGCCCTCGACAGCCAGATTGCGGAGCATGCCACCTCCGCGCTGTCGCCGGTGGAAAACGATATTCTTAACGGGACCCGCTTCGCGCTGGCCTGGCGCGATGCCGAAGTAGAAAATTTCCTCGACCAGACGTGGATAGATGGCTGGCTGCGCGAAGCGTTCACGCAGTACGCCTCGGACGTTGAACACCGTTCAGAACGCGATCTGCAGCAGGCCATGCGCAGCTTTGAGTATCAGGCACACTGGCTGAATGTGCTGACCATGCTTGGTGAACAACTCACCGTGCCGGAAGTCAAATTTGTCACCCATACGCTCAGCACGCCTGCCATTCCGGTCGATTTGATCCTCGACGTGGGCAACACCCATACCTGCGGCGTGATTATTGAAGATCACGGCGACGCCAACGACGGTCTGCGCCAGACGGCCGAGTTGCAGGTGCGCTCTTTAAGCGAGCCGCAGTTCCTCAATGAGCCCCTGTTTACCAGCCGCCTGGAGTTCTCGGAAGCACGCTTTGGCAAACAGCACTTCTCGGTTGAAAGCGGTCGCGAGGATGCCTTCGTCTGGCCTTCTATTGTCCGGGTTGGCGATGAGGCGCGTAAGCTGGCCATGCAGCGTCTGGGGACTGAAGGTAACAGCGGTATCTCCAGCCCGCGTCGCTACCTGTGGGATGAGACGCCGGTGGTGCAGGACTGGCGTTTCAGCCAGATGAACAGCAAAACCCAACGCGAGCCGCTGGCGACCGCGTTCCCGCTGATGAACCTGATGAATGATGACGGCGAACCGCTGTTTACGCTGCCCCAGGACGAGCGTCTGCCGGTTTTCTCCCCGCAGTACAGCCGCAGCACCCTGATGACCCATATGCTGTGCGAGCTGCTGGCACAGGCGCTGGGCCAGATCAACAGCGTCGCCACGCGCTTGCGTCTGGGCTTCCCGGCGTCTCCGCGCCAGCTGCGCACGCTGATCCTCACACTGCCCTCGGCGATGCCGAAGCAGGAGCGCGAGATCTTCCGTCGCCGCATGTTTGAAGCGATTGCCATCGTCTGGAAAGCGATGGGATGGCATCCGCAGGATGAAGACTTTGCCACCCGCAAGCAGCAGGATAAAAGCGTGGTGCCGGTGCCTGAGATCCAGATGGAGTGGGATGAAGCGAGCTGCGGGCAACTGGTCTGGCTTTACAACGAAGCGATCTCCCGTTTTGGTGGTCAGACGGAAGCCTTCTTCGCCTCCCTCGCCCGCCCGGATCGTGAACCTGAGCCTGGTGTCCAGCCGGGTCGCGCGCTGCGCGTTGCTTCTATCGATATTGGCGGCGGCACCACAGATATGGCGATCACCCACTATCAGCTGGATGACGGCTCCGGGAATAACGTCAAAATCACGCCACAGCTTCTCTTCCGCGAAGGGTTTAAAGTGGCCGGCGACGACACGCTGCTGGACGTTATCCAGCGCTATGTGTTGCCAGCCCTGCAAACGCAGTTGCAGAAGTCCGGCATTGCGGACGCGTCTCTGCTGATGGCGTCGTTGTTCGGTGACTCCGGGCGTATTGATACCCAGGCGGTATTGCGCCAGCAGACCGCACTTCAGCTCTTTATGCCGATCGGTCATGCGATCCTTGCCGCGTGGGAATCCAGCGACATTGACGATCCGCTGGCCGGTTTGCATGCCACCTTTGGCGATCTGCTGCCGCAGAAGCCGACCCGCAATGTGATGAACTACCTGCAGCAGGCTGTCGACCACGCTCTGCCTGCTGGCTCTGAAGCCTTCGACCTGTTTGCCGTGCCGCTGCATGTGAATTTCCGCGAAATGCAGGATGCGATGCTGGCAGGTCAATTCACGCTGGCCTCTCCGCTCCATGCGGTGTGCGAAGCGATCTCTCATTACAGCTGTGATATTTTGCTGATCACTGGTCGTCCGGGGTGCCTGCCGGGCGTGCAGGCGCTGATCCGCCATCTCCAGCCCGTGCCGGTCAATCGCATCGTATGGCTGGATAAATACCAGGTTCATGAGTGGTATCCGTTCAGCCAGCAGGGTCGCATCGGTAACCCGAAATCGACCGCCGCCGTGGGGGCCATGCTCTGCAGCCTGGCGCTCGATTTGCGTCTGCCGCGCTTTAACTTTAAGGCGGCCGATATTGGCGCCTACTCCACCGTGCGCTATCTGGGCGTGCTGGATAACACCGTTAACACGCTGCGTGAGGAGAACGTCTGGTATCAGGATATCGACCTGGATAAACCTGGCGCAAAACTCGACGCCCGCCTGCATTTCCCGCTGCGTGGTAACGTCACGCTTGGCTTCCGCCAGCTGGCGAACGCACGCTGGCCGGCGACGCCGCTGTACACCCTGAGTATCAACTCGGCGGAACTGGCCAAAGCGATTGCTGGCGACGGCGTGCTGAACGTGCGGCTTAAGCTCTGCGGAGGCAGCAAGCACGAAGGCCCGGAATCTTTCGAGCTAAGCGACGCCTGGCTGCAGGATGGAACCCCTGTCCCACCTGACGCCTTAACCTTCAAACTGAATACCCTGGCCGATCGCCGTCATAGCGGTAGCCACTACTGGATCGACAGCGGGAGTGTATACCTGAAATGAGTGCAACGATGACCACCACGCAGGCCTTAATCGGGTGGATTAACGAGACGCGCCTGCACGCCCCGGTGCTGGATAACGATGCCGACGCCCTGCTGGCACGTATCAATGCGGCGCAGGCGCGGGAGCAGGCCATTGAACAGGCGCTGACCCGGCGGAGCAGCATTGGTCTGTATGGCCACTCCCAAAGCGCCAAAGCGCATCTGCTGTTGTCCCTGTGCGGCAACGGTAACGGACGGCTGAACGTTATTCCCGGGCAACGCACGTTCGACTACTTTTCACATATCAACCCGGGACATGCCCTGACCAACATGGCACTGCGCTTCAGCACTGAAAGCACAGCGGTGGACGATGAGGCTTTCCCGCTACGTCTGAGCCTGGTCACCGAGGCTGAGCTGGTGCAGCTGTTTATTGCCCGCACCACCTTACACCCGCAGATCCGCGCCGTGGATAAGGCCGTTATCGAGACGCGCCTTGAGAAGTGGCGCGGCCTGCGTCAGCCGCAGGGGGTACCGGGCATAACGGCGGAGGAAGTGGGCGCGATTGCCCGCTTCTGGCAGAGCACGGTACCTGCCGCCAGACAGCAAATTGATGATGTGCTGTGGCATCAGTTTGCGCAACTGGTGCCATCGCTTGACCTCACCACCCGGGCCAGCGTCTGGTCGCTTTTATGGGGTGAGCAACAGGAACTGACCCAGCAGTGGTTAAAGCTCGCCCATGTTCTGCACCAGACCAGCCACGCCAGCGAACTTGCCGCCCCGCTCAGCCTGCTGGTGGATAACTTTGGTCTGCCTGGCGAAGGCTTCCTGACCCATGGCACCTTTACCCTTCCGGACGCTCAGGAGACGCTGCTGCATCCCCTGAACAACGGCGAGATGCTTAATGCCATTAGCCTGCCCGTCGATGTACTGGCATTCCTGACGCGTGAACTGGTACTGCCTGTCGAGAGCAGCGCGCTGGATAACGTCGATATTATTGATATCCCGGTCTTTGCAGACAACAGCGCCGATCCGCTAAGCCAGGCCAAATGTCAGTGGCTGCTGGAACACTATCGCCAGCAGCTGCAGCCAGATGTGCTTGTGATCTGCAATGCGACCGCGCAGCACGACCAGACGGCAAAAAAAGCAAAGGTACTGATGAACTGGGTCAAAGAGACGCAGCCTGCGGAGGAATCAGCCCTGCCGGGTCTGGTGTGGGCGATTACGCCTCACGACGCGCGTTTTACCACCCGGCAGAATCTCGATGAAGCAGTCCAGCATCTGCTGGGTAAACCGGGCCTGCGCTGGGGCACGCTGCAGGCGCTGGACAGCCACAGCATGCAGCGCGTCATCGAGTGGCTGTCACAGGCCACGTTACCTGCCCAGCGACAGAAACGTCTTAACACGCTGAAAACGGCGCTGCGCCAGGAGCTGTCGGCTTTGATGCACAGTTATCTGGCACCGCTGGTTGAGGAGCCTGCAGCAAGACGAACTCAGGCCGAGAACATGGTTCGCACCCTGCAAAGCAGCGCCGCCCGCCACGGTGAGTTGCTCGAAGGGCTTCTGCCTCCGCTCAAAGCCTTCGAAACGCTTCTGGCCGTCCAGCAACCGCGCGAGGAGCAGGTCAACGGTCTGTTTACGGATACCATCGATCTGTTTGCCGATAATGCGCAGGAAAGTGCCAGCACGTTCCAGACAAAAGATAAAGCGCGCCTGGCGCATAAAGTGTGGATGAACCATTTGCGCCAGTGGAGTCGCAATGACGCAGCGGCCACACGCCTGGGTCTTGAGCCTGCGGTGTTACAGCAAATTGCCGAGGTTCTGGTGGTCGCCAGCTACCGTCTTAACCTGCCTCAGCAGCTTCAGCGTATTGTCGAAACCGACAAGAGCAGTGCCGCACAGCTGCATGCGGTGATGGGCAATTTCGTTGGCTGGCTGGGTTACGACCAGACGCCTGTTGCTGAACGTCCGGCAAGCCGCATCCGTAAGGGGCAGGCAATCTTTGTTACGCCCGTGGTTAGCAGCGCCGCGCCGCGCCTGACGCGCCTGGAGGAACAGCCTGTCCATGCGGCCACCGCGTACGTTTACGACTGGCTGGTTGCCCTCTATAGCCGGGCAATAGAGAACATTGATTATCAGCACCCGCATGATGTTCAGCCTGACGCACGTCGGGCATTACAGGCTTTAATCATGTAGCAGTCTTTGTTGCCGGGTGGTGCTGCGCTTACCCGGCCAACATTTCGCAACGATAATCACGCCGACATACACTCCGCTAACGTCTGCGCCAGTGCCGACGGGTTTTCCCACGACATGGAGTGCCCCGCAGCAGGGATGATTTTGACCTCAACGCCCTTCTGCTTCAGGCGCTCCACATCGTCATCCGGCAAAGAGAGCTCGCCGAAAATCAACGTCACCGGGCAAGGCAGCGACAGAAATTGCGTTTCCCAGTCTGGCTCAACGCCCGCCACCAGGCTCGATGCGCCGCGCCAGACAGCATAAGGTGCATTACTTTGGAGGCACCCGGCCCACGCCGTTTTTTCTGCACAGAGCATGGCCTGATATCCCTGTTCCAGAAACTGCTGTTCCGTTTGTGCGGCAATCGAGCGGCTGAACATCCCACCCCCGGCATGAAAATTGGGTTCCGACACCATCAGCCCTTTAACACGCGATGCCAGCAGCCCCGCCGCTTCAATGGCGATGCTACCGCCCATGCTGTGACCGTACAGCCAGAAGGCATCGAGCTTGAGATGATCCATCAGTTCAGCCACAACGCGGGCCTGATCGGTAGTTTTGTAGCTGTAGTGCTCAGGCTTATCGCTGTAACCGCTGCCGGGTAAATCGATGAGAATCGTTCTGCACCCGCCAAACTGAGGGTCTCGAACGACGCGGGGATATTCATAGGACGAGGCGCAGCCCAATCCGTGGATGAAGACAACGGGATCGCCGGTGCCGGGCAAATCATGCCAGCGGACGGTGCAACCCGCATGTTGCGAGTAAAAACTGTTCATAAGCACTCCTTTTACGATGCACTGTTTATTTATACAGTTATCGTAGCGGGAATGCCATGTTCATCGTTTAAAAATGGAAGCGTGCTTCAGAAAAGCGAGACCAGCAGCGCAACGGGGAAGCTCATCGGCCACGTCGACCCTACCAGAAACGCGCTGAGCAGGCGGATGCGTTTACGATCTTTAGACAGGAACCAGGTGATTAATGCGCAGATAGAAGCCATGATTGCGTAAAAAACCAACATCTTTTGATACAACGTCATTCTGTATTCCAGAGCCGAAAAAATAACCGCACGCAATATGCGTCATATGTTGATACAGATCAAGTTTTTTCGTTACACAATAACCACTTAAATATTAAGGCTAATAACAAATGAGTATATTGCGTTACAACTATGCCCTGACAAGGATCCGTCTTCGAAAACCATGCATGACAAGATCAAGATTGTAGTTGACTCTTTAATCCCTCTGGCTTCGATGCCCCGTGGTTATCTTCAGGTAACAAAAAACCCCGCTTGAGCGAGGTTTGGCATCTTTTCAATGGTGAATTAAAAAGGAAGCATTGCGCGGATTTCAGTGTGCCAACTATGAAAGGCAGGTAGGTCATCTAATAACCAGAAACCTAAACCAAGTACTGCAGCACTCATCATCATTTGAGCAATAACGTTAAACCAGTATTCAATAGGTTTAGTGTCTTTGTGGATATATTCCTTTCGCATCGTTCCCTTGAAGGTTTTAGTGTAGACACCTCGTCGCAAAAAGATAATCGACTGAACAAGCATAAAGGGGCAGGTCAGAAAAATTGCACATACCGTGAACCAATATTGAAATCCCATTACCTGTCATTCCAGTTGCCGTTTGGGGCCATTATTACACATGTTTATCCAATTCCAGTCAGGATGGCATAATCATCAACCAGGCAGCTCTGCTGAGCACTAATTTTAACGTCAATGGTCCACAAGCAAGCGACTGCAATATATTTTCAATATATTACAGCCACTTAGCTGCATATTAGTGTTTTATCATCACATGCCGGACTACGGTATAATCCTCAAGCCCGTACACCGACATATCTTTCCCATAACCGGATAACTTCATGCCGCCGTGTGGCATTTCGCTTACCAGCATAAAATGGGTATTCACCCAGGTGCAGCCGTATTGCAGACGCGCACTCAGCCGGTGAGCTCGCCCCACATCCCGGGTCCAGACGGACGAGGCCAGGCCATATTGTGAATCGTTAGCCCAGGCCAGCACCTGTTCTTCGTCGTCAAATTCAGTGACGCTCACCACCGGGCCAAAGACTTCACGTTGCACAATGGCATCTTCCTGTTTTGCCCCGGCCAGCAGGGTTGGCTGGAAGTAGTAACCCGCTCCCTCTTTTTTACTGCCGCCCGTCACCACGCGGATATGGCTGAGCGCTTTGGCCTCCTCCACAGCCTGACAGACGCGCGACAGATGCGCTTGCGAGCTCAGCGGCCCCAGCTCGGTAGAGGCCTCTTCCGGCGCCCCCATCTTCAGGCTGGCCACCGCTGCGCCCAGTTTTTCCACCAGCGCAGCATAAATGCCCTTTTGGGCATAAATCCGGCAGGCCGCAGTACAGTCCTGCCCGGCATTGTAGAAACCAAACGTCCGCACGCCCTCGACGACCGCATCCAGATCGGCGTCATCAAAAACGATAACCGGTGCCTTGCCGCCCAGCTCCATGTGGGTACGTTTTATGGATGAGGCGGTATGGCCAATGATGTGCTCCCCGGTTGCAATTGAGCCGGTGAGTGACACCATGCGCACTTTCTCATGCCCGGTCAGCGGATCGCCTACCGTTTTTCCGCGCCCGAACAGCACGTTCAGCACGCCTGCAGGGAAAATATCCTTCGCTAGTTCGGCCAGTTTTAAGGCGGTCAGCGGCGTAATCTCAGAAGGCTTGATGACCACGCAGTTCCCGGCGGCCAGCGCCGGTGCCAGCTTCCACGCCGCCATCATTAGCGGGTAGTTCCAGGGGGCGATGGAGGCGACAACCCCGACCGGATCGCGGCGGATCATCGAGGTATGGCCGTCCAGATACTCACCCGCCGCCAGTCCGTTCAGGCAGCGGGCCGCGCCAGCAAAGAACCGAAACACATCGACCACCGCGGGGATCTCATCGCCCAGCGCGCAGTGCAGCGGCTTACCGCAGTTCAGGGATTCGAGTCTGGCAAACTCGTCGGCATGCGCTTCAATAACGTCAGCCAGTTTCAGCAGGCATTCGGCACGCGTTTTGGGCGTGGTTTGCCCCCACTGTGCGAATGCCCGATCGGCTGCCTGCACGGCCGCGTCGACCTGCGCGGCTGATGCTTCAGCAATCTCCAGCAGAACCTCTCCGGTGGCAGGGTTATAGACCGGCTGTTTTTCCCCCTCGCCGCTCACCAGTTCACCATTAATCAGCAGTCGTTTTTGCATAGCATTGTCCCGTTGAAATCAATGTTATTTCCCGCTCCCGGCGCTGTTCTCGCCGTCGCGGGTTAGCCACCAGGCTCCCAGAATGGGGAAGGTTGTCACCAGCATCACCAGCAGTGCGACCACGTTGGTGACCGGCACGTCACGCGGACGTCCGAGCTGGTTAAGCAACCACAGCGGTAATGTGCGCTCGTGTCCAGCGGTAAATGTTGTGACGATAATTTCGTCAAACGACAGAGCAAACGCCAGCATGCCCCCGGCCAGCAGCGCCGACCCAAGATTGGGCAGGACCACGTAACGGAAGGTTTGCCAGCCATCGGCCCCTAAATCCATCGACGCTTCAACCAGGCTCCAGGAGGTGCGTCGGAACCGGGCAATCACATTGTTAAACACCACCACCACGCAGAACGTGGCGTGCCCGACAACGATGGTAAAAAAACCAGGCTCCAGATTGATGGTTTTGAAAGCGGTCAGCAGCGCCAGACCGGTGATGATGCCCGGCAGCGCTATCGGTAACAGCAGCAACAGCGAAATGGCGTTTTTGCCAAAAAACGCGCTACGCCACAGCGCCGCTGCAGCAAGCGTGCCAAGTACCAGGGCAATAGCCGTCGCTAACGTCGCAATTTTAAGTGACAACGTCACGGAATCGATGATGTCGCCACGCCCCGCCGCCACGCTAAACCACTTCAACGTCAGCCCCTGCGGCGGGAAGCTGAAGGCCGCGTCCTCAGTATTAAAAGCGTAGATGGCAATAATCAGCAGGGGGAAGTGGAGGAAGATCACCCCGCCCCAGGCGGCCACTTTCAGGAACAACGGTGCGCGTTCAGAGTGCATCGAATGCCCCCAGACGTTTCACGAACGCCAGATAAAGCGAGATAAGCACAATCGGCACCAGGGTGAAGGCAGCAGCCATGGGCATATTGCCGATGGCCCCCTGCTGGGCATAGACCATATTGCCAATGAAATAGCCAGGCGGCCCTACCAGCTGTGGCACGATAAAATCCCCCAGCGTCAGAGAGAAGGTAAATATCGAGCCCGCCGCAATACCCGGGATCGCCAGCGGTAGAACAACATAACGAAAGGTCTGACGCGGACGCGCGCCGAGATCGGCAGAGGCCTGCAACAACGAGGCAGGCAGCCGTTCCAGCGCCGCCTGCACGGGCAGGATCATAAACGGCAGCCAGATGTAGACAAAGACCATAAACCGCCCCAGCCCGGAGGTCGATAACGTGTTCCCGCCAATCGCCGGGAGCGTCAGAACAGAGACCAGGATCGGCTCCAGCCCCAGATGGCTGAGAAACCACTGCGCTACGCCATCTTTCGCCAGCAGTAGCGTCCACGCGTACGCTTTGACGATATAGCTCGCCCACATCGGTAGCATAACGGCAATATAGAAGAACGCTTTCCATTTGCCGCTGGTGTAACGCGCCATATACCAGGCCATCGGGAAGGCCAGAATGGCGCTGGCGAGGGTGACCGCAATCGCCATCACCAGCGTACGGATAATAATGTCGTAGTTTGCCGGGTTAAAAAGTGCCTGAATGTTCGCCAGCGTCAGGTCCGGCGTAACCGACATGGTGAAGTCATCAAAGGTATAAAAGCCCTGCCACAACAGCGTGAGGAGCGATCCCAGATAGACGATGCCAAACCACATCAGCGGTGCCAGCAGCAGCAGGAATATCCCCAGCGACGGTTTGCGCCAGAAGTGCGCGGTCATGCGGCTTAGGGTACCGCGCGGTGCGGGAGGATGTAAGACGCTCATCGCCATTTCACCCTTCCTCATGCAGGCGGATCATGGCGTCGCGCGACCATGACGCCAGCACCGCCTGCCCCGGCTCAACGCCGGTGTGCAGTGTGGCCGCGCTGAGATTGGCCTGGCTCACCAGCAGTTTTGCCCCCCCGGCAAGTTTCAGCTCCAGGCGCGTTGCCGCACCCTGATACTGGACAGCCTGAACCACGCCTTCAACCTGAACCTCACCGCTCTCATTGAGTCGGATATGTTCCGGTCGAAGCGAATAAGCGCCCTCCATGCCGCACACTTTCTGCGCCAGTGCCGCATCGAAAACGTTCGAGGTGCCGACAAAACTGGCCACGAACGGCGTACGCGGCCGCATGTATAGCTCACGCGGGGTATCCACCTGCTCAATGCGTCCGTTGTTGAAAACGGCGACCCGGTCGGACATTGACAGGGCTTCCCCCTGATCGTGAGTCACAAAAATAAAGGTGATCCCGAGTGCCTGTTGAAGTTTTTTCAGCTCGACCTGCATCTGTTCACGCAGTTTCAGATCGAGCGCGCCCAGCGGTTCATCCAGCAACAGCACGCGGGGTTCATTGACCAGCGCACGCGCAATGGCAACGCGCTGACGCTGGCCGCCGGAAAGCTGCGACGGCTTGCGTGCAATGGCAAAGCTCAGCCCGACCTTTTCCAGCGCCTCCTGCGCCAGTGCATGGCGTTTTTTCTTGTCGATGCCTTTGACCATCAGCCCGTAAGCGACGTTATCGAGAATCGACATATGCGGAAACAGCGCGTAGTCCTGGAACACCGTATTGACGTCTCGCTCCCACGGAGGAAGCTCACTCGCTTCTTTACCGAAGATTGTGATTGTCCCGCCGGAGAGTTGTTCAAAACCGGCGATCAGCCGAAGGCAGGTGGTTTTGCCGGAACCCGACGGCCCCAGCATGGAGAAAAACTCCCCGTCACGAATGGCAATGCTCACCCCATCCACCGCACGTACGTCGCCGTACAGACGGGAAACGTCATTAAACTCTACCGCGTACGTCATGTTCTGCTCCCGGATGATTAACGGCCACCCATGATGGCGATGTAATCCTGCGTCCAGCGGCTGTAAGGCACATATTTGCCGCCTTCGGCGATCGGGGTTTTCCAGAACTTGATTTTGTCAAAGGCGTCGTAACCGTTGGTTTCACAGCCTTTCTCACCCAGCAGCGTACTGGCCTTACACCCTTGCGCCACCACCGGCAGAGAGCCAAACCACGCCGCCAGATCGCCCTGCACTTTTGGCGTCAGCGACCAGTTCATCCATTTGTAAGCACACATCGGGTGTTTTGCCTGCGCGTGAAGCATAGTGGTGTCTGCCCAGCCCGTGACGCCCTCTTTCGGGAAGACGGTCGCGATCGGCTGGTTTTCGGCTTTCAGGGCATTCGCCTGGTATGGCCAGGCGCTGGACGCCACCACGCCTTCATTCTTAAAGTCACTCATCTGTACGGTGGTGTCATGCCAGTAGCGGTGGATCAGGGCGTGCTGATCGCGTAGCACTTTCAGAACCGCTGCGTACTGTTCTTCCGTCAGCTGGTAGGGGTCGTTAATACCCAACTGGGGTTGAGTGGCCTTCACAAACAGTGCCGCATCGGCAATGTAAATCGGCCCGTCATAGGCCTGCACGCGGCCCTGGTTGGTTTTACCGTCCGGTAAGTCCTGTTTTACAAACACCACGCTCCAGCTGTCCGGCGGTGTCGGGAAGGTTTTGGTGTTGTACATCAGCAGGTTTGGCCCCCACTGATACGGCGTGCCGTAGACGTTGCCGCCCACGTTAAACCATTCACCTTTAACGAGGCGCGGGTCGAGGGTTTTCCAGTTGGGGATGAGTTCCGGGTTAATCGGCTGAACGCGTTTGCCCATAATCAGACGGAGCGACGCATCTCCGGACGCGGTGACCAGGTCATACCCGCCTTTCGCCATCAGGCTCACCATCTCGTCCGACGTGGCGGCGGTTTTGACGTTTACCGCACAGCCGGTCTCTTTTTCAAACTGGGTTACCCAGTCATAATTTTTATCCGTTTGTCCCCGCTCGATGTAACCCGGCCAGGCAATAATATCCAGCCGACCCTCTCCGTCGCCAATCGCTTTCGGTGGCTCGGCGGCTTGCGCGGTCATTATGGCCATACCAAGCGCACACAGGCTGCTGCGGGCAAATTTTTTGCTCATAAACATTACTCCAGTCGCAATGAAAATTTAGCGGCAGCCGTGCCGTAAAAATATCTCCCTCATTAAACGTAGACCGCGCAAATGCCCCGTACCGTGCGGCTTAAGGAAATTTCATCAAGGTGTGACCGAGGGCGCATTCCCCGTTAACTGGATTATAGACAAGGGGTTAGGCGTGAGAGGTGGTATGCAGATTTCGTATGATGCGACGCGGCAAAATGGTCGCCGCGGCGGCAAAAAGATAAGCAATGATTATTTAGCGAGAGACCGGAATCGTTATTTCAACATGCTGCTGATTAATTTCCCTAACTGAATAACGGCTTGCTCTTCCCGCTCCCCCCATGCCCAGGAGGTATTAAAACGGAAAAAAGGTGTCCAGACATCTGAGGTAGAAAACATCTTGCCTGGGGCAATACTGATGTGATGGCGTAAAGCCTGTTCGCTTAACAGCCCTGCATCCAGCTGTGCCGGAAGCTCCAGCCACAAAAAGTAGCCGCTATCGTTATGATGGATTTTGACGCCCTGCGGCATATGGCGCAAAAGTGACTGCCACGCCTGCTGTTTACGCTCGGCCAGCGTGCGTCGCAGGCGGCGAAGATGGGCGTCGTAGCGTTTGGTCGCGAGGTAATCCACCAGCGCCAGCTGCATCGGGGAGCTGGTAGAGAGCGTGCTCATCAGCTGAAGCTGCTGAATGCGCCGCGCATGTTTACCCGCCGCTACCCAGCCGATACGAAAACCGGCCACCAGACATTTCGAAAACGAGGAGCAGTGCAGCGTCATGTCCTGACGATCCCAAGCTTTCGCCGGGAGCGGCTTTTCACGGCCAAAATAGAGCTCGCTGTAGACATCATCTTCAATCAGCGTGACGTTGTGCCTCGTCAGCAACGCCACAAGCTGCGCTTTTTTCTCCAGGCTGAGCGTAAAGCCAAGCGGATTTTGACTGTTGGTCATTATCCAGCAGGCCTTGACCGGGTAGTCATTCAGCGCCTGTTCAAGCGCATTGAGATCGATTCCCTCGCGCACGTCCGTCGCAATCGACAGGGCCTTCAACTTCAGACGTTCCAGCGCCTGCAGCGCGCCGTAGAAACAGGGGTTTTCGACAATCACCCAATCCCCCGGCTCGGTCACCGCCTGGAGACTCAAGTTCAGCGCTTCGAGCGCGCCTGCGGTGATCACGATCTCCTCCGGTGAGATGTTCATCCCCTGCTGTGCATAGCGGCGGGCAATGGCGTGGCGCAAATCGACATTACCCGGCGGCAGGTTTTCAATCACGCTCATCGCCGTCGCGGTTTTGCTGACGTTCGCCAGCGAGCGGTTGAGTTGCTGAAGCGGGAAAAGACGCGGGTCGGGAAAAGCGGAAGCGAAAGGAACAACCGACGGGTCGCGGCTGGCCTGCAGAACGTCGAAGATATAGGTGTTGATGTCCACCGCTTCGTCGCGCATGACCTGTGCAGGTGGCGCTGGCTGTTGTGCGGTCGGGCGCGAGGCAACGTAATAGCCCGACTGCGGTCTGGCGACAATGCGCCCCTGACTTTCCAGCATCTGATACGCGTGGCCCACGGTCATAAAACTCATGCCGCTGCTCGCCACCTGCTCTCGCAGAGAAGGCAGCTTATCGCCCGGCAACCATACGCCAAGCTCAATCTGCGAGATAATTTGTTGCGCCAGACGCTGGTATTTTTTCATCAGATTCTCCTTAATGCCGACAGTGTATATCAGCAGGAGAAAAAGAGAAGATTTTGCTAACTGTTATGGTTTATGAAATGAATTACTTACGGTACTCGGTCACATGATTGTGTGCGAGACGCGCCGCGGCCAGATGGTCGAGCGTAATCATTGGCGATTTGCAAAAGATGCATTTTGCGCCGAAGGGATTTTTCTCAGACACATCAAAGGCTGAAGTACGGTACTGCGAGCCATGACAGCATGGGCAGCGAAAATGGATATAAGAAGTCATAGGATTCTCCTGTAAACGTAAAAACGTAAATTACTCATGAGCCGATCAGGCGATAATGGTTTGAAACAAAACTAATCGGAATGTAGATAAAGACCCAAGAGAGGCTGCGGAGAGGCACAACGTGATGAGAACTGCTTTATAAAACTACGTCAGATATTTATTTGGACTCAAAACCAGAAGACCATTAACGCACGGTGCCGACGACAAAGCAAGCGGTTTAATGCATAAAATTCATTAAAAAAATATTTTTATGCCCTATAAGTAAGTATATCAGATGGCAAAAGCGGGAGCTTTTTTCCAACTGTTATGGTTAAATTTCGCGTTTCTGCGTCTGATAGTCTGATCTGCGCCTCTGTACCATAACAGCACACCGTTTGACATTGAGGCTGTGCATGTTTGGTTTAGATGCTTTTCACCTTGCACGGATACAGTTTGCCTTTACCGTATCCTTCCACATTATTTTCCCGGCAATCACTATCGGCCTGGCAAGCTATCTTGCTGTGCTTGAAGGGCTGTGGCTGAAAACAAAAAATCCGATCTGGCGCTCGCTGTACCACTTCTGGTCCAGGATTTTTGCCGTTAACTTTGGCATGGGCGTGGTCTCCGGGCTGGTGATGGCGTATCAGTTTGGCACTAACTGGAGTGGATTTTCGCAGTTTGCGGGCAGCATTACCGGCCCGCTTCTGACCTATGAAGTGCTAACCGCCTTTTTCCTTGAGGCCGGATTCCTCGGCGTGATGCTGTTCGGCTGGAATAAAGTCGGGCCTGGGCTGCACTTCTTCGCCACCTGTATGGTGGCGCTGGGGACAATTATCTCCACCTTCTGGATCCTCTCCTCCAATAGCTGGATGCAGACCCCACAGGGCTATGAGATCGTCAACGGGCAGGTCGTCCCGGTAGACTGGTTTGCCGTGGTCTTTAACCCCTCCTTCCCTTATCGTCTGCTGCATATGTCGATAGCCGCCTTCCTCAGTAGCGCCCTGTTTGTTGGCGCATCGGCGGCATGGCATCTGCTGCGCGGAAACAATACGCCTGCCATCCGCGCTATGTTTTCTATGGCGCTGTGGATGACCCTGATTGTGGCCCCCATCCAGGCAATGGTCGGTGATATGCATGGGCTGAATACCTTAAAGCATCAGCCTGCCAAAATCGCCGCCATTGAGGGGCACTGGGAAAACCCACCGGGGGAACCTACCCCGCTACTGCTGTTTGGCTGGCCAGATATGGAACTGGAGCGCACCCGCTTTGGCCTTGAGATCCCCGCTCTTGGCAGCCTTATCCTGACGCACAGTCTGGATAAACAGGTTCCGGCGCTCAAGGAGTTCCCGAAGGAAGATCGGCCAAATTCCACCATTGTCTTCTGGTCGTTCCGCATTATGGCGGGCTTAGGCATGCTGATGCTGCTGCTCGGCGTGGTGGCGCTCTGGTTGCGCTATAAAAAGCGCGTTTACACCTCGCGCCCCTTCCTGTGGTTTGCCCTGCTGATGGGGCCTTCAGGGTTGATCGCCATACTGGCCGGATGGGTGACCACCGAAGTTGGACGCCAGCCTTGGGTCGTCTATGGGCTTCAACGTACCCGGGATGCGGTGTCCGCTCATGGCGATCTGCATATGAGCGTCAGTTTGCTGGCTTTCTTCGTCGTTTACACCTCGGTCTTCGGCGTCGGTTACAGCTATATGGTGCGCCTGATTAAAAAAGGGCCTCAGCCTCACGAATCGTTCGCCACCGAGGCCGATGGACGTCCGGCACGCCCGCTTTCCGCAGTTACCACTGGCAATAAGGAGCAGCCATAATGGGTATCGATCTTTCCATTATCTGGTTTGTCATCATCGTCTTCGCGACGCTGATGTATATCGTGATGGACGGTTTTGATCTGGGGATCGGCATTCTGTTCCCGATAACGCAAAACCCGGACGATCGCGATGTGATGGTCAACAGCGTCGCCCCGGTCTGGGACGGGAATGAAACCTGGCTGGTGCTGGGTGGCGCTGCCCTCTTCGGTGCCTTTCCGCTGGCCTACGCGGTGATTATCGATGCCCTCACCATTCCGCTGACATTAATGCTGATCGGTCTTATTTTTCGTGGCGTGGCGTTTGAGTTTCGTTTTAAAGCAACGCCAGCGCACCGTCCGTTCTGGGATAAAGCCTTTATTGGCGGTTCACTTCTGGCGACGTTTACCCAGGGCGTGACGGTGGGTGCCGTCATAAACGGGTTTGCCGTCACCGGGCGTGCCTATACCGGCGGTCCCTTTGACTGGTTTACCGCGTTTAACCTGTTCTGTGGCGCGGGTCTGGTGGTGGCCTATGCGCTGCTGGGCGCCACCTGGCTGGTGATGAAAAGTGAAAATGCCCTGCAACAGCGGATGCGCGAAGTTTCTAAAACGCTCTTAATTGTGCTGCTGGCCGTTATCGCGGCGATCAGTCTCTAGACCCCGCTGGCGCACCCGGCCATCGCCGCGCGCTGGTTTACGCTGCCGAACCTGTTTTATCTGTTGCCGGTTCCGGCTCTGGTCGTCCTGCTGAGTCTGTATCTGTGGCGCTGCCTGAATAATCGGCAAAGCCATAATCGGCCGTTTATCCTGACGCTGGGGCTTATTTTTCTCGGCTTTAGCGGGCTTGGGATCAGCATCTGGCCGCATATTATTCCACCGTCGATCACCCTGTGGCAGGCGGCCGCGCCGACACAAAGTCAGGGCTTTATGCTGGTAGGTGCGTTGTTGATCATTCCCGTGATTCTGGTCTACACCTTCTGGAGTTACTACGTATTTCGCGGAAAAGTACAGCATGGGGAGGGTTATCACTGATGCAACAGCCTGTCTGGAAACGATTGCTGTGGCTGGCCATTATCTGGGGCGGCAGCGTACTGGCGCTGGCGGCTGTCAGTATGTTCTTCCGCATGCTGATGACGGCCGCCGGGTTTAAATCTCACTGATCTTGTCCCGGGCAACCGCTGCGTTGCCCGGTCTTCTTCCCGCACTTTCAGATAAACCCCATTAACGCACGCCAGCGTATCGTTACACTGGTAAATGATTCACAGTATTTATAGTTCGAGAAGAAAAATGAAAAAACTCATTGCGTTAAGTGTTATCAGTCTTGTCCTCTCCGGCTGCGTTAATCCGGGTAAAGCGTCTGTTCAGCCGGAACAGCTTAAGAACCACCGCTTTGTGCTGGAAAATGTGGACGGGAAAGCCGTGAAGGCCACGACAACGCAACCTGAGATCAGTTTTAGCGCGTTGCCCGATATCAGCCTGGTTAATAACATCAGCATTTCCGGCGTGATGTGTAACCGCTTCAACGGACAGGGAAAATTGTCCGAAGGGGAACTTAAGGTTAAAGGGCTGGCCATGACGCGCAAACTCTGTACCGAACCACAATTGAACGAGCTGGATCAGGCCATCGGCGACATGCTGCGCAAAGGGGCGCAGGTCGACCTGACTGAAGACCAGTTAACGCTGGCGACAGCCGACAAAACGCTGATGTTTAAACGCGCTGAATAATCAGTAGCTACCGCAGGATCCAACGGCAAACGACTGTTCACTGCAGCGTTTGCCGTTTGGCAAGGCGCACATCCCGATCGCAGAGCCATCGAGCTGGCGGGCAACCGACAGTGAGCCACCAATCATCGCGCAGTTAGCTTGTCCAGAACTGGACATCGCGGCTTTCATTCCCGGCGTTACGTGTGCCGCCGTGGCCTGCTGAACAGGTTCGTTACTACAGGCCGACAGCAATAACGCGGCACACCCTACCCAAAACGCTGAACGCATGCTCTCTCTCCCATGAATAATGCGAAACCTATGCATAATAGGCATCACATCCCGTGCCGTCGAGAGCGAAAGTGCGTATTTATGCGCTGCTGAAACAATTTCTCGCAATTTTTTTGGATATTGTTGAACCTGAAGCTGTTGGCAGTATATTACTGCCTTACTCTTTGGGATTGCGTTAACAGGCTGGTTCATAAGGATAATAATCAATGCCGATTTACAATAAGTCGTTTTGCGTAGCCGTGCTCGCGCTGTGTTCTTTTCATGCCCGGGCTGAGCAGTGCTCACCCGAAAGCGTAAACAAAAATAAAACCAATAATTTCATCCTACTGCAACAGCAAATTAATGGAGCAATACCTAAAACGATTGAGACCAGGATTGAGAGTCCGGACGGTTACATCCGTACAACAATAAATGCGAGTTACAACCGCTGTGGCGAACTTCTTGGCGGCAGTATGCTGGAGGTAAAAACAGCAACCTATCCTCAATCTGTTCTTGTGATTACCAGTGCGATAAAACTCAGTAAAGCGGATTACGGCTGGCGCATCCTTGTCGATGGCAAAGGCATCGGAACGGACAAGCGCAACCAAAAATCGACACTGTTATTCCGTCATAATGTTGAAGGTATGTATTTGCTAAACAAAAAAGGGATTATCAGTAAAGCAGTTAACCGCGGCATCATTACTGCCACAACGCCGGGGGAGAAAGATCGAACCAGCATGGGCACCATTCTGTATACCCTCAATACAACAGGGGCTCTTACCCGTTCAGAAAACAAAAGTAACCTGGCGATTGAGAATTACCGCACGGAGTACGAGTACGACACGCATCATCGCCTGACAAAAAGGTACACACCTAACGTCGTGGATGAGTATGTTTACGATGATGCAGGTCGCCAGCTGACCTGGACGAACACCGAGACCTATTACACTATCGAAAAAACGGTGAATACCTGTAAGGAATGGGACACTAACGGGGAATGTATCCAGGCGGATATCGACATCACTATCTCCTCACCAGATAACGACAAAGGCAAGGCTTTTGAGTACAAACATAAAGCAGCCATGACAGCGACTTATGAATACTGGAACTGAATTATTTAAGATTTAGAAGGGTTTTTCGCCAAAAGTTTGATCTACTCATTGATGGTGAGAATACCGAGGACACAAATGCGAAAATCGCAAAATCCGGCCTTTGCTAAAATAAGGGAATAATATTCAGGGTCTGACCAGGTTTACGGACCCCTCTTTTTTTGCGCAATGTAAGGGTGTCGTCCTATGCAAACTATTGACGGTAATGGTGCAGTCGCGTCAGTCGCGTTTCGCACCAGCGAAGTTATCGCCATCTACCCGATTACGCCAAGCTCTACAATGGCTGAACAGGCAGATGCCTGGGCAGGAAACGGGTTAAAAAATGTCTGGGGCGATGTCCCGAGAGTCGTCGAAATGCAGTCCGAAGCGGGTGCGATTGCCGCGGTGCATGGTGCGCTGCAGACGGGGGCGCTCTCCACATCGTTCACCTCCTCGCAGGGATTGCTGCTGATGATCCCGACGCTGTACAAACTGGCCGGTCAACTTACCCCGTTTGTCCTGCACGTCGCGGCACGAACCGTTGCTACCCACGCGCTCTCCATTTTTGGCGATCACTCCGACGTGATGGCCGTGCGTCAGACCGGCTGCGCCATGCTGTGCGCCAGCAGCGTCCAGGAGGCCCAGGATTTCGCGTTAATTTCCCATATCGCAACGCTGAAAAGCCGCGTGCCGTTTATTCACTTCTTTGATGGTTTCCGCACCTCCCACGAAATCAACAAAATCGTGCCGCTGGCAGACGACACCCTTCTCTCGCTTCTGCCGCAGGCGGACATTTATGCCCATCGCGCCCGCGCACTCAACCCGGAACATCCGGTGATCCGCGGGACATCGGCCAACCCGGATACTTACTTCCAGTCCCGCGAGGCGACGAACCCGTGGTACAACGCGGTGTACAACCATGTGGAACAGGCGATGAACGATTTCGCTGCCGCCACCGGACGGGAATATAAACCGTTTGAATATTATGGCCATCCACAGGCGGAACGCGTGATTGTGCTGATGGGTTCAGCCATTGGCACCTGTGAAGAAGTCGTGGATGAACTGCTGACGCGCGGCGAGAAAGTTGGGGTGTTGAAAGTTCGCCTCTTCCGCCCGTTCTCAGCGAAACATCTGCTCTCTGCGCTGCCGGAGAGCGCACGAAGCGTGGCCGTGCTCGATCGTACCAAAGAGCCTGGCGCACACGCAGAACCGCTGTATCTGGACGTCATGACCGCACTGGCGGAAGCCTTCAGTAACGGCGAGCGCGAAACGCTGCCGCGTGTCATTGGCGGGCGTTATGGTTTGTCGTCCAAAGAGTTCGGTCCGGATTGCGTGCTGGCGGTGTTTAATGAGCTGAGTGAAACGAAGCCGAAGCCTCGCTTTACGGTCGGTATTTATGACGATGTCACTCATCTCTCACTGGCCTTGCCGGAAAACACCCTGCCCTCCGGCGCGAAACTTGAGGCACTGTTCTACGGTCTGGGCAGCGACGGCAGCGTTTCGGCAACCAAGAACAACATCAAGATCATCGGTAATTCCACACCGTGGTATGCACAGGGTTATTTCGTCTACGACTCCAAGAAAGCCGGCGGGCTGACCGTGTCCCATCTGCGCGTCAGCGAACACCCTATCCGCTCCGCGTATCTCATTTCGCAGGCTGATTTTGTCGGCTGTCACCAGCTGCAGTTTATCGATAAATACCAGATGGCCGAACGTCTCAAACCTGGCGGTATTTTCCTGCTCAACACACCGTACAGTGCGGATGAAGTCTGGGCGCGCCTGCCGCAGGAAGTGCAGGCGGTGCTTAATCAGAAAAAAGCGCGGCTTTTTGTCATTAACGCGGCGAAGATCGCCCGCGAATGTGGTCTTGCCGCGCGCATCAACACCGTCATGCAGATGGCGTTCTTCCACCTGACAAACATTCTGCCGGGCGACAGCGCCTTAATGGAACTGCAGGGCGCGATCGCCAAAAGTTACAGCAGTAAAGGCCAGGAATTGGTTGAACGCAACTGGCAAGCCCTGGCGCTGGCGCGCGAGTCGCTGTCTGAAGTACCGCTCCAGCCGGTGAATGCCAGCAGCCCGAACCGTCCTCCGGTGGTTTCTGATGCGGCTCCAGATTTTGTTAAAACCGTAACGGCGGCCATGCTGGCGGGGCTGGGCGATGCCCTTCCCGTCTCCGCCCTGCCGCCGGATGGCACCTGGCCGATGGGCACCACCCGCTGGGAAAAACGCAACATCGCCGAAGAGATCCCAATCTGGAAGGAAGAGCTGTGTACCCAGTGCAATCACTGTGTGGCAGCGTGCCCGCACTCTGCCATCCGGGCCAAAGTCGTTTCTCCGGACGCGATGGAATCGGCCCCATCCAGCCTGCATTCGCTGGATGTGAAATCCCGCGATATGCGCGGACAGAAATACGTTCTGCAGGTTGCACCAGAAGATTGCACCGGCTGTAACCTCTGCGTTGAGGTCTGCCCGGCCAAAGACCGACAGAACCCGGAAATCAAAGCCATCAATATGATGTCGCGGCTGGAACACGTGGAAGAAGAGAAAGTGAATTATGACTTCTTCCTGAACCTGCCGGAAATCGATCGGAGCAAGCTGGAGCGTATTGATATCCGTACCTCACAGTTGATCACGCCGCTGTTCGAATACTCTGGCGCCTGCTCCGGCTGCGGGGAAACACCGTACATCAAACTGCTGACGCAGCTGTACGGTGACCGGATGCTGATCGCCAACGCGACCGGCTGTTCGTCTATTTATGGCGGTAACCTGCCGTCCACCCCATACACCACCGACGCCAACGGTCGCGGCCCGGCATGGGCGAATTCGCTGTTTGAGGATAACGCCGAATTTGGTCTTGGCTTCCGCTTAACGGTGGATCAGCACCGCGCACGCGTGATGCGCCTGCTGGATCAGTTTGCCGATAACATCCCTGCCGACCTGCACGCTGCGCTGCACGCTGAAGCCACCCCTGAGGTTCGTCGCGAACAGGTTACGGCGCTTCGTAATGCCCTTCAGGGCGTTGACGGCGCAGAACAACTGGTGACCGACGCTGACGCCCTGGTTGAAAAATCGATCTGGCTGATTGGCGGCGATGGCTGGGCGTATGACATTGGCTTTGGCGGGCTGGATCATGTGTTGAGCCTGACCGAGAACGTGAACATCCTGGTGCTGGATACCCAGTGTTATTCCAATACCGGCGGACAAGCATCAAAAGCCACGCCGTTAGGAGCGGTAACAAAATTTGGCGAACACGGGAAACGCAAGGCGCGTAAAGATCTCGGCGTCAGCATGATGATGTATGGCCACGTGTACGTTGCGCAAATCTCACTCGGCGCGCAGCTTAACCAGACGGTGAAAGCGATTCAGGAGGCGGAAGCGTATCCGGGCCCATCGCTTATCATCGCCTACAGCCCTTGCGAAGAGCATGGTTACGATCTGGCGCTCAGCCACGACCAGATGCGTCAGTTGACCGCCACGGGCTTCTGGCCGCTGTACCGCTTTGATCCTCGCCGGGCAGAGGAAGGCAAGCTGCCGCTGGCGCTCGATTCACGCCCTCCGTCAGATGCCCTGGCTGAGACACTGCTGCAGGAGCAACGCTTCCGTCGCCTCAATGCGCAACAACCAGAGGTGGCTGAGCAGTTGTGGAAAGATGCCGCCGCCGATCTGCAAAAACGGTACGACTTCCTGGCGCAAATGGCCGGGAAAGCGGAAAAATCCACCAGCGAATAATCCCCATGCCCGGCTTGTCCGGGCATTTTTATGCCATAAAAAAAGCCCGGTGTATTCACACCGGGCCAGACCAAATAATCCCTGAGCATCACGTTAAATGAATAAATGATATTCATGGGAATTATGGATAATAATCTTAAAGGCATATAACGGGGCAGACATTACCTGATTTACTGCATGATTAATAATTTTAATTTATTATGTTTTTCACTAAAACATTCATCAAACAAATTAACATTACCGCAGAAGAATTCCCTTTAGATTTTACTCACTTCGTAACAATTATAATTTATTACTCTTTCAGCGGAGTGATTTAGCATGTGACAACTCTCCGCAAAGGAAAGTTCAACAGGTAATTAAATAAAAACAACCGCAAAGGAATACCATAATGCAAAGAAAAGTACTGGCCCTGATGATTCCGGCTCTGTTAATGGCTGGCGCTGCGCATGCAGCAGAGATTTATAATAAGGATGGCAATAAATTAGATCTGTACGGAAAAGTAGATGGTTTGCACTACTTCTCTGATGACACGTCTAAAGACGGCGATCAGACCTATATGCGTTTGGGTTTCAAGGGCGAAACCCAGATCAACGACATGATGACCGGCTACGCACAGTGGGAATACAACATTCAGGCAAATAACACCGAAGGGTCTGACAACCAGTCCTGGACACGTCTGGCCTTCGCCGGTGTGAAAGTGGGTGACTACGGTTCCTTTGACTACGGCCGTAACTATGGCGTTCTGTACGACGTGGAAGGCTGGACCGATATGCTGCCAGAGTTCGGCGGCGACTCTTACACCTATGCCGATAACTTTATGACCGGTCGTGCCAATGGCGTAGCAACCTACCGCAACACCGATTTCTATGGCCTGGTGCCGGGTCTGAACTTTGCTCTGCAGTATCAGGGTAATAACGAAGATGCCAGCAATAACCAGGAAGGGACCAATAATGGTCGCGACACGCGTCATGAGAACGGTGACGGCTTCGGTATTTCTACCACCTATGATTTCGGTATGGGAATTTCAGCGGGGGCGGCCTATACCTCTTCCGACCGTACCAACGATCAGGTGAGAAATACCACCGCGGGCGGGGATAAAGCGGATGCCTGGACCGCGGGTCTGAAATATGACGCCAACAATATCTATCTGGCGGCCATGTATTCTGAAACCCGCAATATGACCCCTTACGGCGACAATGAAAGCGCCGTGGCGAATAAAACCCAGAACGTCGAAGTTACCGCACAATACCAGTTCGATTTTGGTCTGCGTCCGGCAATTTCCTACCTGCAGTCGAAAGGTAAAGACCTGGGCAACGGTCAGGGCGATCAGGACCTGGTTAAATATGCCGACGTAGGCGCAACCTATTACTTCAACAAAAACATGTCCACCTATGTGGATTATAAAATCAACCTGCTGGATGAAGATGACAGCTTCTACAAAAACAACGGTATCGGTACCGATGATGTCGTTGCATTAGGCCTGGTTTACCAGTTCTGATGATCAGAGCCCGCAGCATCATGCGGGCTCACTTTTTTTGAGGTTAGTCGCACAACAGCACGCTATCGCGAGATTGTTGAGGATAAGTTGAAAGACTGCGGGTTAGACTGCGCAGATATCCCCCTCATCATTAAGGATAACTGTGTTGTTTGGTCGTGTATCCCTTGCCCTACTGGCTCTTTTAGCGTGTTTGTGGATGGCGTTAATTTTCGATTTCCGCGATATTGTTGGGCACCTCGGCACGCTCTTAAATCATCTCGACAGGCATTAACAGTGAGCCTTTGAAAACAAAAAGCCACCAGCAGTGCCGGTGGCCGTGATACCCTTCGTGAATGCTATTTTTTCACGGGCTGAGGCTTTTTATCCCCTGATTCAGGCGCCTCACGTGGGTCGTCTTTTTCAACACTAAGCATAATGTCTCCTCTTTAAGATACCCACTTCCCACTATAGCCAGCGTTAGCACAATGTGGCCAGGCGGCTAGGACGCTTGCGTTGGCGCGCGTTTGCGAAAAGAGAGATAGCCAAAGACTCCACTTTCGCCATCCGCAGGATGGTTAACCCCATCCATCACCGTCACTTCCGGGAAATCGAACGGAGAGACGTTTTCAAAACAGGCGACATTTACACCGTATTCATTGGGATTAGAACGCCGCTGATGGAAGGTATAAATCCCGCAGACCGAGCAGAAGAAATGCCGGGCTGTACCGGTGTTAAAGCGGTACTCCGTAAGTTTATCCTCGCCTTTGGTGACGGTTATACCGGTTAACGGTGCAGAGACCACAACCGCCCCTCTCATCCGACAAAAAGAACAGCTACAGCGACGGGCGGTATTTAACCCATCGGTTAACGCAACGGTGAATGCCACTGCACCACAATGGCATCGGGCATGACGGATTTCTGCCATCGTTTACACCCCTTTTCTTACCAGCTCAGCGGCCTTGACGAACACCTCATCCTCCACGCCGTCACCCTTTTGCCTGCCGAGTCTTAGCAGTTCATCAACAATGCTGTTACGATCGATCGGTTTCTGTGCCGAAACAAGCCCGATAACGGCAGCACCAATCGCCAGCCCAACTAACCCGGTTTGTTCATCTTTGTTCTTCATGTTCATGCTCCTGATACCACAAACAAGCGTAGCAGGATTTTAAAAACGCGGTGTCAGACCGTATTTCGGCGATTTGATATTTGCGGCCCAAATCTTGATATCGTTTTGCAGGAGAAGGGTGAAATCTGAATTCAGATGCGTCACCAGGGCATTGACGCTGGTTGCATCGACCACTGAAAAATGTTCAATTCTGTTCGACCCAACCTGAACACAGTAATATCTGGCGGGCAGCACTTTACCATTCACATTAAGCGGCAGCGTATTTTTTCCGCATTGACCTTCGGTGATGTATGAAACCACCAGATTAGCGGATTTTTTCCCGGGCTGAGATACGCTGACCATTACCGGAAAACCTTCCGACGTCTGCGTCATGTCATAAAGAACGGCATTTTTTATATACCAGGTATTATATTCCCGCTCCTGAAACGTCGACCAGCCAGGCGCTGAATAAAACATCAGCGCTGCCAGCATAATACATTTTATTTTCATGAGATGCTGTCGTCCGTGTTGTTGCACGTATTATTCAGAACGGACAAAAAACAGCAACCCACCAGGATTTGGCCTACTACTATTGGCAGTAATGATGCTCAATAGCGAACAACAAAACCAAAATGATACAGCGCCAACGTGGCCAAGATGCTCACGACCACAGACATCAAAAACCAGGTTTTGAACGGCTGCTTTTGCGTTTTATGGCGAAAGATCTGTTGACCCATAATGGCGCCGGGCCACCCGCCCACAACGCCGAAGACCAGTAAGGTTACTTCAGGTATTCTGCGCATTCCTTTCCGTGCTGCCATTTTATCGGCGCCGTAAATAACCATAGTCAGGACGTTAATGAGCAGGAACCATATGGCTACGGGCCAGGCGGAAAAGAGACTGCCGATAGCAGTACAGAGCAGCAGAAAAAAACAAAATTTATTCAATGTGTTAGGTCCAATCACAGGATATGTAAGCGTATTCAGAGAAGGCATTATACGGTATCTTGCGCATGAATCAGGTTTGGGTGACATTACGGGATACCCCGCTTTTGCAAGCGGGGTAAAAGCGTGAATGTGACTTAATTGTTTGACGCACCGAATTGCATTTTGTGAAGCTGTGCGTACACCCCATTGTGAGTCACCAATTCCGCATGGCTTCCGCGTTCAACGATAACGCCATCTTCAACAACAATGATTTCGTCAGCTTTTTCGACAGTCGACAGACGATGCGCAATCACCAGTGACGTACGGTTCTTTTGCAGTTCCTCGAGTGCAGACTGTATAGCGCGTTCCGATTCCGTATCCAGGGCTGACGTTGCTTCATCAAGGATGAGTATTGGACTGTCCCGCAACAGTGCGCGTGCAATAGCGATACGTTGCCGTTGCCCACCAGAAAGCAGTACCCCGTTTTCACCGATGATGGTATCAAGACCGTTATCCATCTTGTTGATAAAGTCCATCGCATTTGCCATACGCGCGGCATTCTCGATCTGGTCACGGGTGTACTGCTCCTTACGACCGTAGGCGATGTTGTTGGCAACCGTGTCGTTGAACAGGTGGACATTTTGCGAAACCAGCGCCACCTGGTTACGAAGCGACTGAAGGGTATATTCTCGCAGGTCGTGGCCGTCCAGCAGAATTTCACCTTCATCAATATCATAAAATCGCGTCATCAGGCTGGCGATGGTTGATTTACCCGAGCCGGAACGTCCGACAAGGGCAACGGTCTTACCGGCAGGTATGTTCAGGCTGATATTGCGTAGCGCTGGGGCCTCACGTCCCGGATAGGTAAACGTCACATTGCGAAACGCCACGTCCGCTTTTGCGCGTTCAAGTACACGCTTACCTTCATCTTTTTCCTGTTCGGAATCAAGAATAGTGAACAGCGTCTGGCAAGCGGCCATCCCGCGCTGGAACTGTGCGTTCACATTGGTCAGGGATTTAAGAGGCCGCATCAATGCAATCATCGATGTGAAAACGACGCTAATCGTTCCCGCCGTCAGGGTCGCCATAACACTCGGGAAGCTGGCAGCATAAAGAACAAACGCAAGTGCCAGGGAAGCAATAAGCTGAATAACAGGATCGGAGATTGACGATGCGGACATCATTTTCATTCCCTGCAAACGCATCTTATTGCTGACCTTATCAAAGCGTTTTGTTTCAACGTCCTGACCGCCGAAAATCAATACTTCTTTATGGCCTTTAAGCATCTGCTCAGCACTCGCCGTGACCTGCCCCATCGTATTCTGCATGCTTTTACTGATAGTGCGAAAGCGTTTGGACACCATACGAATAGTCACGGATATAACAGGTGCCAGTACAATCAGGATGATTGAGAGCTGCCAGCTATAGTAGAACATCATGGCGAACAAGCCGATAATTGACGCGCCCTCACGGATGACCGTTATCAGCGTACCTGATGACGAAGATGCGACTTGTTCGGAATCATAGGTAATACGCGACAGCAACGTCCCGGTTGACTGTTTGTCAAAAAACGACACAGGCATGCCCATCAAATGGCGGAACAATTTCCGGCGCACATCCATCACCACTTTGCCCGAGACCCAGGAAACGCAATAGCTGGAGATGAAGCTGGTAATACCGCGTAGCGTCATCAATCCGATAACCACAACCGGCATCCATAACATGACAGAGCGGTCCATTTTGCCCACGCCATCATCCATTAACGGCTTTAGCAAAGACAGCATAAAAGGATCGCAGGCGGCATTTATCATTAATGCTAATGCCGCAACCAATAGCCCTTTCTTAAAAGGCGATATTATAGGCCAAAGACGGCGAAACGTGAGCCAGGTGGAAAGGTCTTTGTCAGTTTGCATACGGGAGCCTTAATAATGAGAGCCGTTGAGCATAACGTACAGTTTTAAAGGAACCACTGCACAACGGTATTAAGGGTATGTTGTGTTACTTCAACGAATATCTAACCACTCGCGAAAAATATTTTTTTGCCCTGTTCCGTTCATTATGTTTATTTTATTTTTAACTTTATTCCACCCTGTTATCCAACCATCCGTTAACATATCCCAACCCACAAAGAAATGAATAAAACAGAAGCAGATAAATCTTAATATTTACTGATTGCAGTTTCTTTCAACGCATATAAGTTTTCGCTTTGTGCATGTTGAACATTTGTTATAGTTACGACTAAAAGTAGCCACACTGTATATACGTGCTCCAGTTAAAAGACTGACAATCAGTAGCATTTTCAACCTGACGCACGTGAAACACTTCTCCTGCCGTATCTTTTATGCATGCTTCCTTCATTGATGTAAAAAGATGAAGATATAAGACACAACCCGCCAGGAAGCACCCAACTAAAAGACATACTTTTAAAACAGCCATCACCGTTTCCCTCCTGCTTTGTACGGGGAAAACAGCTTAATAGCCTGAAGATGAATAGACTCTCAACACAGTGCAGTTTAAGTGGCTATTCGTGCAGGTCACGCTAAAACTACGTATCAGCATGCAGGACCCCATCGTGAGGTCCTGGGTTGTTATCTACTACTTATGAAGTCGCTGCGCTATGCAGCCTGAAGATGATAAGCAGAAATCAATAACGCCTGGTCATGGTGACCGGTGCTCTGTCTGTCTAGTCGGGACGTTCACCAGCCATGATCGCCCGTTGCTGAGACGGTGTTACAGATTGCGTTATATCAGGCATTGGCTTATAAACCGGTTTTTCCGGAGGAGTGATAACCACATCAGAACTACACCCTGAGCACAATAAAATCATAAAACCAAAAGTACTTAAATTAAACACTTTCAACCCTTCCAGTGGGATATCATCTTAAGGGAATCGTTCGCCAGTGATTGTCTAATCCTAGCTGCCAGCACGTCAGTAAAGTCGCATGCGAGCTTCACATTCCCATACGCTAAAACGCAAGATAATAAGCAGCGATACAAGTTAAATCAATACTGATGCGAATGAAGAGCAACGTGAAATAGTCATAAAGGATTACATCTATAAAAAACGGATTTCAAATAGAAGCACAAGATTAAACGCCACATATACGGGTACGCTGTGGCCGTTTATTGCTCTTTTTTGCTTAAAATGGAAATTCCCTTTCGTTGACGAAGCGTTGCAATTCACTGTTGTTAAATAATGCTGTATTAAAACGATTGTAACTATAAAGTTAATTAGAGGTTAATATGAAGGGTGGTATTTTTGCATTTTTGGCATTAGGTGTCGCGTTAGCAATAACAGGGTGCTCAAGTGATTATGTTATATCGACCAAAGATGGACATATGATGACCACACATGGAAAACCAGAGCGAGATAAAGACACCGGTTTAATTTCATACAAAGATGCAGATGGCAGCATTCATCAGATCCATCAATCGGATGTGAAAGAGATTGTAGAAAAGTAACCACCTGATCTGTCCTTCCGTTTTACTGGCTCCGCCATTTTATTGAGCGGAGCTTGCCTGCCCTTACCCACCGTATGTTATCTGTTTTAACGACCACGTCTCGCTGATGGCGAACAGAAAGCCGATTACGTTTTACCGCAAGCCGGCACAAGATCCTTCATCGCTGTAAAACGTGCTGGTATTCGCCGCCGGAATCCGTACCATACGCGACATACTTTTGCCCGCTGGCATTGACTGCCGGCGTTAACCCATCTTTCATAGCCAGACAGTTGCGGCATAGAATGCGTGGAAAATGAATGGCGAACAGGTGCTGATGCTTAACGATTAGCCGGCACGCTGAAAACTTTTGCCCCTGCTGGCTCCGAAGGTAGCAATAAATGCAAGACAATCAATCAAATACAAAGAAAGAACAGTACAACCTGAACAAGCTGCAGAAGCGGCTGCGCCGTAATGTGGGCGAAGCCATTGCAGACTTCAATATGATTGAAGAAGGCGACCGCATCATGGTTTGCCTGTCAGGGGGTAAAGACAGCTACACCATGCTGGAGATCCTGCGTAATCTTCAGCAGAGCGCGCCGGTGAAATTCTCCCTGGTGGCCGTAAACCTTGACCAGAAACAGCCGGGTTTCCCTGAGCATATCCTGCCGGAATATCTCGATAAGCTGGGTGTTGAGTACAAAATCGTCGAAGAAAATACCTACGGTATCGTAAAAGAGAAGATCCCGGAGGGTAAAACCACCTGCTCTCTCTGCTCTCGTCTGCGTCGTGGCATTCTGTACCGGACCGCGACGGAGCTGGGCGCCACCAAAATTGCGCTGGGTCATCACCGCGACGATATCCTGCAAACGCTGTTCCTGAACATGTTCTACGGCGGGAAGATGAAAGGCATGCCGCCTAAGCTGATGAGCGATGACGGCAAACACATTGTCATCCGCCCTCTCGCCTATTGCCGCGAGAAGGACATTGAACGCTTCTCCCAGGCGAAAGCTTTCCCGATTATCCCATGTAACCTGTGTGGATCTCAGCCGAACCTGCAGCGCCAGGTCATTGGTGACATGCTGCGTGACTGGGATAAACGTTATCCAGGGCGCATCGAAACCATGTTCAGCGCAATGCAGAACGTGGTGCCTTCTCACCTTGCGGATGTTGAGCTGTTTGACTTCAAAGGCATCAACCATGATTCAGAGGTGGTGAATGGCGGCGATCTGGCGTTTGACCGGGAAGAGATCCCCATGCAGCCAGCGGGCTGGCAGCCGGAAGAGGATGATAATCAGTTTGACGAGCTGCGCCTGAACGTACTTGAAGTGAAATAATCCTGTCGCGTCTCAGAGTCCGTCTGAGACGCGTTTTTTCTGCCGCTTATTTCAGCAATCTGACCCGGCAGGTTTTGCCTTTAATTTTCCCGTTTTGCAGCTGCTTCCATGCCTTATGCGCAACCGCCTGGCGGATTGCCACATATACGTGTGCCGGATGAACGGTAATCTTGCCGATATCGGCGCCATCCAGTCCCATGTCCCCTGTCAGCGCGCCTAATACGTCGCCTGGACGCATCTTGGCTTTTTTACCGCCATCAATGCACAGCGTCGCCATTTCGGCTTCGAGTGGCACAACGCGAACGTTCCCCGGAGTGTTCACCCAGTTAAGCTTTATCTGCAGCATTTCAGACAAGATATTGGCACGCTGCGCCTCTTCCGGCGCGCAGAAGCTAATGGCCAGCCCGCTGTTTCCGGCACGTGCGGTGCGCCCAATGCGGTGAACGTGTACTTCTGGATCCCAGGCCAGTTCGTAGTTAACAACCAGCTCCAGCGATTTAATGTCCAGCCCGCGTGCGGCGACATCGGTTGCAACCAGCACACGGGCGCTGCCGTTCGCGAAGCGAACCAGCGTCTGGTCACGATCGCGCTGTTCCAGATCGCCATGCAATGACAGCGCGCTTTGCCCGGCGGCATTCAGGGCATCACACACCGCCTGGCAATCTTTTTTGGTATTACAAAACACCACGCAGGAGGCAGGCTGGTGCTGGCTCAGCAATTTCTGCAGAAGCGGGATTTTGCCCTGCTGCGAGGTTTCAAAGAACTGCTGCTCGATGGCAGGCAGCGCATCCACGCTGTCGATTTCAATCGTCAGCGGATTTTTTTGTACACGACCGCTGATCGCAGCGATAGCGTCAGGCCAAGTCGCAGAGAATAACAATGTCTGACGATCTTCCGGCGCGAAGCGGATCACTTCGTCGATCGCGTCGCTGAAGCCCATGTCCAGCATACGGTCCGCTTCATCCATCACCAGCGTTTGCAGGGCATCCAGTGAAACGGTGCCTTTTTGCAGATGATCCAGCAGACGGCCAGGTGTCGCGACAATAATATGAGGCGCATGCTGGAGCGAATCACGCTGCGCCCCGAACGGCTGTCCGCCGCAGAGGGTTAAGATCTTGGTGTTGGGCAGGAAGCGCGCCAGACGACGCAACTCACCCGCGACCTGGTCAGCCAGTTCGCGGGTCGGGCACAGAACCAGAGACTGGGTCTGGAACAGAGTGGCATCAATATGCTGTAACAGTCCAAGACCGAACGCTGCCGTTTTCCCACTGCCGGTTTTTGCCTGTACGCGAACATCGCGCCCCTCAAGAATGGCGGGTAATGCGGCCGCCTGAACAGGCGTCATCGTGAGGTATCCCAACTCGTTGAGGTTATCGAGTTGGGCGGCAGGCAGAACATTCAGGGTAGAAAAAGCGGTCACAATAGTCTCTCGTGGTCATCTTTGCGGTCAGATGGCGCGTATCCTCGCAGATCTCAAGGTTCGATGCGACAATTTAATCGGTTCTTCATCGGGCGGCGGGTCGGGCATAGGCTGCGGACGCGGAATGGGATCGGGCATGGGCGTTGGGTCGGTCGGGACCGGATCGGACTGCCGTGAATGCAGTCGTTGCAGCGCGAGTAGATGGTTCATCTTTCCCTCCAGTTTTTTGGATTGACCCTTTTAGGGTAGACCCTGAGAAACGGGAGGCAAAAAAAAGCCGACTATTAAAGTCGGCGTCGTACGAATCAATTGTGCTATGCAGTAATTCAAAAAAGGAAGTAAGACAATATGGAGCGCAACGCCCATCGCTTGACGTTGCATTCACCTGCGGGAGTAATAATGCACCTTACACGGTTTCTGTTTATTGACTTTGCTCAATTAAAAGAGCGTTTTGATCCGCGTAAAAGATGGAAAAAGCGTAAATTTACAACCATTTACTACGATGCAACCACCATGCAACACCGCCAATCAAAGCAGCTAACATGACGCAAAACGCGGTAAAGCCGTAGCGATAAGCACCGCCGGGAATGCCGCCCAGGTTTACGCCAAACAGACCGGTCAGAAAGGTACTGGGTAAAAAGACCATTGCCATCAGCGACATCGTGTAGGTTCTTCTGGCCAGCGACTCCTGCATCACCTGTGCTATCTCATCCGCCATTACTGCGGTTCTGGCAATACAGGAATCAATTTCATCCAGCCCGCGTCCCAGCCTGTCAGCAATGTCCTGCATTCTGCGGCGCTGGTCGTCATTCATCCAACTGAGACGCTCGCTGGCCAGACGGGCATATACATCACGTTGTGGCGTCATGTAGCGACGCATCACAATCAGTTGCTTGCGCAGTAACGCCAGGAAACCGCGCGGCGGTATCTGCTGGTCGAGCAGGTTATCTTCCAGATCGATAATTTTATCGTGCAACTCTTCGATAAACTCGCTCGCGTGATCGGTAAGCGCATCGCAGACATCCACCAGCCAGCTGCCGCAGTCGGTCGGCCCGGTGCCCTCTTTCAGATCGTTTACCACGTCATCCAGCGCCAGCACTTTACGCTGCCGAGTGGAAACAATAAGCCCATCATCCATATAGACGCGCATCGCCACCAGCTGATCGGGACGTTCATCCGTGCTGCCGTTAATACAGCGAAGCGTGATCAACGTACCGTCACCCATCCGGCTCACGCGTGGCCGCAGGCTTTCCCCTGCCAGGGCATCACGCACGTTGTTTGGCAGTAAAGGGGTGGATGCCAGCCATTCAGCGCTGTCCGGATGGGTATAGTTCAGGTGTAACCAGCAGGGATGCGCGTGATCGATCACGTCGTTGTCTTCCAGCGGCCGGGCACCGCCTTTACCGTCAAACACCCACGCAAACACTGCGTCAGGAACGTTCAGTTCAGACCCTTTTATGCTCTCCACAACGCCTCCACCTTTTAGCTTTTCGTTGTCAGTCTAGCTTTCGGCAGAGGTTACGCAACCACTATGTTCCGCATGGCGCTGAAATCGCTCGGGAATTGTACGGATAACGGCGGTGTCCCTTCAGGCGGAATGTCCTTGTCGCTGCGGGAACGCCAGCGGAACAACCGGTGTAGATAACGAACTATCAGCCGCGTATCCCCCGTCGAGCCGGAAATTGCGTGTCCGTGACTGCAGTTCGATAACCTGATTGCGCAGCACGTCAGAGGATCCGTTAAGTTCCTCCGCCATTGCCACATTGCTTTGCGTAACCCTTTCCAGCTCTGATAATGCCAGCGTAATCTGTGAAATTCCCTTCTCCTGCTCGGATGTGGAACTGGAAATTTCATCCATCAGACGGCTGACATTGCCGGAGCCGGCCACAATCTCACGCATGTTTTTTTCCGCTTCTGACACTACCGTCACGCCCTGTGTAACGTTATTGCTGGTGACATCAATCAGCGTTTTGATGTTCTTCGCTGCTTCCGCGCTGCGGTGTGCCAGATTTCGCACCTCCTCCGCGACCACAGAGAAGCCTTTTCCGTGGTCTCCCGCCCTTGCCGCCTCAACGGCCGCGTTAAGCGCAAGGATATTGGTCTGGAAGGCAATGCCGTCGATCATTGAGATGATTTCCGTCATTTGCTGTGCGCATTCGGTGATCGATTGCATATTGTGAGCAACTTGCCCCATCAGCTCGCCCCCCTTACGTGCCTGAAGCGTTGCCTGATTGGCCTGTTCACTGGCGAGTCGGGTGTTATCAGCATTGTTTTTGGTGCTCGCAGCCATCTGCTCCATGCTGGCTGCGGTTTGCACCAGAGAAGCCGATTGCTGCTCCGTTTTCACCGATAGCTGCGCGCTGCGTGAGGAGAGTTGATCCGATAAGGTCATGGCGGTTTGTGACGACGCCCTGATTTCCCGGACCAGTGTTGCAATATTGCCCGAAAGGCTGTTAATCCCGGGAATTAAACGCCCTGCGCAGTTGTTGCCAAACTCGGGGATTGTCACGCCAAGATTCCCTGCCGTGACTTCTTCAATACTTTTTTTCACAGTATTGATCGGTGTCACAAGATATTGGGTCATGTAAATCCAGAGTAAAAAAAGAGCAATCACATTTATTACATTGAGCGTTATTAAGAGTGACGATGCGCCGGTAAATAGAAAGACGACAGCTGCGTTTAGCAAAAAAAGAGACAAAAGGAAATAGACAATGAAGGTTCTGACACTAATATTTTTTAGCATGATTATTCCCACAACTTAATATTTTGGTCGGCATTAAGGTTTATAGCATTCGTACTGGCGTTTGTCCTCACGAATAGCGGTGCTTTGTCGTTTCGCAGTTAGCAACCTGCAATTTAACTTAAGTGAGACAAAAAAAGCGTATTGTGGGAAATATTGTACCATGGATACTGTGATACTGGTCTGACACGAACTTAAGCGATACCATCACCTGCGGCTAAGGGGGTTAATCACCACCCTATTTTAGAGACTTTGTTGCAATTAACTGCCCTTGTTTAGCTGTGCTTAACAAGTTAGAACTGAGAATATATTTTATATTGCTTAAAGTTTTGCGTTTTAATAGTGCGGGCCGTTTTACGTACCCTATAACTAATATTGTTTGAACTCGCCTGCACGCACCAGATAAAGATCTGTCCCGGTTGGCGAAATCAGTAACCCCTTTGGCGTGGGATTGCATAATGCTCAATGTATCGTGGGACCCAGTGTTAATAGCCATCTCTTATCTTGTGGCCTTTATCGCCTCGTTTGTGTCCCTGGAGAATGCCGGGAAAATCCCGCTTTCCAGCGGGAAGGCCGCTCTGTTCTGGCGTTTTGCCGGAGGGCTTACGCTGGGCGTCGGGATCTGGTCGATGCATTTCATTGGTATGTTAGCGATGAAAATGCCCATGATCATGAGCTACAACCTCTGGTTAACCCTCGCCTCAATGGGCGTCGCGGTGGTGGCGTCTATGCTGGCAATGAATATTGCCGTCACGGGCACTCGCCTTTCTCCCTTCAGACTGCTTCTCTCTACCTTAATTCTGAGCGCAGGCGTGGTATCAATGCACTATATCGGTATGGCCGCACTGATGCTGGACAGCCCCATCATCTGGGATCACCCGATCATCGGTTTATCCATATTAATTGCCGTAATGGCCTCCGGTGCCGCGCTCTGGTTGGCCTTTCACCTGCGGCATCAGCGAAAAGGGATCTTTATCAATCGCATTCTCGCCGCTTTAGTTCTGGGCGCTGCCATCTGTGCCATGCACTACACCGGCATGCGGGCCGCTAAGTTCAGTGATATGGCTCATACCCTACCCGGCGGTATCAGCGAACTGGGATTATCGATAGGGGTGTCGGTCACCACGCTGTGCCTGCTCGGCATGATGTTGATTATCTCACTCATTGATTCCCACTGGCGTACCAACCGGCTCACAGACAACCTTCAGGCGCTCAATCGACAGCTTGAACTACAGGCACGGTTTGATGCCCTTACCGGCCTTGCTAATCGCCACCAGATGGATCTGCGCATGCAGGATTGCCTGCGCAGCGCGTTGCTTAGCAATAAACAATTTGCCGTGATCTTCCTCGACGTTGATCACTTTAAACAGGTTAATGACACCTGGGGACATCACGTCGGGGATGAGTTGTTAATCACCATTGCGCAGCGCATCACGGCGAGGCTTACCCGTGAGATGACCCTGGCAAGATTGGGGGGCGATGCTTTTATTCTGCTGGTTCCAGAATGTGATGACGACAAACTCCAGTCCCTCCTCTCAACGCTGCTCGACGATGTGCGCCGCCCGCTTTCCGTATGCGGGCATACGCTGAGTACAACGCTCAGCGCAGGCGTCAGTCGTTATCCGCAGGATGGCGAAACGCTGCATGAGTTAAAGCTAAAAGCAGACGCGGCAATGCAGTACGTTAAAAAGCAAGGCCAAAACGACTGGGCGGTCTACAGGACAGAGATGTCGACGGCGATCCCGGCTAACCCCGGTTTTTTGCAGGAACTCACGCAGGCGCTTGAGCGCGATCAGTTTGAGCTGTGGTATCAACCCACCTGGCACGCTGAAGAGAGAACTATCCACGGCTTTGAGGCGCTTCTTCGCTGGCGACATCCCGAACAAGGCGTGCTACTGCCGAATCTGTTTTTACCTTCGCTTGAACAGACGGGATTAATTATACCCGTGGGTAACTGGGCGATTGAGGCCGCATGCCGTCAGCTGCATTTCTGGACTGAACAAGGTTTTGCCCACTGGACATTGTCTTTTAACTTATCCCCTGTTCAGTTTGAACAGCCGGATATCTTTCAGACCGTATCGTCTCTGTTGCAGAAATATAGTCTTTCTCCTTCCCGGCTCATCCTTGAGGTCACGGAGAGCACTGCCCTTAAAAATCTCGACCGCAGTATCGAATTACTGAGTGCATTCAACCAGGCCGGGATCACCGTCTCTATTGATGATTTTGGCACCGGTTATTCTAATCTGCTTATGCTCAGCGTGCTTCCGGCAAAAGAGCTCAAAATCGACAAAAGCTTTGTGACGTCAATGCTGGAAAATGAGAAAAGCCGCAAGCTGGTGGAGACCATTATTAATATTGCCCGGACCATGGAGATGTATGTTGTTGCCGAAGGGATCGAAACAGAAGAGCAACGAGCGGTGTTAACAGAGCTCGGGTGTGATTATTTGCAGGGTTTTCTGTTCGCCAGACCTTTGCCTGCCGAACAGATCCCGTGGCTACTGCTGCAGATTAATTCACAGAAACAGATTATACCAATTGGTAAAATTCATTCGGAATCCGCTTTTGTTTCACAAAAAAATCATGCTACACAGGGTTAACTGGAGTACGGTTCAGAGGAGTCCACGCGAGTCGATTCCGTCGTGATCGTCAGGCATATTGTGCCGATGTACAGGAATTCCTTATGTCGCAAAATTATTTTGATGTGCTGAATGTCATTAAAACCCCCGTGTGGCTGATCTCCCCCGTTTCCGGCCATATTATTTTTGCGAATACGGCCGCGGTCCAGGTGATGGGGGATAAAACGGTGGATGATCTGCGAAAAGGCGCTTTCTCAGCCAATGCGCAAGACGTGCTGTCGATGTATATCCCTGAGCTGAAAACGGACCAGGAGATTATCGAGATCTGGACAGTCTGGCGCGACGGGCATGAAACCGCGTTGAGCTGTCGTCTTTCGCTGACCCACCATGCGCCGTACGGCGACATTATCGTTTTTGAAGGGATTTCACATCCGGCACCGACCGGGCTTAAAGCGAGCCGCTCCGCTACTTACCAGCGAAAAAAGCAAGGATTCTATGCTCGCTTTTTTCTGACAAACAGCGCCCCGATGTTGCTGATCGACCCTGCTCGCGACGGCCAAATTGTTGATGCCAATCTCGCCGCGCTTAATTTTTATGGCTACTCGCACGAGGAGATGTGCAGCAAGCATACCTGGGAGATCAACACTCTGGGGCGCGATGTGATCCCAGTGATGAGCGAAATCGCCGCTCTGCCGGGTGGGCATAAGCCACTCAACTTTGTGCACCGCCTTGCCGATGGATCAACCCGCCATGTTCAGACCTATGCCGGACCAATTGAGATCTACGGGGATAAACTGATGTTGTGCATTATCCATGACATCACCGAGCAAAAAAGGCTGGAGCTTGAGCTGGAACATGCCGCGTTACAGGATGCCATGACGGGCCTGCTCAACCGGCGACAGTTCTATATTATCGCTGAGCAAATGAATCTCACGCACCTGCCTCTACAGCAGCAATTCAGTTTACTGCTGGTGGATACCGATCACTTTAAGAATATCAACGACGTTTTTGGTCATCTGAAGGGGGATGAAGTGCTCATCGCACTTTCACGTACCCTGGAGGCCTGTAGCCGAAAAGAGGATTTCGTGTTCCGCTGGGGAGGCGAGGAGTTTGTCATTCTGCTGCCACGTACCTCTCTTGATACTGCAATGCAAATCGCCGAAACGATCCGGGCAGCGGTTGCCCGCATCTCGATCCCCGGCCTGCCGCGATTTACGGTCAGCATTGGCGTGGCGCGGCACAACCAGGATGAGAGTATCGACGACCTCTTCAAACGGGTAGATGACGCGCTTTATCGCGCCAAGAATGATGGCCGTAATAAAGTCCTGGCGGCATGAAACTGGTGTATCGGATAAAGCCCCGCTACAATGCCCATCTTGATGAAAAAGACTATGGGTGGGTATCGTCTGCAATGGGAAGAACAGAAATAATCCTCACCATAATTATTTTAATGCTTATTATTTTCGGATTCTGGTTTATCTTCAGTGGCGAGATCTGGTTAGTAGCGGAATATATTGAAAACAGCATTTACCCCACTTTCGACGCGCTGTAACGCACGTTTAATCCGTTGTTTCACCTACCGAAATTATCAGGTATCGGCCAACTCAACAGGCGCGTAAGATATGCGCCGTTATCCTCCATTATGTTGGTAACGAATTGCTAAATCACTTGCTTATTTTGCCCGTGCTCTGACGGGCTTTTTTATTTCCGACATTTGCGCTACACCAGGCTATATCTAAAACGTCGTTATCCATAAAAGTGAGAAAATGATGAGCAAGAAGATCCTGATGCTGGTGGGCGATTACGCCGAAGATTACGAAACCATGGTCCCTTTTCAGGCCTTACAGATGATTGGTCATCAGGTTGACGCCGTCTGCCCGGATAAAGCGAAGGGTGACTATGTCATGACCGCTATCCATGATTTCGACGGTGCTCAGACGTATAGCGAAAAACCGGGGCACCGTTTTATCCTCAATGCCGATTTTTCCGCCGTTAACGAGCAGGACTATGACGCCCTGCTGATCCCTGGCGGCAGAGCGCCTGAATACCTGCGGTTAAATGATGACGTACTGAAGCTGGTGCAGACATTTGATGCCGCGCACAAACCGATTGCGGCCGTGTGCCATGGCCCACAGCTGCTGGCCGCCGCCGGGATCTTAAAAGGACGAACCTGTAGCGCCTACCCGGCCTGTGCGCCTGAAGTGCGACTCAGCGGCGGCGAGTACGCCGATATCGGTATCGATCAGGCTCACGTTGACGGTAACCTGGTCACCGCGCCGGCCTGGCCTGCGCATCCGCAGTGGCTGGCGAAATTTGCGAAGTTGTTGGAATAGGCCTGCACGGCAACCTGCTCTTTACATACGCTCTTCAAGCCAGACGATCGACCGCAACAAAAAAGCGTTCTTCCGTCAAAAGAGCGCGTTCTTTAATGCTCTGAAACTCGCGCCGGATAAACCAGCCCGCTTCCGGCGCCATGCTCAGATAAAACACCTCACGAAAGTCCGGAGCTTCAACACGCATTCTTACACAACCCGTTTCTCCTGCACGGAAGAGCTGCTCTGGCACGATACTGACACTACGCTCGCCATTCTGCAGAAGGATAGTCGCTATCTCATAGCGGCAAATCCCGCTACTCAGGCTATAACCTAATGTGCTCAGATCGTGAAGATACTGACGTGATAACGTGACTTCAATGCTAGTGCCCGCAAACCACTCAATGATTTGCTGCGCCAGCCCCTCTAACCGCTCGCAGAATTCAACGATTTCAGCCTCAACTGAGGTGTTACCTGACGTTATATTCTTGCTACTCTGTTGCACTTTTTTAAAGAAACGTTCTCTGGCTGACACGTTGTTGCCTCTGTTCATTTTCACACGGTTAAACCAGGATCTGCGCCCCCTGCGCTGACCGGCCATTTTTATCTTCCCGGATGCTCCCTCGCCTTCTTAAACGAGGGAACCCTTTGTAGCTATTCCGCCGTTTTTTGTTTCATCAGGGCATAACGGGCAATCAACTGCTGCAGATGCTGTTCTGTCTGACTCTGCTGCGCGGCAGGCCACGGCTGGTTTTCAGGAAGATCTGCCAGCTGTCGCAGTTGTTCCTCTGCAGGCACGGCACTGTTAAATGCCTGCAACATGATAAACACCGCTGATTTCAGCTCGCTGACCGTCATGTATTTACCCCGCTGTTCATCAAGTGCGTTAAGCCGGTTCGCCAGTTGTTGTAATTCGGTCATTCCCTGATGCCAGCCAGTCAGATATGGCTGCGGAAGTGCAGCAACGTTAACCTGCTGCTGCCACTGTTGCGCCAGCGGTTTCGCCTCTTGCGGCCAAAGGATCAGCGCCTGCTGCACCAGGCTATCGCCGTAGCGCCATGCCCAGTCAGGTTTCAGTTCCCTAAGCTGTGCGAGCCGATTTTGCGTCTTGCTAAGCCCTGCCACGGGTGATGGTGACGCTTGTCGCAGCGCCTGCAACTGCGCTTTGGATAATTCGTCAGGTAAAGGCGCCAGAGTGGCATCGAGCTGTGTTTGAGCCGGGTCTGGTGTATGCATCGTCTGCCATCCCCATGCCACCGAGCTGGCAATCACCAGCATGGTCGCCATTCCGGCGGCAAATGGCTTCCAGGGCTTCACCGGAGGCGGCGCGGTCATCACCTGCCTGTCCGGCAGCGGCTCCGGCTGCGCAACATAGCCCCTCCTGACGTGTTCTGCCGGGGTCGTAAAGCTGGCCGGGAGAACAGCACCGCCCGCCTCCTGCCCGTCCTCGCTGTTTTCCAGCCGTACCGCCGCGTTATGGACCTGGGTACGCAGAGCATCGAGCTGGCTGGCATGCCTCAGTTCAAGACGCTGCAATACGTCGCCCAGTGCGTTCAGGTGCTCTTCTGTCTGGTACAACTGACTGAGGTCGGTACAGGTCAGCGTGAGGGTGCGCATCGTCTGTTGTAACCGCCTGCTGAGCGCGCTGAGAATTTCCATACGCGCATGCACAGGCTGCGGCCAGATATTGCCCCACTGGCGGGACAGGAGTGCGTCCAGTATTGCCAGTCCTTCGTTCATGCCGTACAGACCGGCCAGATGCGTTCGGACGAGCGTATACCAGGCCGCGGTCTGCAGTTCCACCCCGTTGTGCTCAAAAAGCGACAGACAGAGCTTTTCCGCCTGCGGCCAGTTGATGTCCGGTCGCGCCGGATGGGTCAGTTTGTTCATTTCGTCACGCAGGGCGGCGTAATCCGCAAGCGTACGCGGGTCGCCGCCGGTTTTGAGGTGGCGTTCGGATTGTGTCGTCATGATGGTTTAAGCCTGAATAAAAATCAGAGTGCGGCACGGGTATCAAGATACTGCTGCTGTTTCAGGTGGCGGATTAACACCCTGCCCTCCGGCATAAATTCCGTACCGTAACGGACCAGACCGATGCCCTTCAGCTCCGCGTCGATGGCGTAGCGCAGTTCGCCGGGAATAGCCTGCTCAAGCAACACCACATCGATTCTCTTAAGCCGGGGCTCGTACTTAAGCAATACAGACGATAAGATCCCCATCAGTTCATGGGTCGTACCCGGCATCCCCTGCAGAATTTTGGTCATATCCGGCAGACCATAGTCCGGCAGGTGCGCCAGCGTACCGGCGCGGCAGTTGAGCACGCGCTGCATGTTATCAAGTACGGATAAAATCACCTGGTTCTGCTCACTGACCTGGTGCAGGCTCAGACCACCGGAAAAATTACCAGTCAGCATTTCATACAGCGATGGCGTGTTATGTCCCTGTGGCATCAGTCATCCTTTCGCGGTTGTAATGTCAGATGGTTATTCCCGGCTTCAAGAATGCGCGGTTTATCCGGATCGAGATCTTCACGTCTGAGCACCTGTTTCCAGGTGTTGTTAACCATATCCGGATGGCGGAACAGCCCGACCACCGCGACAAAATGTGCTTCTTCTTCCATCGGCATATCAAGGCTCACATCTCCGCCCGGCTTCACCACCACGTCACGGCTGGTCAGAAGGTCCGCTTTAAGAATGGTCTCCCCGTCCTTCAGCAGCTGCTGATAGACCGTTTTGTCGAAGATCTTGCGGTCTTTCAGTTGATATACGCGGACTACCACCGGCTCAGACAGCGAGTTACTTTCGCGGGAATCGGTGTTCAACGCTTCACGGGCGGTGAAATCCAGATGCAGTACCTTAATTTTTTTATAAAACACAGCGTTAAATGCCGATTTAGTGCCATCGGTGATACTCTGCGTCATCCCACAGCCCGTGAGGCTGAACGCCAGCAGTGCAGGCAGCCAGCACGCGGGTTTAATCAAACTTGTACGTAACACGTCGGTTTCCTTGTTGTGGTGTTGCAGGTTGCAGGCCGGTGTAATAGCCCAGTTCCGTCGTAAAGGTTTGCGGGATATCATCTGCAAACGCTCCCTCCTCCGCCCCCAGTACGCCGTTCATGCCGAGCCAGAAAGATCCTTCACCGAGCGGTGGCACGGCCAGCAGGCGGGTCAGGGTTGTCAGGGTGATTTTTGCCTTAAAACGCCAGCCAAGGTAGACACGCAGCATCACCAGGAAGTCCTGATACAGCAGACCGTCCGGTTTCCATCCCTGTGATTCCTGTTCGTTATCGGTGGACAGCGTGATCAGCAGCTGGCTGCTGGCATCCATCGCTTCATCTCCAAGTGGCGTGTTGCCATCCAGTAGAAAATCGTCATCACCGTAAAAACCCAGTGGCTGACTGACCTCCACCGGACGCAGGCAGTACGGGCTGACCGTCACGGTGGTATCCGGTGCCAGCAGGCTCACCAGGGCCTGTATCCCCTCCTGGGTTTTCCCCGGTTGCTGAAGTACACCCAGCAGAGCCAGAAAACGGGATACCGGTGTGGCAATGTGGTTCGCGGTGCCGGGAATACCCAGCCCCACCAGGCCCAGCAGCGACTGCGAAATGCTGTCGGTCCCGCCGGGCTCAAAGGTGGCCGGGTAAGAGTACTTACGCCATATGCGGTAAAACTGCGTCAGGATGCGGTGGCTGAAGATATCCAGAAACCCCTGCAGCGCATCATGTCCTTCACGGCGCTGAGTGATGTCATCAAGATACGCCGTCGGCAAGGGGGAATCGACACCGTACATTCCCATGAAGGTCGCTCGAATAACCGGAGGCGTGTTGTCATCGTCTTCGTCATATTCGACACACTTCAGTTCACCGGCCGGGAACCCCATCCCCGGATGCGGTGCAAAGCGTACCGGGTCATCTGCGGGATGACTGGTTGAACCCATCAGTGGCCTGCCCGGATGACGTTTCTCCAGCAACTGACAGAAACGATAAAAATTCATGCGGTGCAGATCGGCTTCCAGCCGCAGGGTCAGCCGGGAATGCGGCGATTGTGCTTCTCTTCCCATTCCAGGCGCTCTCCTGTCGGTTGCAGAATGATAATCAGGCGGTTAAACAGATAAATGTCGGTATACAGCGCGAAGAAACGGCTCAGCATCTCGCCAAACAGGCAGATGTCGCCGCGCCCGGCAAAGCCGTGGCTGTCCAGCGTCACCTCAATCTGCACGCCACGAACCAGATAGCCCTGCTCAAAGCGCGCGGTTTCACTGTGTTTCACGTCGAGGATGGCTTCCAGGCGGCGGCGGTTCATCTCGCTGTCGGTCCATTCATACAGCGCCAGGGTCCCGCGCAGCACATCGGCGTTATCCATCATCGACAGAAACCCGCTGCCAAGGTGACTTAGCACGCGCCAGTGAAAACGGTCCTGCGCCGGTGGATAACAGGGCAGCGTTGGCGCACATAGGTTGCGCACGGCAATATTGGCCGAGGTCGTTTTCATCACCGTATCAAGTACAGTGCTCTGCAGCGCACGCCGTGGCAGCTGGCCGTTGGTACCGGTGAGCGTCAGCGACAGGCTCTCATCTTCCGGCACCGTATGGTTATCAAACGCTTCACCGCCGAGGATGAGCCAGGTGTTATGCAACCCGGATGGCCCCCGGCGCACGCGGGTGTGGTAGTAATATTCCGGTGCTTCATGACGCATCATTCCGCCTTTGTGACGGAAGCTCGAAAACGGCACGTAGGTATGCTGGCTCGATGACATCACCGAATCCACGGTGTATATCTCGGTATGGCCATCCTGCACACGCATCGGGCGCAGCATGTATTCGGTTTGTAAGGAGTTGAGCGTCAGTGGGTCAGATTCCAGCGGAAACAGGTTAATCACCGGCACGCAGTTCAGGCGCAGATGCTTTTCGGTAAAGCTGAAATCGTGCTCCCAGCGTTCTGCCAGCACCACATCGATTTCAAACCAGGGGAGTTCAGCCGGAAAGGCCACGCTCTCCAGTCCGCGCAGCCCCGTGAACATGAATTTCTCGCGAAAGGTGAAATACTCCAGCAGCAACTGGTAACCGCTGAAACTGCTGTCCCCCTTCGGCCACAGTCTGTCATCTTCACCAAACCCCAGTGCGGTGAAATACCCGTCCAGCGGTCTTCTGTCCGTGTCACCCGGCATCCGCAGCCAGAGGCGCGCAGTGTTCATGGTAAAGGCTTCATGCATGGCGCAGGCCAGTGGTGCGTCAGCATTGAAATAGAACGGGATCTGGCTGAGATCGACACAACTCCAGTCAGCCAGATGGCTGCAGCTGAAGCGCAGGCTGATGACCGAACGCCCGTCCGGATCAGTCGACAGGCGGGCATGCTCCAGTGCCAGTGGCTGTAGGGTTATCTCTTGAGTTGTGGTGTAGCGACAACGTGTGCCTTTTTCTCCGATCGGTCGCGAGTTTACTTCGAAGCCTTTGTCAATACGCATCGGTTCTTTCATCTCACGCCAGTCGGGGGTGAACTCCACCACCGACATCGAGGGAATGGTGCGCAGGTAATGCGGCCACAGCAGGCTGACCAGCCCTTCGGTCAGTTCAGGCAGATCGTCATCAAGCTTCTCGCGAAGACGCCCCATGAGGAAGGCAAAGCCTTCAAACAGACGTTCCACGTACGGGTCGCGCGCGCCCGCTTTATCAAGATTGAGCATCGCTGCCTGTTCAGGGTGAGCACGGGCAAATTCTTCGCCCGCTTCCAGCAGGTAGCGCATTTCGGCGTCGTAATAACGCAGGGTTAAATCGTCCATAGATAACCAATATGATAGAGTGTCTTACTGTGTTCAGGAATAAAGCGAAGCCATGACAGCTTACAACTTAATGAAATGAGATATTACCGACTAACATTTTTTACTTAATCGTTTAAAAACCAGTAAAGATACGATATAAATAGCAAAGAATGCAATATTTGACGTACAAAAGAATAACCAAGCCATGTAATAGGTTTCGTCAACCAAATAATCCAGGCGTGTTCCAGTTAACGCAGGTTCATACGTGTATTTGACATCTATAAATGAAAGGGAAAGAACTGCTGTACTGACCAGTAAAAATAAAGCTACGGGTGCACAAATAAGCAACAGACGTTTATTCATTCTCAACTCCCCGGGACTGACTGGATATTGTGGGAGCATAACCGCTCGAACCTTTTCTGACGAACCCATGTTCTCCACATACTGATGGTGGTAGTACGTATTCGGTGGCTATTCCCGGCATCCATCCATCAGGGTGACCGGCGCATTTCACATAGCCTTTACTCTCAAGAGTCGAAGTATACGCACAGGAAAATATGACAACACTTACGATAAAAACGCCTGCCAGCCCAATAAATATCCTGTTTGTTTTTTTACATTTAATAATAGCCTGTTTCTCTCCGTGTCGCATAGCCAAAAACCAGTATATATATTGGAAGAGAAGAATTACCAGGACCATGAGCAAAGCGAAAATAGTTGGTGAAAATACAATGTTACTTACAAATCCAAATAATTCACTAAATGCATCATTTGCAAACCACAAAGAGCAAAAAATGAAAAAACAAATAACAAGGCTTCCAAAAACCCTGCGTTTCGCACTCATAAGTCAATTACCTAAGGAACCAGAACACCAATATATCCTTTAATGTATTTCTTTTATTTCAGATTCAACAACCTGTCACATCATCAATATGCCACGCCATAGAGATTCGCATCTACATATACGAACAGCAGTTACCAGGAGTGTTAACGACAGGTGATATATGAATAATGTGAGCAACCAGAACTAACAATCAAAAAAGAATAAAATATAAATCAGGAATATTTTCACTTTCAAAGTTACTCTCAATCCTTTCGAGCCTGCCTGTATAATAGCGCTATGCTTTTGATAGCTCAAAGTAATCGCACACAATCTTTAATTCCTTAATCACATGTATATATTATCAATACATATAACACTTTTCAATGGCTCAATTGTTTCACTCCCCTCGTTTAAATGAATATCTCATTAATAATCCATTATGATTTTGCATTGTATTAACACAGCACAAAGTAATCCATGTTTATTTTTCCTTGATTAACTGCTAATTTATAAACGGTGAAAAATCCAGCTGCGCAATATAATAAGATGGTTTTAAATTTTTTCAATTTATGAGGCAGATAGACGGATCTTTAACGTAGCGGGTTGCGGTTCCTGCCATCCAGCCTGATGGAATACCATTACAACGGACATATCCCTTGCTGAGCAATTCTTTAGGGTACAAACAGGAAAATAACACCCCTAATATTAAGATAGCAATGCAACTCCACTTCAAATAAGAAACATAATTATCCATTATTTTTAAAGCAAAGCCCCTCCCCTTAAAAATCATCAGAATAAAATAAGTAAGTGGGAAAATCATCACAACAGGCAAGGCAATTAATGCAATGCTTAACCATGAGAACACAATGCTATCTTCGAAAGAGAAGTATGACTGAAATATACTATTCCCAAGATAAATACTCAGCACACATAAGCCAAGAATTATTACTATAGCAAGAAAAGGACGAATTTTTTCTTCAAACATCAGTACAATCTCTGTTGAATACTCGTCAGATTATCACGAATATAATTGCGAACCTCCTCAATAATCACATCCTTTCCTCTAATTAGCATTTGTTCAGCAAACATCGCCCCAAGATCCAGTAATCCCTGTTCAGCCTCTCTGGCTTTGTTTGCAAATTCTTGTTGTGCTGACTCTATATAGGCTACAACCTTGTCAGTCGCACCAAATTTTTCATCAAGAACATTTAAGGTAATGGCAGCAACACCGCCAACGACAACAACTATTGCTAACTTTGCAACGATCCATGGAGTTACCAGAACCAGTCCCCCCCCCAAACGACAGCAGATGCTATACCAATTTTAACTGCATCTGTTGCCAGACTACCAATAAATTCAGCGAAGGAAGTTTCATCATTCATTATGTAATCGATAGTGCGATATGCTGCAGCCACATAAAAGGTTAATCTTGCACCTTCTATGATCGATTTCTTCAGACCATACTTGCCTATGCCTATATCTACAACCTTAGGGTTCTTTGCGGAAAAAACTGGCGCATTTAATATTTTCCTAACTCCAGGGTAGCCACTAATTTTAATCAATTCTGTGCCTTTATGATTCACATATACCGTGGCCTTTATCCCAAAACTACCTAACTGCCCCACCAACATGGATGTCGTGACGACATCCTTTATATTTGTACCATAGTTAACAATTATTTGACCTGGTGTGCTTTCAGTTATCGCAATCCAGCCGTATTTCCACGCCCCCCAGGATGACAATATATCAAACACTTCGGGTAAAGTTAATAACATGATGTCTTGGTTATTTTGCTTAAACATCATTCTTAACTTTTCATCAGGTAAATCATGTGTGTTTTTTAACACAGGGTAATCAGATACAAATCCCGTTGGCTTTTGTTCACCAGTGAGATAAGAGGGCAATTCCGGGGAAGTTTGCCCCGGCGCCACAAAACCTGCTGCTGATTCTGCTGTAGATGCTCCGCTACTCTTCTCGTACGTATCATCCATCATCGACGGAATAAACTTCGCCTTACACGGACAGGAACTGTAGCTGTCGAGTGTTCCGGCCATTCGCCTGCCGTGAATGGTATCGTTATCAATGCCACCGGCTACCTTGTAAAGCCCTACAAATTTACCACAGGTCACGCCGTCCTGCTCCCTGGCAACAGGTTTACCAAACAGTGTGTGATCTTCTGCGCCCGTGATAATTCTTCCGCCGCAGGTCGTTTTGTCACCCTGAACCAGACAAAAACCTTTTGCTGGCATATGTTTTTCCTTATTTGCTGAATTCAGTCCTGGTTACCCGCAAAGCACCGCACTGCATGCCGGGTCAAGCGCAATCAGACCAGCCAGAAGCTGGTCCATCTCCGGCTGAAGCCGTGACTTATCGGCTTCACTGCGTGTGGCTTTTATGCGCAGCAGTCGGAAGCGGCGTGATTTCACTTCAAACAACAGCGCCGGCGTCCACTGCGCGAGGGTGATGGACTGTGCGGCATTGTCGAGCTCACCCAGTAAATGCAGGGCCAGTTCATTTTTACCTTTCTGCTCTGCCACACGGGCCATCAGCAGACGCAGCAACCATCTGTCTTTGGTGTCGGTACCCGGGCGTGTCTGCAGCCAGTGGAGTGTGGCATCCAGTCCTTCGCTGTCTGCTTTCTCCAGTGCTTCAGGTTCAAGCGCCAGAATATCGTTATCACCCGTACTGATAGCGCTGACAGGTTCATCCCGCCAGCCGGACATATCGTCCAGCACGCTCTGGTTTATCCAGTCTCATCGGCGAACGGTGTCCCGTCGTTAAAGGCCAGAGTTTCAAGCCCGGTAAGACGGCGCAGCAGCCCTTTCAGGTCGGCTGTGATGATGTCGGCCAGCACATCCTGCCCCGACTTCATCAGGGCCTGATGGGTATACCACTGCAAATCCAGCCAGAGGTGATTGGCACCGCGCGAGAAGGTATTGTCCGCCTGCTCCAGTATTTCCAGCCAGCTCTGTTGCAGATAGAGGCGCTTGAGCATCGCCCGCTGGTCAGCTCGCGGCGGCTCGATGCGCGTTTTCCCGTCAGCATCCGGTGCCGGAATAGCGCTCAGCGTGTCATGACGCAGGCTTTTCATCAGCCGGTGCGCCGCAAGCCAGCCACCGGGTTGCTCACGCAGGTACCCCGTCAGGGTGCGAGCCTGAGCCAGTAAGTCCTGACCCGAGGTGATGCGGCTCAGCACTGGCGCGTCCTGTTCTGTCGTGTGAGATGGCTGCTGACTACGTGTCTGATTGCTTGCGTTCTGCGGTACCAGGGCATCCACGCCCCCGCCTTTCATCAGACGGGACTCAAGAGCGCTGTACAGGGCATTCAGCTCCGCCCGTGATGCTTCAGGCTCTGTCTCCAGGCTGTCAGCAATGAGCAGTAGCGCCCCGGCGGTACGCTGTGCATCCTCGCGTACGACCTCCGGGTACAGTGACAAACTGTCCAGTACACGGGTACTGCCGAGCCATTCCAGCGCGGCCTTGCGGCTGCGGTCCCGCCGGGGGTGAAGCTGCATGCCGTAGCGCTGCAGTAATCCTGCCACCAGTTCAAGCCCTTCGGCGAAGCCGGCTTCGCCATCCTGGTGCAGGCACGCCCAGCAGTAATAAGTCGCAACCCGGATATCTTTTGCCGTGGTGGTCATCAGTTTTTCGGCAAGCGTGCAAATTAGCCCGGTATCGATGCCGGAAAGCTTATTGACCTCCTCGCGAATGCGCTGGAAATCATCGTCATATCCCGGGTCTTCTCCCGCCGGACAGGTTACGCTGACCGGAGCAAGCCAGCGCTGCCAGCGTTCCGTACGAGTCTGCGCCTGCTGTCGCAACAGGGTTTCATCCGCCTGACAGGCGGCAACCAGATTCTGCAAAATATCCATTATTCCGTTCCGTCCATATCACTGCTTTCCGTACTGTCCATCAGCGCCTGCGCCGTGGCCGCGCTGTCGACACTAAATATCTGATCCGGCAGCGTGAAGCCGCGCAGTGCCAGTAACGCCAGCGGCCCGCTGCCCAGCTGTGAACGCAGCACCCACTGCAGGGTACGGCCATCCGGCGCGGTGAAACTCATCATCCACTGACTGCGATCAAGCTGCGCACACTTGCCCTGGTCCAGCCAGCGAATAAAGCCCCAGGTTCCGCTGTAATCCCCGAACAGACGCGCACCCGCGTTGACCGTGGTCCAGGTCAGCATGGTTCCCGGCTTGTACGTGTCTCCCGGCCAGCGGAAGGACTGCCAGTCAGCCATCTGGTTAAAGTAGTGCAGCTTTTGTCCATCAACAGTCAGTTGCGTCTCCACCACCTGCGGTACCGGACGCGCCTGCAGTTCGAAGCTGATACCCTGGCTGCCGTCGGTAAACAAAATGTCCGACAACTGACTCAACTGATTAATCGCCCGCAGGAAGGACGGGTTAAAACTCAGCCCCTGGCTGTTGACTTTATCCGGCACCCACTGGCTGCCCTCCTTGTGCAGAACACCACCGAGCTCTGTCGTCAGGAAGCGTTCAATACGTCCGCTGTCCTTACGCACAAATTCAGCCAGCATCGGCAGGGAGGCATCACTTTTACTCGCGGCAAACGGGAAACGCCCGTCAAATGCGGTGTGCCAGTTCGCCACTACAGAGCGGCTCCACTTGTCATTGAGGCTCGCCGCCGACGGCTGAAGCACGGTTTCCCAGGCCTGGGTCAGAGGCTGCACAAACATCGTGCTGCCAAAACCACTCCACTCTTCGCCAAGACTTGCCGAAATCAGACTGCCGTATTGCTGGGTGTCGGTCAGGTCCACGCTTTTGCCCTGGAATACGGTCTGCGCCAGGGTCTGCATCATCGCCTGCGGGTCAGAGGCACTGGCCACCTGTTGCAGGCGCAGACGCACGCGGGTGATACGGGTCAGGTACGTCTGCAGGCTCAGGGAGTTATCAGCCGACATGACGTTGCTGCCCTTGTTTTTACCCAGAAGCTGAAGCAACGGTCCAAAGGTGTCATCCAGCGGCCCCTGCGGTCCAGAAGCAGACTGATCAATCGCAGGCTTATCTTTTCCACCTACGAGATCTTTAGCCGATTTGATGATCGAGTCCGAAAGAGCTTCGCGCTGCTGTCCGGTCTGTCCCTGCCAGGCGAGGGTATTCATCAAGGCGATCAGCGGTGACTGGCGGACATCACTCATCAGCGTCAGCTGGTCTGTGACATCCGCTATGTTGTTCGCCGGATTAAGTTGCAGGCTGTTGAGGAAGCTCAGCCAGCTGCCAGCAAAGTCAGTGAAGTAGCGTTGTGTCAGACGCGCTTTCAGTGCTTCCGGCGACAGGTCTGCGGAGACGGCTTTTCGGCTGTCGCTCAGTACCCAGTCGATTTCATCGCGGCGGGAATTTGCGGCCTTTTCGATAGCCTGCTGAATCCCCCCCTCCCAGGCCTGACGGGTGAACATTCCCGGTACCACCTCATCGGTAGTAAACAGGCGACGGGCATCGGTACCGCCAGTCATGTCCTCCAGAGACACATCGGCAAAGTTACGGCGCACGGATTTGAGCATGTTCTCGTACAGCGTGCTTTCCGCGTTGCGCCGTCCTATCTGCTGCAGCAGCACCTGGCGGCCCTGGCTGACCAGCTGCGCATCCGGCGTGATTTTCCACTGTGGCTGCGCTGGCAGTTCGGATATATAGAAAGCCCACAAATCCGGTGACAGGCTTTGCCACAGGCCTGCTGAGATACCCATTCGCGTCGGCTGCACGGTTTTCATGGTCTGCGCGTAGAATGCGCCGTCGGCTTTATCCGGACGAGCCATCATCAGCCAGGCTTTCAGCTGGTCATAGCCCGGTTTCGCCAGTCGTGCCCGTTGGTCACTGTTGGGGGCAGAATTTGCCAGCGCGCTGAGCTTCTGCTTAAGCGCCTCATTTGCCGGGTCGCGTATCAGGCGGTTGTTTGCCACGCCGTACCAGGGCAGCATCGCATCAAGCAGCTGCTGATTATGGTCGAGGCCGAAGCGCTGATACCAGGGCGCTCCGTCCTGGATACTGTGCTGCAGGCGGCCGGCATCATTGCGCAGAGTATGCAGGGCCGTCAGCTGGTAATCCGATACGGAAGGGTGCTCCACCAGGGCATGCGCCTGCTGCGCAACAGAGACTATCTGTGACCGGTTAACCGCGAACGACAGCAGCGTTCCCGCCCCCCAGACACCGATAAAGGCCATCAGCGTCCAGGCAAGTGTCTGCTCCCACGCCATACCGACACGGCGGCCACGCACGCGGGGGCAGTCGTCAACGATACCCTGCCAGGTTGCCGGCAGGGTCAGCGCATGACGCTGTGACCCCGGAATATACTGCTCAGCGTCGGCTGTGCTCGCTGACGTACCGGCAGTTTTCTTCTCCGGCAGGCTGAACATCAGCCCCCGCAGCGGAACGCGCTGTTGAGAAACAGAGAGCCATGGCACCAGTTGCTGAGCCCAGCGGACGATACCGCCGTCCTGGAGATGCTGGCTCAGGCGCAGCAGGAAGTCGTGGCGGTTGTTCTCAGTGACCTGACTCACACCCTGCGTTCGCAATGCAGGCAGCATCCGCTCAAGCTGACGTGTAATATCGTCAGCTTTGGCACGCAGCGGGAAGCTTGCGCCTACCGCCTGCTCAGGACGCGTATCCTGCGACCAGTTGCTGTCGCACAACTGCCACAGCCAGACCGGGGCGGAATAGCGCAGCAGTTCGCTGATTTTTTCCAGCCCGCGTAAATCGTTGTCGCTGATTTGCGGGGTCAGCTTAAGCGACTGCGGTAGTACACGGATAATCCCGTCCAGCGGGCGTCCGCGTCGCAGCTTGCGCAGCGCGATGTATTTTTCGCGGTCGGGCTCCGATGCAAGGCTGCCGCCGTAAATCAGCACGGTGCGGTTACCTTCAAGCCACTGCTGCTGTTGCAGGCCGGGTACCAGTTGTTCGATTGCCGCTTCATCGCCAGTGATTAACAGCAGACGGGTTTTGCTGCGCCAGTAAAGACTAATACGGGAGCGGAGATGCGCCCGAATCCTGTCACACATGACCACCGCAAGGTGAACAGGGTCGTTATCATTTTCCCGTTTCTTTTTCTCATCATCACCACTGGCATTGGCGACAAGCGCATCAAACTCCTTTTTACCGGCACTGAGAGTAGCCCACAGGTGCACAACCAGCATGATAAATGTGCATCCTGAAATACATCCGCCAGCGATAAGCCAGTAAGTTTGCTGCTGACTACCGTACTGAATCCCGGCAATATCCGGATGCTTCCAGACCATGAACGTCATAGCGGCTAACAACAAAAAGAAAATCAATGTGACAGCAAGATAGCGGCCTTCCGTAGACTTCGGTGCAAAAGCAAAAGGTAGCTTCACGGATCCATCTCCTGTCGGGAAGCAATGGGGGTAATGAGTGTGCTCCACAGCACATTCTGTGTCGTATCACCGCAGATAATCATCTGTGGGGACTGTGTCTGTCGGGCGATTTCAGTGGCGGCTGCGATGGCCAGCCAGGGGGCTGCGGCTCCGGCATGCCCCATGGATCTATCGAGTGAAATAACGGAGTCGTTCGCTACAGACTGCGCAGGATGCGCATTCTGGCACGCGATCACTTCTGCGCGTTGCTCACCCGTCATCCCGGCAAGCCATAAATTTTTAACGATATTTTCTTTGAGCGGGACGTTCCAGGCGGCCATTTTCATTCCCTCGCTCAGTTCACCTGAAGGAGAAGCATCTGGCCGGTGTAACAACGCGAGAGGTTCGAGTACCTCCTGTGTCAGGCGGTTGCCAAGAAGCAGCGCAACGGCTGCTTCAGCAGTATTGTTTGATTCAACCGGATCAATCTGGAGACCGATAATCAAAAGCATCGCCTCATCTTTAATACGGTGATCCAGCCAGTGGCTGACTACCCCCGGCCCATTACTGTCTATGTACTCAACAGCACAGGTTATGCCACTCTCATGCCAGGCTTCCTGCCAGATATCTCTGACAGCAGGTAATGGCAGTGATGACGAAACATCGAGGATGACAACAAGCGAGGCGTATTCCGGAAACTGGTCAACTGGCAGATCAGCAATGAGTTCAGAGAACAGACGTGAGACGACCAATTCAGGAGTACCTTCAGGTTCTGTGGTAATACGGCTCAGCCTCTTGCTTTTTTCACCTTCCCAGTCGGACTGAGAAATTATAATGCTTTGATTATTGAGCATCTCAACAGCGACAGAACGCTGTTCGTCTTCCTGATGGGCAGTTATAAATGTCGTATTCAATATCTGAAGCGCACGGCGTACCCTGCGGGTCTCACGCAAGATCCATTGTTCCCGGCGCCTGTCAAAACTATTCGCTTTACTGTCCTGTAATGACCAGAGCCACATACGAAAACCGAAACTTATAATCCAAACAACAATGGGCGTACCAATAGCGACCAACCAGAAGTGGTTGTTATCGTGACCTGCTCCCCGTTGATTAGTACACCCCGATGTTAGTAATGTCTTCATAAGCCACATGAGGACATCCCCATGAAGAAGCGTTTTTCCGACGAACAGATCATCAG
>NZ_JBMKHJ010000011.1:0-142165 GCF_049237265.1 Enterobacter cloacae complex sp. IR5384 | reverse complement strand
GGTGATCGACCTGAAGAAAAAGTCGATCACCATGGGTAAAGGATGTTAAAAAGTGTTCACCATGTCCCCGAACACCTGTCAACCATGTCCCCGGACTGTACACCCCATGGGGAGATGGGATCGTACGGAGCTGTCTTTACCCTCTCCTCCGTGGGAAGAGGGCAGGGTGAGGGGGAATTATCCACTCAGAACGCAACTACCACCTTCCCGCGCATATGCCCGTCCAGCACTTTGCGGTGCGCCTCGGTAATGCTTTCCACGCTCAGCCCGTGCAGCGTTTCGCTGAGCGAGCTCTCCACCACGCCGTTATCTACCAGCTTCGCCACCTCGTTTAAGATCTCACCCTGACGCGCCATATCGGCAGTCTGGTACATGCTGCGGGTATACATGAATTCCCAGTGCAGGGCGGCGGATTTGGATTTCAGCTTGTCCTGGTTCAGCGGGTGCGCATTTTCGACGATGGAGCAGATGTGTCCCTGCGGCGCAATCAGTTCGCTGACCGCATCCCAGTGGCCATCGGTATCATTGAGGATGAAAATATAATCCACAAAGGTGATGCCCTGTTTGGCCAGTTCACCTTGCAGATCGCGATAATTCACCACCAGATCCGCGCCGCGATCGCGACACCATTGGGCTGAGTCTTCCCGCGACGCGGTGGCGATGACCCTGACCTTGCTGTTGTGCTTCGCAAACGGGATCGCAAGGGAGCCTACGCCGCCGGCACCGCCGATGATCAGCAGCGTTTTGTCCGACCCGGCATCCTGAATATTCAGGCGTTCAAACAGCCCTTCACTGGCGGTGAGCGCGGTCAGCGGCAATGCGGCAGCGGCATCCCAGCCAAGGCTTGTCGGTTTGTGTCCGACAATGCGCGCATCAATCAGCTGGTGCGAGGCATTACTGCCCGGACGGGTAATGTCGCCCGCATACCATACTTCGTCGCCCGGTTTGAAGCCGGTGACGCTTGTTCCCACCGCTTTGACGACACCGCTGGCATCCCAGCCGAGAATACGTGGCGCCTGCAGGCCGTTTTTAACAAGACTCGCATGCACTTTGGTATCGACCGGGTTGATGGAACAGGCTTTTACTTCCACCAGCAGATCGTGTTCACCGGGCTGTGGCATCGGTTGGGTGATCTCAATAAAAGCTGCGGGATTTTCAGGATTAACGGCAATGGCTTTAACAGACATGATTAACTCCTCAATGGAATGCGTTTTGTTGAGGCTAGTCTATTAAGTGGTCATGCGCATGATAAGATGGACAATCAAGAACGGAGTGTTCGTATGGGGTGAACAATCATGTTTAAACAGCTTCAGGATATGGCGCTGTTTGCGCTGGTGGCGGAGATGGGGAGTTTTACCGCCGCAGCGCAGAAAGCAGACCTGCCGAAATCCAGCGTTAGCCAGCGGATTAGCCAGCTTGAGCAGCAGGTGGGGATCCGCCTGCTAAACCGCACCACGCGCAGGCTGAATCTGACCTTTGCGGGGGAGCACTATCTGGTGCATTGTCGCGAGATGCTGGCGGCCAGCGAAAGGGCGGAGTATGCCATTCAGCGGCTGCGTGAAAACCCCAGCGGGCGGCTTCGTATCACCTGCCCGGCGGGCATTGGCGCGACGTTACTGGCACACCTGAATGCCGAGTTTCAGCTCCGCTATCCTGACGTTTCACTGGATGTCTCTATTTCTGACGATGTGCTCGATCTGGTGGAGTCTGGTTTTGACGTGGCGCTGCGTACCGGTAAACCGCAGGACTCCTCGCTGATTGGCCGCATGATTGGTCACTGCCCGCGCTATATGCTGGCCTCACCGGAATATCTGGCACGCCGGGAGCCGCTGCACCATCCCCGCCAGCTGGTGGATCACCGCTGTATTACCCACAAGGCCTGGTCTGAATGGCTCCTGCAAAGCGAGAGTGAGGATTACCGCTATCTGCCGGACAATGCGCATATGACGGATAATCTTGTTTATGCTCGTGAGTGCGCGGTAGCTGGTGCGGGGATCACACTCTTACCCGCTTTTTTGCTGGAAGATAAAATTGAAAAAGGGGCGCTGGTGCAGGTGCTACCGGAGTGGAACGTTGAAGGAAACGATCTCTGGCTCGCCTATCCGAGCCGTAAGCTCAATTCGCCTGCGCTGATGAGCTATATCGACTTTGCGATGCAGTGTGATGAGGTGAAGCGGTTTTATGTGGGTGGGTGATTATGTGTGGCCTGATGCCCTCACCCTGACCCTCTCCCACGGGGAGAGGGCACAAACATAAAAAACGGCAACCGAAGTTGCCGTTGTGCTTTTATTTCGCGATACGCTTGTACTTAATACGCTTCGGCTCCAGCGCGTCTGCGCCCAGCGTGCGTTTCTTGTACTCTTCGTATTCGGTGAAGTTACCTTCGAAGAACTCCACTTTCCCTTCATCCTGGTAGTCCAGAATGTGGGTGGCGATACGGTCAAGGAACCAACGGTCGTGCGAGATAACCATGGCACAGCCCGGGAACTCCAGAAGGGCGTTTTCCAGCGCGCGCAGGGTTTCGATGTCGAGGTCGTTGGTTGGTTCATCGAGCAGCAGTACGTTACCGCCAACCTGCAGCAGCTTCGCCAGATGCAGACGACCACGCTCACCACCGGACAACTCGCCGACGCGTTTACCCTGATCGGTACCTTTGAAGTTAAAGCGGCCAACGTAGGCACGGCTTGGCATCTCGGTGTTGCCGATACGCATGATATCCAGCCCGCCGGACACTTCTTCCCACACGGTTTTGCTGTTATCCATTGCGTCACGGAACTGGTCAACGGACGCCAGTTTCACCGTTTCACCCAGGGTGATAGAACCGCTGTCTGGCTGCTCCTGACCGGACATCATACGGAACAGGGTGGATTTACCCGCGCCGTTCGGACCGATGATACCGACGATGGCACCCTTCGGTACGGAGAAGGAGAGATCGTCGATCAGCACGCGGTCACCGTAAGATTTACGCAGGTTGCTGACTTCGACCACTTTATCCCCCAGACGCGCGCCAGGTGGAATAAACAGTTCGTTGGTTTCGTTACGTTTCTGGTATTCGGTGTTGTTCAGCTCTTCGAAGCGTGCCAGACGGGCTTTGCCCTTAGACTGACGGCCCTTCGTGCCCTGACGTACCCACTCCAGCTCTTTCTCAATAGACTTACGGCGTGCTGCTTCAGCAGACGCTTCCTGCGCCAGACGCTGATCTTTCTGCTCCAGCCATGAAGAGTAGTTGCCTTCCCATGGGATACCCTCGCCGCGGTCCAGCTCCAGGATCCAGCCCGCCACGTTGTCGAGGAAGTAACGGTCGTGGGTGATCGCCACCACGGTGCCTTCGAAGTCGTGCAGGAAGCGTTCCAGCCACGCCACGGATTCCGCATCCAGGTGGTTAGTGGGTTCGTCGAGCAGCAGCATGTCTGGTTTTTCCAGCAGCAGACGGCACAGCGCCACGCGGCGACGCTCACCACCGGAGAGGTTGGCGATTTTCGCATCCCAGTCCGGCAGACGCAGGGCGTCAGCGGCGCGCTCCAGCTGCACGTTCAGGTTGTGACCGTCGTGCGCCTGGATAATCTCTTCAAATTTGCCTTGCTGAGCGGCCAGTTTATCGAAGTCCGCATCTGGCTCGGCGTATTTGGCATACACTTCATCCAGACCTTTCAGCGCGTTAACCACTTCGGATACCGCTTCTTCAACCGATTCACGAACGGTGTGTTCAGGGTTCAGCTGAGGTTCCTGCGGCAGGTAGCCAATTTTGATGCCTGGCTGCGGACGGGCTTCACCTTCGATGTCTGTATCGATGCCGGCCATGATGCGCAGCAGGGTGGACTTACCGGCACCGTTGAGGCCCAGAACACCGATTTTTGCGCCCGGGAAGAAGCTCAGCGAGATATTTTTAAGAATATGACGTTTCGGCGGTACCACTTTGCCGACACGATGCATGGTATAAACGAATTGAGCCACGTTGGACTTCGCCTCTTTTATCGTGATGAAAAGGAATTTCAGCCTCGAAGTGTAGCCTTTTTCCCGCCCTAATCCCAGCCAGGAACGTCGGGAGTGTTAAAACGCGCAGGAAAGGTAAAAAAGTGTCCGTAACGTGGCGCGTTCCGGGATGCCTGGTTAGCATAAGTTAATTAGACTTTGACGTGGCAAGACGCTGCAATTGACGAAAAAACAATGAGGAAGAGCTTGTGGAAAAAGCCAAACGGGTGGTCTGGCGTCTGCTGGCGGCCAGCGTATGCGTAATGGCGGTAAGCCAGGCGGTGCATGCCGATTCACTGGATGAACAACGTAACCGCTACGCCCAGATTAAACAGGCGTGGGACAACAAACAGATGGATACTGTGCAGGCGTTGATGCCGACGCTGAAAGACTATCCTCTCTATCCCTATCTGGAGTATCGCCAGATTACTGACGATCTCATGAATCAACCCACGGTCACCGTGAATAACTTCATTCAGGCGAACCCGACCCTGCCGCCCGCCCGGAACCTGCAGTCTCGTTTTGTAAACGAGCTGGCGCGTCGTGAAGACTGGCGCGGACTGCTGGCGTTCAGCCCGGAAAAACCGAACACCACGGAAGCCCAGTGTAACTATTACTATGCAAAATGGGCCACCGGTCAGCAGGAGGAAGCCTGGGCCGGGGCAAAAGAGCTGTGGCTGACCGGGAAAAGCCAGCCGAACGCCTGTGATTCGCTCTTTGGTGCCTGGCGTGCTTCCGGTAAACAGGATCCGCTGGCTTACCTTGAACGTATCCGTCTGGCGATGAAAGCCGGAAACACGCGTCTGGTGATGGCTCTGGCGGGTCAAATGCCGTCGGATTACCAGACCATTTCCACGGCCGTGATGTCGCTGGCAAACGACCCCAACAGCGTTCTGACCTTTGCCCGCAGCACGGGAGCGACCGATTTTACCCGACAGATGGCGGCGGTGGCCTTTGCCAGCGTGGCGCGTGACGATGTCGAAAACGCGCGGCTGATGATCCCGCAGCTGGTGCAGGCACAGCAGCTCAATGAAGAGCAAACCCAGGAACTGCGCGATATCGTGGCGTGGAGACTGATGGGCTCGGACGTAACCGACGAACAGGCCCGCTGGCGGGACGATGCCATTATGCGCTCCAACTCCACGTCGCTGGTGGAACGTCGCGTGCGCATGGCGCTGGGGACGGGCGATCGTAAAGGCCTCAATACCTGGCTTGCGCGTCTGCCGATGGAAGCCAAAGAGAAAGACGAATGGCGCTACTGGCAGGCGGATCTGCTGATGGAGCGGGGACGCGATGACGAAGCTAAAGAGATCCTCCACGCGCTGATGCAGCAGAGGGGCTTCTACCCGATGGTGGCCGCGCAGCGTCTGGGTGAGGAGTACACCTTCCGCATTGATAAAGCGCCGGGTAACGCCAGCCCGGCGTTGACCCAGGGGCCGGAAATGGCGCGCGTGCGCGAGCTGATGTACTGGAATATGGACAACACCGCCCGTAGCGAGTGGGCGAATCTGGTCACCAGCCGCACTACGGATGAGAAAGCCCAGCTTGCCCGTTACGCCTTTGATAACCACTGGTGGGATCTGAGCGTTCAGGCGACGATCGCCGGTAAGCTGTGGGATCATCTTGAAGAACGTTTCCCGCTGGCCTACAAAGATCTGTTCGATCGCTACACCAGCGGTAAAGATATTCCGCAAAGCTACGCCATGGCGATTGCCCGTCAGGAGAGCGCCTGGAACCCGAAAGTCCGTTCCCCGGTAGGGGCCAGCGGCCTGATGCAGATTATGCCGGGCACGGCGACGCATACGGTGAAGATGTTTAATATCCCGGGATACAGCAGTCCATCACAGCTGCTGGATCCGGATACCAACATCAACATTGGTACCAGCTATCTGCAGTACGTCTATCAGCAGTTTGGTAACAACCGCATTTTCGCCTCTGCGGCGTATAACGCGGGCCCAGGGCGTGTGCGTACCTGGCTGGGTAACAGCGCCGGACGCATCGACGCCGTGGCGTTTGTCGAGAGCATTCCGTTCTCAGAAACGCGCGGCTACGTGAAGAACGTGCTGGCGTATGATGCCTATTACCGTTACTTCATGGGGCAAAAAGATACCCTGATGAGCGATGCGGAGTGGCAGAGACGTTACTGATTGGGATGGGTTGTGTTATGCTGTACTCGTTAATGAGTACAACAGGCGGCATAACATGACCCAGCATTCCCCGTATTCCTCGGCACTGGCCGAACAACGTCATCAGGAGTGGCTTCGTTTTGTGGAGTTGCTCCGCCAGTCTTACGACCAGGATCTGCATTTACCCCTGCTGCAACTGATGCTGACGCCGGACGAGCGTGAGGCGTTGGGCACGCGCGTGCGGATCATCGAAGAGTTACTGCGCGGTGAGATGAGCCAGCGTGAGCTCAAAAACGAGCTGGGCGCGGGGATCGCGACGATCACCCGCGGTTCAAACAGCCTGAAGTCTGCGCCGGTTGAGCTGCGTCAGTGGCTGGAAGCGGTATTGCTGAAAAACGCCGGATGACGGCTGCGCCTTATCCGGCCTACACGTTCAACGATAAATGGCGTTATGGAACGGGCTTAACGCCAGGATCACTGCCTGATGGTAAACGCTTGAGCGCGTAAGCGCGCCAGCAGTAAAGACGCCAATCGCCCCTTCTTTACGGCCTATTTCATCAATGCCGGTGTATTGCGACATCACTGGCCCGAGCGCTTCGCCTGCGCGCACTTTTTCCAGAATAATGTCCGGCAGCGGCAGGGTGGCCGAGCGTGCTTCACCGCGCTGTTCACGGCTTTCGATAACCACCCAGCTAAACGTCGCGCCCTCGTCAATTCCCGCTTCAATGGCGACCCAGAAGTCGGCATCGGGTGCGGCCGCTTTCGCATTTAACACGCGATTTCGTGCGCCAGCGCGCGTTTCTTCGCTGCCAAACGGCTGTTCAGGAACGCCACTCTCGACGCCGACGGCATCAATATGGCAGGATCCTTCGCCGAAAATCTCTTCAAATGCCCTTAGAATTGCCTGAATTTTGGCAGGATTGGTGGTAGCAGAGACAACATGGTGCATAATTAAGCTCGATTCAAAAAAACTCATCGCAGTATAACGGAAAAAAAGCATGTTACAGGTATACCTTGTTCGCCACGGTGAAACGCAGTGGAACGCCGAGCGACGTATTCAAGGCCAGTCCGACAGTCCTCTCACTGAAAAGGGTGTGCAGCAAGCGTGGCAGGTGGCAGAACGTGCCAGAACGCTGGGCATTACCCATGTCATCACCAGCGATTTAGGTCGCACGCAGCAGACGGCGCGCATTATTGCTGATGCCTGTGGTTGTGATGTGCTGCTTGAACCGCGCCTGCGCGAGCTGGATATGGGGGTGCTCGAAAAACGCCATATCGATACGCTGACGGAAACGGAAGAGGGCTGGCGCCGCACGCTGGTTAACGGTACCGAAGATGGCCGTATCCCTGAGGGCGAATCCATGCAGGAGCTGAGCGTGCGTATGCATGCTGCGCTGGCGGAATGCCTGAAGCTGCCAGCCGGAAGCCGTCCACTGCTGGTGAGTCACGGGATTGCGCTGGGATGTCTGGTCAGCACCATTCTGGGGTTACCGGCCTATGCGGAGCGCCGTTTGCGTCTGCGCAACTGCTCTATTTCCCGTATTGATTATCAGGAAAGCGCGTGGCTGGCGTCGGGATGGGTCGTTGAGATGGCAGGGGACATTTCGCATCTTGATGCCCCTGCACTGGATGAACTGCAGCGTTAACGACGGATCGGGATTAAGAATTCCATCCGCAGATTAATGGGGCCTTCTTCCGGTTTCGCATCGCTTGCCGGGTAGTAGCGCTCAATATCCTGACCTTTACGGCGATTCAGGTTCAGCATAGGCATGCATGTTCCGTAAACGGTCAGGATGAATTCCTGTACGCCCGTTCCCAGCCCTTCGTAGGAGAACATCACATACTCTCCGCCTTCCAGCACGACCGGTTTAGAACCCTGAATATAGCCATTGGCCATCTCCGGCGTTAACGCGGTGGTGTAGAACACCTCCTGCTCGTCGTCTTTTTCCTGGCTTGGATGCGTTTCGTTGAGACCATACAGGATAGGCGGGATCGCCGGGGCATGGCTCAGGAAGTCGCGCCAGAACTGAACGCGCATTTGATGGCGGAACTCAGAAATCTGCTCCAGAGAACAGGTGTAGCTCTGTGTCGTACCGATCAAATGGGTTTCCGGCAGGGTAATGATTTCGTACTTCGGCATGGCGAACTCGCCCAGACGCAGCGGCGGGCGCATACCGTATGAGCTCCAGTCAGGTGAACGGCGATAGAGTGCCGGCGTCAACGAGAACTGTTTTTTAAAGGCTCGGGTGAACGTTTGTTGCGAGTCGAAACGATACTGCAGGGCAATATCAAGAATGGGCCGCGCGGTCAGGCGTAAGGCCACCGCAGATTTAGATAAACGACGTGCGCGAATATAGGCACCGATAGCATGACCGGTGACATCCTTGAACATCCTTTGCAGATGCCACTTGGAATAGCCTGCTTTAGCCGCCACATTATCCAGTGACAAAGGCTGGTCAAGATGACCTTCCAGCCAGGTTAGCAGGTCGCGAATAATTCCAGCCTGATCCATATACTATCCTCATCCTTAAAACAGCAGGTGCCTGATAACAGGTTAGCGGATAATAGCATTTTTTGATGTTTTAGCATTCAGTGTTTTTTTTGCTCATTAATGCTTTTTGTCCTGCGTTTTGGGTGAATATATTCTAATCCTGTGATCTTGCTACATTTTTGTCTAACGTGTTGAATAATCGCTCAACGTAATATTAAGAAATGGTAACAATATGAAATATAAGACATTGCTCTTAACAGCCTTACTGCTGATAGCGGGCCGCGCGGCGCAGGCGGAACAGATTGGTTCTGTCGATACCGTGTTTAAAATGTTTGGGCCGGACCACAAAATTGTGGTGGAGGCGTTTGACGATCCGGATGTGAAAAACGTCACCTGCTACGTTAGCCGGGCAAAAACTGGGGGGATTAAAGGCGGTCTGGGGCTGGCCGAGGATACATCCGATGCGGCCATCTCCTGCCAGCAGGTCGGGCCGGTTGAACTGAGCGAGAAAATCAAAAACGGCAAAGCGCAGGGGGATGTGGTGTTCCAGAAACGGACGTCGCTGGTCTTCAAAAAGCTGCAGGTGGTGCGTTTTTACGATGCTAAACGTAACACCCTGGCCTACCTTGCTTACTCCGACAAAGTAGTGGAAGGCTCACCGAAAAACGCGATTAGCGCGGTGCCGATTATGCCGTGGCGGGAATAAAAAAAAACGGCGCTTTCGCGCCGTTTTTTATGGTGCTGACTGCGGGATCACTCCTGCAGGTCACCGCAGAAACGATAGCCTTCGCCGTGAATTGTGGCGATGATTTCCGGCGTATCTGGCGTAGATTCGAAATGTTTACGAATACGACGGATGGTCACGTCTACAGTACGGTCGTGTGGCTTCAGCTCACGGCCGGTCATTTTCTTCAGCAGTTCTGCACGGGACTGAATTTTGCCCGGGTTTTCACAGAAGTGCAGCATCGCGCGGAATTCACTGCGCGGCAGTTTATACTGCTCACCGTTCGGGCTGATCAGTGAACGGCTATTGATATCGAGTTCCCAGCCGTTGAATTTGTAGCTGTCTACGCTACGACGCTCTTCGCTGACGGTGCCCAGGTTCATGGTGCGGGACAGCAGGTTGCGTGCACGAATGGTTAACTCGCGTGGGTTAAACGGTTTGGTGATGTAGTCATCCGCACCGATTTCCAGGCCAAGGATCTTATCAACTTCGTTATCACGGCCTGTCAGGAACATTAATGCGACGTTCGCCTGTTCACGCAGTTCGCGCGCCAGCAGAAGGCCGTTTTTACCTGGCAGATTGATATCCATAATGACCAGGTTGATATCATTTTCAGAAAGGATCTGATGCATCTCTGCGCCATCGGTCGCTTCAAAGACATCGTAGCCTTCTGCTTCGAAAATGCTCTTCAACGTGTTGCGTGTTACCAACTCGTCTTCAACGATAAGAATGTGCGGGGTCTGCATGTTTGCTACCTAAATTGCCAACTAAATCGAAACAGGAAGTACAAAAGTCCCTGACCTGCCTGATGCATGTCGCAAATTAACATGACCGGGCTAACGTGACTAAAGTACGTAATTGCGTTCTTGATGCACTTTCCATCAACGTCAACAACATCATTAGCTTGGTCGTGGGTACTTTCCCTTTGGACCCGACAGTGTCAAAAACGGCTGTCATCCTAACCATTTTAACAGCAACATAACAGGCTAAGTGACACCTGACACCCAATAAAACTACGCTTCGTTGACATATATCAAGTTCAATTGTAGCACGTTAACAGTTTGATGAAATCATCATAGCTAAATGCTAGCCTTTGTCACAATTTTTCAATAAACCAACTAGTTGCGGATCTTGATTGATAAACGTTACGAATCCAACTTAAATCGCGTATTCACCCTGTCATTATCATTATAAAACATAAGGATAATCAGGTTCTGTTAACATTCTAAATGATTGTTCAGCTACAAAATAGTTTAGCGCTTTTAATTTGTTATGAAACGCTATTTCGGTGATTTGTGTTGCAAAATTGTAAATTCGCGACGCGTAATATGTTGACGCGCATCACATTAATCCCCGCTAACTGATTAAAAAGAGAGTATAAATGCATCTGTCGATTGTACTGGTCGCGCCAGCCAGAGCTGAAAATATAGGCGCTGCGGCGCGTGCCATGAAGACCATGGGGTTCACCGATTTGCGTATTGTGGACAGCGCTGCTCACCTGGAGCCCGCGGCGCGTTGGGTGGCGCACGGGTCGGGCGATATTCTCGATAATATAACCACTTACGACACGCTCGCCGACGCGCTGCACGATATTTCGTTTACCGTTGCGACCACGGCGCGCAGTCGGGCGAAGTTCCACTATTACGCCACGCCAGCGGAACTGGTACCGATGCTGAGCGAGAAAAGCCAGTGGCTGGAAAAAGCGGCGCTGGTGTTTGGGCGGGAAGATTCAGGATTAACAAACGACGAACTGGCGCTCGCGGATGTGCTGACGGGGGCTCCAATGGTCGCGGATTATCCGTCCCTGAATTTAGGCCAGGCGGTGATGGTCTATTGCTATCAATTAGCGTCCTTAATACAAATTCCCCAACCGCCAGCGGTGGGTACCGACGAAAACCAACTGGCCGCGCTGCGTACGCGCGTTGACAACCTGCTGATGCAACTTGGTGTGGCGGATGACCAAAAAATGGCTGACTGGCTGCAGCAGCGTCTTGGGCGCCTCGAGCAGCGCGATACGGCAATGCTGCACCGTTTGCTGCACGATATCGAAAAAAAATTAGCCGTGTAAAATGCTGCCATAAGTTTTTACTATGGCGTAAGCGTCTGACGTTAAGGGTTGCCTCTGGCGGAATCGGATGAAAATAAATCTGCACGCAGCGGGACGTAAGAATCCGCTGAATTGTGATCAAATTAAAAATTCATTGACTTAAGGTGCCCGATCCTTTAACCCTAAAAGAATACAGCACAGACAGATAATAATGACAGAGTACACAACATCCATGAAACGCATCAGCATCACCACCATTACCACAACCATCATCATTACCACAGGTAACGATGCGGGCTGACGCGTACAGGAAAAACAGAAAAAAGCCCGCACCTGAACAGTGCGGGCTTTTTTTTCGGCTAAAGGAAACGAGGTAGAACCATGCGAGTGTTGAAGTTCGGCGGTACATCAGTGGCAAATGCAGAACGCTTTCTGCGTGTTGCCGATATCCTGGAGAGCAACGCCAGGCAGGGACAGGTCGCGACCGTTCTCTCTGCGCCGGCAAAAATCACTAACCACCTGGTGGCGATGATTGAAAAGACCATTGGCGGTCAGGATGCACTTCCGAACATTTGCGATGCCGAGCGTATCTTCGCCGAGCTGCTTCAGGGGCTGGCGGAGGCACAGCCAGGTTTCCCGCTCGTACAGCTGAAAGCCTTCGTAGAACAAGAATTTGCCCAGATTAAACATGTGCTGCACGGTATCAGCCTGCTGGGTCAGTGCCCGGACAGCATCAACGCGGCGTTAATTTGCCGCGGTGAGAAACTCTCTATCGCCATCATGGCGGGCCTGCTGGAGGCGCGCGGGCATCACGTCACGGTGATTGATCCGGTTGAAAAACTGCTGGCGGTGGGCCACTACCTCGAATCCACCGTTGATATTGCTGAATCAACCCGCCGCATCGCTGCGAGCAAAATTCCTTCTGACCATATGATCCTGATGGCGGGCTTCACCGCCGGCAATGAAAAGGGTGAACTGGTGGTGCTGGGCCGTAACGGCTCTGATTACTCTGCTGCTGTGCTGGCCGCCTGTTTACGCGCGGACTGTTGCGAGATCTGGACTGACGTTGACGGCGTATACACCTGCGACCCGCGCCAGGTACCGGACGCCAGGCTGCTGAAGTCGATGTCTTACCAGGAGGCGATGGAGCTTTCCTACTTCGGCGCGAAAGTGCTTCACCCTCGTACCATCTCCCCCATTGCCCAGTTCCAGATCCCTTGCCTGATTAAAAATACCGGTAACCCGCAAGCGCCTGGCACGCTGATTGGCGCCAGCACAGACGAAGATGGCCTGCCGGTGAAAGGCATCTCCAACCTCAACAACATGGCAATGTTCAGCGTCTCCGGGCCTGGTATGAAAGGGATGGTTGGCATGGCGGCGCGCGTGTTTGCCGCAATGTCACGCAATGGGATCTCTGTGGTGCTGATCACCCAGTCCTCATCGGAATACAGCATTAGCTTCTGCGTGCCGCAGGGTGACTGTCTGCGCGCCCGTCGTGCGCTGGAAGAAGAGTTCTATCTGGAGCTGAAAGAAGAGCTGCTGGAGCCATTATCCATTCAGGAACGTCTTGCGGTTATCTCCGTGGTTGGCGACGGTATGCGCACGCTGCGCGGTATCTCCGCCAAGTTCTTTGCCGCGCTGGCGCGCGCCAATATTAATATCGTGGCCATTGCCCAGGGCTCATCCGAGCGTTCTATTTCGGTGGTGGTTGATAACGATGACGCGACTACCGGCGTACGCGTGGTTCATCAGATGCTGTTCAACACCGATCAGGTGATTGAGCTGTTCCTGATTGGCGTGGGCGGCGTTGGCGGTGCGCTGCTGGAGCAGGTGAAGCGTCAGCAGGAGTGGTTGAAGAAGAAGCATATCGATCTGCGCGTCTGCGGGATCGCCAACTCAAAAGCGCTGCTGACCAACGTTCACGGGCTGAACCTGGAAAACTGGCAGGCCGAGTTGAACGAGGCAAAAGAGCCGTTCAACCTTGGGCGTCTGATCCGTCTGGTGAAAGAGTATCACCTGCTGAACCCGGTGATTGTCGATTGTACGTCGAACCAGGCGGTTGCCGATCAGTACGCGGACTTCCTGCGTGAAGGCTTCCATGTGGTCACGCCGAACAAAAAGGCCAACACCTCGTCGATGGATTACTATCACCAGCTGCGTCTGGCGGCGAGCAAATCGCGTCGCAAGTTCCTGTACGACACTAACGTGGGGGCGGGCCTGCCGGTTATCGAAAACCTGCAGAACCTGCTGAACGCGGGCGATGAACTGCAACGTTTCTCCGGCATTCTCTCCGGCTCGCTGTCCTTTATTTTCGGTAAGCTGGATGAAGGGATGAGCCTCTCAGAAGCAACCCGCGCCGCGCGTGAACTGGGCTACACCGAGCCGGATCCGCGTGACGATCTCTCCGGTATGGACGTGGCGCGCAAACTGCTTATTCTGGCGCGCGAAACGGGCCGTGAACTGGAGCTTTCCGATATCGTGATAGAACCCGTGCTGCCGGCTGAATTTGACAGCAGCGGTGACGTCAGCGCCTTTATGGATAATTTACCGCAGCTGGATGACGCTTTTGCCGCACGCGTGGCGAAAGCCCGTGATGAAGGTAAGGTATTGCGCTATGTTGGCAACATTGAAGAAGATGGCGTGTGCCGGGTGAAGATTGCCGAAGTCGATGGCAACGATCCGCTGTACAAAGTCAAAAACGGCGAAAACGCCCTGGCGTTTTACAGCCACTATTATCAGCCATTGCCGCTGGTGCTTCGCGGCTATGGCGCAGGGAACGATGTTACGGCGGCGGGTGTGTTTGCCGATCTGCTGCGTACCCTGTCATGGAAGTTAGGAGTTTAACATGGTCAAAGTTTATGCCCCGGCTTCCAGCGCCAATATGAGCGTCGGGTTTGATGTGCTGGGTGCGGCGGTGACGCCGGTGGACGGTTCACTATTGGGCGATACGGTCACGGTGGAAGCGGCAGAAAGTTTCAGCCTGAATAACGTGGGACGTTTTGCCAGCAAGCTGCCGTCCGAACCGCGCGAGAATATCGTCTATCAGTGCTGGGAGCGTTTCTGTCAGGAGATCGGGAAAAACGTGCCGGTCGCCATGACGCTGGAAAAAAGTATGCCGATTGGCTCTGGCCTGGGATCAAGTGCCTGCTCTGTTGTGGCCGCGCTGGTGGCGATGAATGAGCACTGCGGCAAACCCCTGAACAATAGCCGTCTGTTGGGGTTAATGGGTGAGCTGGAAGGCCGCATCTCTGGCAGTATCCACTACGATAACGTCGCGCCGTGTTTCCTCGGCGGTATGCAGTTGATGATCGAAGAAAATGGCATCATCAGCCAGCAGGTGCCAGGGTTTGATGAGTGGCTGTGGGTGCTGGCCTACCCGGGTATCAAAGTGTCTACCGCGGAAGCGCGGGCGATCCTGCCTGCGCAGTATCGCCGTCAGGACTGCATCGCCCACGGGCGTCATCTGGCAGGCTTTATTCACGCCTGTTATACCCGTCAGCCACAGCTGGCGGCGAAATTGATGAAAGATGTGATTGCCGAACCGTATCGTACGAAGTTGCTGCCTGGCTTTAATGAGGCGCGACAGGCATCGCTTGATATTGGCGCGCAGGCGTGCGGCATCTCCGGCTCCGGCCCGACGCTGTTCGCCCTGTGCGATAAGCCAGACACCGCGCAGCGCGTGGCGGACTGGCTCTCTAAACACTACCTGCAAAATCAGGAAGGCTTTGTTCATATTTGCCGTCTGGACACGGCTGGCGCACGAGTACTGGGATAACGAATGAAACTCTACAATCTGAAAGATCATAACGAGCAGGTCAGCTTCGCGCAGGCGGTGACTCAGGGACTGGGCAAAAATCAGGGGCTGTTCTTCCCTCACGATCTCCCTGAATTCCAGCTGACCGACATTGATGAGCTGCTGAAGCAGGACTTTGTCACTCGCAGCACAAAAATTTTGTCTGCGTTTATCGGCGACGAAATCCCGCAGGAGTTGCTGGAAGAGCGCGTACGTGCGGCGTTCGCCTTCCCGGCACCGGTTCAGCAGGTTGAGCCGGATGTGGGCTGTCTGGAGCTGTTCCACGGCCCAACGCTGGCGTTTAAAGACTTCGGCGGCCGCTTTATGGCGCAGATGCTTACCCACATCAGCGGCGACAAGCCGGTCACCATTCTGACCGCCACCTCCGGGGATACCGGTGCCGCCGTGGCGCATGCTTTTTACGGTCTGAAGAACGTCCGCGTGGTGATCCTCTATCCGAAAGGCAAGATCAGCCCGCTCCAGGAAAAACTGTTCTGCACCCTCGGCGGTAACATTGAAACCGTGGCGGTAGATGGCGACTTCGATGCCTGTCAGGCACTGGTGAAACAGGCCTTCGATGATGAAGAGCTGAAAGCCGCGCTGGGGCTCAACTCTGCTAACTCCATTAACATCAGCCGCCTGCTGGCGCAGATTTGCTACTACTTCGAAGCGGTTGCCCAACTGCCGCAAGAGGCGCGTAATCAGCTGGTGGTTTCGGTACCGAGCGGAAACTTTGGCGACCTGACCGCAGGCCTGCTGGCGAAATCCCTCGGGCTGCCGGTGAAACGCTTTATCGCGGCGACCAACGCCAACGACACCGTGCCACGCTTCCTGAAAGACGGTAAATGGGCGCCGAACGCGACCCAGGCGACGCTCTCTAACGCGATGGATGTGTCACAGCCAAACAACTGGCCGCGCGTGGAAGAGCTGTTCCGCCGTAAAGTGTGGCGTCTGGGCGATCTGGGCTATGCGGCGGTCACCGATGAAACCACCAAAAGCACTATGCGTGAGCTGAAAGCGGTGGGGTATACCTCTGAACCGCATGCGGCGATTGCTTACCGTGCGCTGCGCGACCAGCTGAATCATGGCGAGTATGGCCTGTTCCTGGGGACGGCGCATCCGGCAAAATTCAAAGAGAGCGTGGAAGAGATTCTGGGTGAAACGCTGCCGCTGCCGAAAGAGCTGGCGGATCGCGCTGACCTGCCGCTGCTCTCTCATGAGCTGCCAGCGGATTTTGCCGCGCTGCGTAAGCTGATGATGACCCGAGCGTGATTTTTTGCCCGGTGGCGCTGCGCTTACCGGGCCTGCAACAATCTCAATCGTAGGCCGGGTAAGCGAAGCATCACCCGGCTTTTTTGTGAAGAAAATAAGGAGAAAAATAGCAGGGAAAAAGCAGAAATTCCCAATAAATGCGGTCACTTAGCGTTTAGGATTGCAGAGAATAACATCTCCGGTTCCCCTCACGTAATCTCCTTACATCGGCCCACGTCGGGCAAGAATCATAAGGAGTCACCGATGTCTAAACTGAAACCTGCGCTGATTGCACTTTCACTGATGCTGGTCGCTCCCATGGCGGTACAGGCATCCGAAATCACCCTGGTTCCGGCGGTCAAACTGCAGATTGGCGATCGGGATAATAACGGCCATTACTGGGACGGCGGCCGCTGGCGCGACCATGACTGGTGGAAGGCGCATTATGAATGGCGCGATAACCACTGGCGTCCACATGATGAGCATCGCGATCGTGACGATCGTCATGACCACCGCCACGACGATCACCGACCAGGCCCGGACTGGAAGCATCACTAATACAAACCCCGCCAGCAGGCGGGGTTGTTTTTTTTTACTGTTCGTGGCGCTTAAACACCAGTTCCCCTTTCCCTGACGCTTCCTCGTCAAAGAAATACCCCTCGCTGTTGAATCCGGTGAGCTGCTCTGGCTTCGTCAGGCGGTTTTGTATGATGTAGCGGCTCATCAGGCCACGCGCTTTTTTGGCATAGAAGCTGATGACTTTAAACTTGCCGTTTTTCTCATCAAGGAAGACCGGTTTAATAATTTCCGCATTGAGCTTCTTCGGCTTCACCGATTTGAAGTATTCATCGGAGGCGAGGTTAATCACCACGTTATCCCCCTGCGCGTGCAGGGCTGCGTTCAGCTTATCGGTGATAATGTCGCCCCAGAAATGGTACAGATCTTTGCCTTTGGTGTTTTCCAGGCGGATGCCCATTTCCAGACGATAGGGCTGCATCAGATCCAGCGGGCGCAGCACGCCGTACAGGCCTGAAAGCATACGCAGATGCTGCTGGGCAAAATCGACATCGGCTTCGCTGAACTCTTCTGCCTGCAGGCCGGTATAGACATCGCCCTTGAAGGCCAGAAGCGCCTGGCGCGCATTCGCAGGAGTAAAGTCAGGATGCCACTCATGGAAGCGGGTCGCGTTGAGATCGGCGAGCTTATCACTGATGCTCATCAGCGAGGCGATTTGCGGCGCGGAGAGCTTACGCGCCTCATGAATCAGCTGTTGCGAGTAGTCCAGCAGTTCGGGCTGGGTATAACGCTTGGTCGCGAGCGGGCTCTGGTAGTCGAGCGTTTTTGCAGGTGAAATCAGAATCAGCATATCCAGTCCTTGCAGGAAATTTAAGGCGACTTTAGCAAAAAATCGCCCTGAATTGATCGATAGCTGTTATTGCCGCGGCAAATCATCCCACGTGCCGGGCGCAATCTGCGATTTGATTTCGGGATAGCGCGAGGCGTCAAACACCGGCGGAACCCCCAGCTTGCGCTGGCGAAGGTAGTCCCGGGCGATGAGGGTGACTACGGGCGAGAGCAGCAAAATCGCCGTCAGGTTGGTGATCGCCATCAGCGCCATAATCACGTCCGCCAGTTGCCAGACCACCGGCATGCTGAGCAGAGAACCCACGATGACCATCAGCAACATGCCCAGGCGCAACAGGTTGAGCATGGGGCGAGAGTTGAGCTTCAGGAAAATGAGGTTGTTCTCGGCGTAAAGGTAATTGACGACCATTGAGCTGAAGGCGAACAACAGCAGAATGAGCGAAACAAATCCCGCTCCCCAGCCACCGGTAAGGTTCACCAGCGCCTGCTGAAGAAGCTGTATCCCGGCGGCTTCCGTTGAGTGAGAGATTGGGCCTGCCAGCAGTAAGATCATGGCGCTGGAGGAGCAGATAATAATCGTGTCCGTGAAGACCCCAATCATCTGCACAATGCCTTGCGCGGCCGGGTGAGGGGGCCAGGAAGCGGCCGCCGCCGCGGCATTGGGGGTAGACCCCATTCCGGCTTCGTTAGAGAACATACCGCGTTGAAAACCCGCCATCAGCGCCTGGCTAAAGGTATAGCCCAGCGCACCCGAAGCCGCTTCACGCCAGCCAAAGGCGCTGCTGAAAATGGTCGCAATCACATCCGGCACCTGGTCGATATGCAACGCAGCGACAAGCAGACTGGCCGCAACCCAGAGCAAGGCCATAATGGGAACCAGCCACTGCATCAGGCGGGCTGTACCCTTAAGACCGGTAGAGATGGTCAGTAGTATGCAGAGGGCTAACCCCGCGCCGGTGAGCCATTCCGGACAGGCGAAGGCATAGCGCAGGGCATGGGCGACAGAATTTGCCTGGACGGTGTTGAAAATCAGGCCATAGGCGACGAGTAAGAAAAGCGAGAACAGCACGCCCATCCAGCGCATCCCTAAGCCGCGCGCCATGTACCAGGCAGGGCCACCGCGAAACTGGCCATGATGATCTTTTTCTTTGTAGAGCTGGGCGAGAGAGCATTCGGCAAAGGACGTTGCCATGCCGATAATTGCCGTCACCCACATCCAGAAAACCGCCCCCGGCCCACCGGCGCTGATAGCCAGCGCGACCCCCGCCAGGTTACCGCTGCCAAGCCGTGCCGCAAGGCTGGTGCACAGCGCCTGGAACGAGGTTAATCCACCGGGTTGTGGCGTGACGCTGTTTTTCAGACTTCTGCCAAATTTGCGGATATAACGAAACTGGATAAAACCGCTGCGTAACGTAAACCATATACCTGCTGCCAGAAGCAGGTATATCATTATCGAACCCCAGAGCACTTCGTTAATAAAGAAAAAGAAATCAGGCATTAACGTCCCTCATGTTGATGCCAGGATAAGGATGTAAGCGCTACCACATATTGGGCGTACTGTTATGTAGCTGCCTCTTAATATTCCGAGTTTATCATACATTGCCTAAGCGCACTGTCTGCGGTTGCGCTACCCCTCTGTCGTGTTATCATCAGGGCAGACCGGTTACATCCCCCTAACAAGTAAACCTGTCATTTTTCCGCTGCAGGCATGCTGTCGGTAGCGTGAATTATCCAGGGCACGTTAAAAGAGAAACACTATCATGACGGATAAATTGACCTCCCTTCGTCAGTTCACCACTGTCGTAGCTGACACCGGAGATATCGCGGCAATGAAGCTGTACCAGCCGCAGGATGCCACAACTAACCCTTCTCTGATCCTTAACGCCGCGCAGATCCCTGAGTATCGCAAACTGATTGACGACGCTGTGACCTGGGCGAAAGCACAGAGCAACGACCGCGCGCAGCAGGTTGTGGATGCCACTGATAAACTGGCAGTGAACATCGGTCTGGAGATCCTTAAACTGGTTCCTGGCCGCATCTCTACCGAAGTGGATGCGCGTCTCTCCTACGACACCGAAGCGTCTATCGCGAAAGCCAAACGTCTGATCAAAATGTATAACGATGCGGGTATCAGCAATGACCGTATCCTGATCAAACTGGCTTCTACCTGGCAGGGTATCCGCGCTGCTGAACAGCTGGAAAAAGACGGTATCAACTGTAACCTGACGCTGCTGTTCTCCTTCGCGCAGGCGCGTGCATGTGCGGAAGCGGGCGTATACCTGATTTCTCCGTTCGTGGGTCGTATTCTGGACTGGTACAAAGCCAATACCGACAAGAAAGAGTACGCCGCGTCTGAAGATCCAGGCGTGATTTCAGTGACTGAAATCTACGAATACTACAAACAGCACGGTTATGAGACCGTTGTTATGGGCGCAAGCTTCCGTAACGTCGGCGAAATCATCGAACTGGCTGGCTGTGACCGCCTGACCATCGCACCAGCGCTGCTGAAAGAGCTGGCTGAAAGCGAAGGTACCATCGAGCGTAAACTGTCTTACACCGGTGAAGTGAAAGCGCGTCCAGAGCGTATCACTGAATCCGAGTTCCTGTGGCAGCACAACCAGGATCCAATGGCGGTAGACAAACTGGCTGACGGTATCCGTAAGTTTGCTATTGACCAGGAAAAACTGGAAAAAATGATCGGCGATCTGCTGTAATCATTCTGCGTGACCGGGCTCCCGGTCACGCGACTTCTTTCGTACTCTGTCTGAAATTCCCCTCTGCGTGTATCATTCCCTTTAATCAGTACTTTTTGAATGGAATGGATATGAATACCTTACGCATCGGCTTAGTGTCGATTTCTGACCGCGCCTCAAGCGGTGTTTATCAGGATAAAGGCATCCCTGCTCTTGAAGAGTGGCTGGGTAGCGCGCTGACCACCCCGTTTGAAATCCAGACCCGCCTGATCCCGGACGAACAGCCGATCATCGAGCAGACGTTGTGTGAGCTGGTGGATGAGATGAGCTGCCACCTGGTGCTGACCACCGGCGGAACCGGTCCTGCACGTCGTGATGTGACACCAGATGCTACGCTTGCTATAGCTGACCGTGAAATGCCGGGCTTCGGTGAACAGATGCGCCAGATTAGCCTGCACTTTGTTCCAACGGCGATCCTCTCCCGTCAGGTGGGGGTGATTCGCAAGCAGGCGCTGATCCTGAATCTGCCGGGCCAGCCTAAGTCGATCAAAGAGACGCTGGAAGGGTTAAAAGCGGATGACGGCAGCGTGATCGTCCATGGGATCTTTGCAAGTGTACCGTATTGTATACAGCTGCTGGACGGGCCGTATGTCGAAACCGACGACAAAGTAGTAGCAGCATTTCGTCCTAAAAGCGCACGCCGCGAAACAATCTCCTGAAAATAATCATTATGTGACATTAGCTGAAGCTGCTGTGGTGTGCTAAAAGTTTTACGGTATAGTAATTTTTTCTTTACGATAGCTGTAATAATAATTCCACAACACACGCTAAATGGTTCGCTATGTCACATAACACCCGACCTCTGAATCGACAGGACTACAAAACTCTTACGCTCGCGGCCCTGGGCGGCGCGCTGGAGTTTTACGATTTCATCATCTTTGTTTTCTTTGCCGCTGTGGTGGGGGAGTTGTTCTTCCCGGCAGATATCCCGGAATGGCTGCGTCAGGTGCAAACCTTCGGTATTTTTGCTGCCGGGTATCTGGCGCGTCCTCTTGGTGGGATTGTGATGGCGCACTTTGGCGATCTTGTCGGGCGCAAAAAGATGTTTACCCTCAGTATCCTGCTGATGGCCGTGCCGACGTTGGCCATTGGTCTGCTGCCAACCTACGCCTCGATGGGCATTCTCGCCCCGTTATTGTTGCTGCTGATGCGTATTCTTCAGGGGGCGGCCATCGGCGGTGAAGTGCCGGGGGCGTGGGTGTTTGTCGCGGAGCATGTTCCGGCGCGCCGCATTGGTATCGCCTGCGGAACCTTAACCGCGGGGCTAACGGTGGGGATTTTGCTCGGTTCCGTGGTCGCGACAATTGTGAATACCAGCATGACGCAACAGGCCGTACACGACTGGGGCTGGCGTCTGCCGTTCCTGCTGGGCGGGGCGTTTGGCCTGGTGGCGATGTACCTGCGCCGTTGGCTCCAGGAGACACCGATTTTCCTCGAAATGCAGCAGCGCAAAGCGCTGGCACAAGAGTTGCCCGTTAAAGCCGTCGTGGTGCGTCATAAAAAAGCGGTGGTGGTGTCGATGCTGCTTACCTGGTTGCTCTCGGCAGGCATTGTGGTGGTGATTTTGATGTCGCCGGTCTGGCTGCAAAAGCAGTACGGCTTTGCCCCGGCGGTGACCTTACAGGCGAACAGTATCGCCACGGTTATGCTCTGCTTCGGCTGCCTGGTCGCCGGGCAGGCTGCGGATCGTTTCGGTGCCAGCGTAACCTTTATCGTTGGCAGCCTGTTACTGGCGGGCTCAAGCTGGGCGTTTTACCATCTGGCCGGGAGTCATCCTGAACAGCTGTTCCTTTTATACGGCGTGGTAGGGCTGTGCGTTGGCGTGGTGGGGGCGGTGCCTTATGTGATGGTTCGGGCCTTCCCGCCAGAAGTCCGCTTCACCGGGATCTCATTCTCATACAATGTTTCATATGCCATCTTCGGTGGACTGACGCCGATTGCGGTTACGGTATTGATGGGCGTGTCACCGCTGGCACCTGCCTGGTATGTGCTGGCGTTGTCGCTGATGGGGCTGGTGTTGGGGATTTGGCTTCGCCAGATGGGAGAATGTCGTGCCCGCGAGGCGGACACGACAGAGGGATCAGTGTTTTTCACCAATCGGTAAAATGGTGCGGTCAAACTGCTCGTTCAGCACTTCACCCATTGCCAGGTAGATAGCGCTTGTGCCGCAAACCAGACCAATCCAGCCTGCAACGTGAACGATGCCTTCGTTGTCCACCAGATGACCAATCGCCAGCAGGGCGAACAGCACGGTCAGGCTCAGGAAGACAAACTGCAGTGCGCGGTTACCCTTGAGGGTGCCAAAGAACATGAACAGGGTGAAGACACCCCACAGGCCCAGGTAAACGCCCAGGAAATGGGCGTTTGCCGCCTCTGCCAGGCCCATTTTAGGCATCAGCAGAATGGCGACCAGGGTCAGCCAGAAGGAACCGTAAGAGGTAAAGGCGGTTAAGCCGAAGGTATTGCCTTTCTTATATTCCAGCAGGCCCGCGAAGATTTGCGCGATACCGCCGTAAAAAATGCCCATCGCCAGGATAATGCCGTCCATCGGGAACATCCCGATGTTGTGCAGGTTCAGCAGAATAGTGGTCATGCCAAAACCCATCAGGCCCAGCGGAGCCGGATTAGCCAACTTAGTGTTGCCCATAAGTCCTCAAAAAAATCATCATTAATATGGTGAAATGGTTAAACCCGCGACAGTACTCCCTGAAGGGGCGCGGCATCATAATGGGCGCAAACGATGCCGTCTATGATCTCGTCAGGGTGAAATTAAAATTTTTTTTATCCTTCCCCCCTTGATGGATGACGTTGCGACCCCATCTTGTAAGCAACCGCAGTGTGTGGACCTGAAAAAAATCAAATCTGGGCAGTTGAAAAAGCACGTTCTGCCCTTATTACAGGTACACAACCACATGTTGACTGAATTTTTAGTGGAGACGTTTAGATGGGTAAAATTATTGGTATCGACCTGGGTACTACCAACTCTTGTGTAGCGATTATGGATGGCACTACTGCACGTGTGCTGGAGAACGCCGAGGGCGATCGCACCACGCCTTCTATCATTGCCTATACCCAGGATGGTGAAACTCTGGTTGGTCAGCCGGCTAAACGTCAGGCAGTGACGAACCCGCAAAACACCCTGTTTGCGATTAAACGCCTGATCGGCCGCCGCTTCCAGGACGAAGAAGTTCAGCGTGACGTTTCTATCATGCCTTACAAAATCATCGCAGCAGATAACGGCGATGCATGGCTTGATGTGAAAGGCACCAAAACAGCACCACCTCAGATCTCTGCTGAAGTGCTGAAAAAAATGAAGAAAACCGCAGAAGATTACCTGGGTGAGCCGGTAACTGAAGCAGTTATCACCGTTCCTGCGTACTTCAACGATGCTCAGCGTCAGGCAACCAAAGATGCTGGCCGTATCGCAGGTCTGGAAGTAAAACGTATCATCAACGAACCAACCGCTGCTGCTCTGGCTTACGGTCTGGATAAAGAAGTTGGCAACCGTACTATCGCGGTTTACGACCTGGGTGGTGGTACCTTCGATATCTCTATTATCGAAATTGACGAAGTAGACGGCGAAAAAACCTTCGAAGTTCTGGCAACCAACGGTGATACGCACCTGGGTGGTGAAGACTTCGATACCCGTCTGATCAACTATCTCGTTGACGAATTTAAGAAAGATCAGGGTATTGACCTGCGTAACGACCCGCTGGCTATGCAGCGCCTGAAAGAAGCCGCTGAGAAAGCGAAGATCGAACTCTCTTCCGCTCAGCAGACCGACGTGAACCTGCCGTACATTACTGCAGACGCGACTGGTCCTAAGCACATGAACATCAAAGTGACCCGTGCGAAACTGGAAAGCCTGGTAGAAGACCTGGTGAACCGTTCTATCGAGCCACTGAAAGTTGCACTGCAGGATGCTGGCCTGTCCGTGTCTGATATCAACGACGTTATCCTCGTTGGTGGCCAGACCCGTATGCCAATGGTTCAGAAGAAAGTGGCTGAATTCTTTGGTAAAGAACCACGTAAAGACGTTAACCCGGATGAAGCAGTGGCAATTGGTGCTGCGGTTCAGGGCGGCGTGTTGACCGGTGATGTTAAAGACGTTCTGCTGCTGGACGTTACCCCACTGTCTCTGGGTATCGAGACCATGGGTGGCGTAATGACGGCGCTGATCAGCAAAAACACCACCATCCCAACCAAGCACAGCCAGGTGTTCTCTACCGCTGAAGATAACCAGTCTGCGGTAACCATCCATGTGCTGCAGGGTGAGCGTAAGCGTGCGTCTGATAACAAATCTCTGGGTCAGTTCAACCTGGATGGTATTAACCCGGCACCACGCGGCATGCCGCAGATCGAAGTGACTTTCGATATCGATGCTGACGGTATTCTGCACGTTTCCGCGAAAGACAAAAACAGCGGTAAAGAGCAGAAGATCACCATTAAGGCCTCTTCCGGTCTGAACGAGGAAGAGATCCAGAAAATGGTTCGTGAAGCGGAAGCCAACGCGGAATCTGACCGTAAGTTCGAAGAACTGGTTCAGACCCGTAACCAGGGTGACCATCTGCTGCACAGCACCCGTAAGCAGGTTGAAGAAGCAGGCGATAAACTGCCAGCGGAAGACAAAACTGCTATCGAAGCTGCACTGAGCGCGCTGGAAACGTCTCTGAAAGGCGAAGACAAAGCGGATATCGAAGCGAAGATGCAGGAGCTGGCACAGGCTTCTCAGAAGCTGATGGAAATCGCTCAGCAGCAGCATGCCCAGCAGCAGGCAGGCGCTGACGCTTCAGCGAACAACGCGAAAGACGACGACGTTGTCGACGCTGAGTTCGAAGAAGTTAAAGACAAAAAATAATCGCCCTGATGCAGGGTAATTAATCGGCACGGGCGTAGGAGAACTCTCCACGCCCGTGCTCGCATGTTAAGGGGCTTAAAAAAACCAATGGCAAAGCAAGACTATTACGAGATTTTAGGCGTTCCGAAAACTGCGGAAGAGCGTGAAATCAAAAAGGCGTATAAGCGCCTGGCCATGAAATTCCACCCGGATCGCAACCAGGGTGACAAAGAGGCTGAAGCTAAATTTAAAGAGATCAAAGAAGCCTACGAAGTCCTGACCGATGCACAAAAACGTGCGGCCTATGACCAGTACGGTCACGCAGCCTTTGAACAGGGCGGCATGGGTGGCGGTGGATTCGGTGGCGGCGGCTTTGGCGGCGGCGCTGATTTCAGCGATATCTTTGGCGACGTTTTCGGCGATATCTTCGGTGGTGGCCGCGGTCGTCAACGCGCAGCGCGTGGTGCGGATCTGCGCTACAACATGGAGCTGACGCTGGAAGAGGTCGTTCGCGGTGTCACCAAAGAGATCCGTATCCCGACGCTGGAAGAGTGTGACGTTTGCCATGGCAGCGGTGCGAAAGCGGGTACGCAGCCACAAACCTGTCCAACCTGTCACGGTTCCGGTCAGGTGCAGATGCGTCAGGGCTTCTTCGCCGTCCAGCAGGCGTGTCCGCACTGTCATGGTCGTGGGACGCTGATTAAAGATCCATGCACCAAATGCCACGGCCACGGTCGCGTTGAGAAAACCAAAACCCTGTCCGTTAAAATCCCGGCTGGCGTAGATACGGGTGACCGCATCCGTCTGGCAGGTGAAGGCGAAGCAGGTGAGCACGGCGCACCAGCAGGCGATCTGTACGTTCAGGTGCAGGTGAAACAGCACGCTATCTTTGAGCGTGAAGGCAACAACCTCTACTGTGAAGTCCCGATCAACTTTGCTATGGCAGCGCTCGGTGGCGAAATTGAAGTGCCTACACTGGATGGGCGCGTGAACCTGAAAATCCCAGGCGAAACGCAGACCGGTAAGCTGTTCCGCATGCGCGGTAAAGGCGTGAAATCCGTTCGCGGTGGTGCGCAGGGCGACCTGCTGTGCCGCGTGGTGGTTGAAACCCCGGTTGGCCTGAACGACAAGCAGAAACAGCTGTTAAAAGAGCTGCAGGAAAGCTTTGGCGGCCCGACGGGTGAGAAAAACAGCCCACGCTCCAAAAGCTTCTTCGATGGCGTCAAAAAATTCTTCGATGATTTGACCCGCTAAATCGTTAGCTGGTAACTATCCTTTAAAAACCCGGAAGCGATTCCGGGTTTTTTATTTCTTGTTCGAAAGCTCGGTTAAACTGAGTATATATTCAATATTAATCTGTTTTTACCGATTTGTTTGCGCTGATATTATGGTTTTATCGAGGTATTGTTGTAAAAGAGAGAATTAACGTGAAATTACTACACCGTTTTTTTAGCAGTGAAGCATCCGGCGGCGTGATCCTGATTATTGCTGCTGCGGCCGCGATGCTGCTCGCCAACATGGGCATGACGCGCGATCTCTATCATGCATTTCTGGAAACGCCCGTCGAGCTTAAGGTCGGCGCGCTGGAAATTAACAAGAACATGCTGCTGTGGATCAACGATGCGCTGATGGCGGTGTTCTTCCTGCTGGTGGGGCTTGAGGTGAAACGTGAACTGGTGATGGGCTCGTTGGCCAGCCGCCAGCGCGCAGCGTTTCCGGTGATCGCCGCCATTGGCGGGATGGTTGTTCCGGCGCTGCTCTTCCTCGCGTTTGCCTGGCAGGATCCTGTCGCGCGTGACGGGTGGGCGATCCCGGCGGCAACGGATATCGCGTTTGCGCTTGGCGTTTTAGCGTTGCTCGGGAGCCGGGTTCCGGTTGCACTGAAAATCTTCCTGATGGCGCTGGCGATCATTGATGACCTGGGGGCTATCGTCATTATCGCGCTGTTCTACACCAGCGATCTGTCGATTCTGTCGCTGAGCGTGGCAGCAGGGGCGATTGCAGTCCTGGCGCTGTTGAACATTTTCAATGTCCGTCGCATTGGAATTTACATCCTTGTGGGGATGGTGTTGTGGACGGCGGTGCTGAAATCGGGTGTCCATGCCACGCTGGCCGGGGTGATCGTCGGCTTCTTTGTACCGCTTAAGCCGCAGGAGGGTAAATCACCGGCCAAACAACTGGAGCATGTGCTGCACCCGTGGGTCGCCTTTATGATCCTGCCACTGTTTGCGTTTGCCAACGCGGGCGTTTCTCTGGGAGGGGTTACGCTGGAGGGGCTCACTTCCGTGCTGCCGCTGGGTATTATTACCGGGCTGTTTATTGGTAAACCGCTGGGGATCAGCCTGTTCTGCTGGCTGGCGCTGAAGCTTAAGCTGGCATCGTTGCCGAACGGCACAACATTTGGTCAGATTATGGCGGTCGGCGTGCTGTGCGGTATCGGATTTACCATGTCGATCTTTATCTCGACGCTGGCGTTTGGTGCAAACGCGCCTGAGCTGATTATCTGGGCAAAACTCGCCATTCTAATCGGTTCATTACTGGCCGCAGTTATTGGTTATACCTTATTGAAGGTGAAGTTGTCCGGGCAGGTCGTCCAGGCATAACGGAAAACCGGGAGGAGGTCATTCTTCTCCCGATACACTCAGGGAGAGAAGACGCGATGTCTCATTTGAATTACAACCATCTTTATTATTTCTGGCATGTTTACAAACAAGGCTCGGTGGTAGGGGCGGCAGAAGCTCTTTTTCTGACGCCACAAACTATCACCGGGCAAATCAAGGCGCTGGAAGAACGCCTGCAAGGCAAGCTGTTCAAGCGTAAAGGACGTGGCATAGAGCCAAGCGAGTTGGGTGAACTGGTTTTTCGCTATGCGGACAAGATGTTTACCCTGAGCCAGGAGATGCTGGATATCGTCAACTACCGCAAAGAGTCTAATTTGCTGTTTGACGTGGGCGTGGCGGATGCCCTCTCGAAACGGCTGGTGAGCGGCGTGCTGGATGCGGCGGTGGTTGAAGACGAGCAGATCCATTTGCGCTGTTTTGAATCCACACACGAAATGCTGCTGGAGCAGTTGAGCCAGCATAAGCTGGATATGATTATCTCGGATTGCCCCATCGACTCCACGCAGCAGGAGGGGCTGTTCTCGGTCAAGATTGGTGAATGCGGGGTAAGCTTCTGGTGCATCAACCCGCCTCCGGAAAAACCGTTCCCTGCCTGTCTGGAAGAACGCCGCTTACTGGTGCCGGGAAGGCGCTCCATGCTGGGGCGTAAACTGCAGAACTGGTTTAACTCTCAGGGGCTGAACGTGGAGATCCTGGGTGAGTTCGATGATGCAGCACTGATGAAAGCGTTTGGTGAGACGCACAACGCAATCTTTGTTGCGCCGACGCTGTACATGCACGATCTCTATTCAGATAACAAGATTACCGAGATTGGCAGAGTCGATAACGTCATGGAGGAGTACCACGCCATCTTCGCCGAAAGGATGATTCAACACCCGGCGGTGCAGCGTATCTGTAACCGCGACTACTCGGCGCTGTTTACCCCGCCAGCAAACTGAAGGTATAAAAAAACCCGCGTTAAGCGGGTTCTTTAAACAAGCAACAACAAGCGGCGATTAAGCCAGTTTGTTGATCTGCGCGGTCAGGTTTGCTTTATGACGCGCTGCTTTGTTTTTGTGGATCAGACCTTTAGCAGCCTGACGATCCACGATTGGTTGCATTTCGTTAAATGCGTTCTGCGCTGCAGCTTTGTCGCCAGCTTCGATTGCTGCGTATACTTTCTTGATGAAAGTACGCATCATAGAGCGACGGCTTGCGTTGTGCTTACGAGCCTTTTCAGACTGAACGGCACGTTTCTTAGCTGATTTGATATTAGCCAAGTCCAACTCCCAAATATGATCTATGTGGACAATTCAAAGGCCGAGGAATATGCCCTCTTTGCCTTCTTTTGTCAATGGATTTGTGCAAATAAGCGCCGTTAATTAGCGACGCTACGTTACGTAGTGATGGCGCAGGATTCTACCAGCTTGTCTTTCGTGAATACAGCTTTTCGGCATAAAAATCGCAGTTCCGGGACAGATTTTTTTGCTGTGAAAGGTCAGCATGATGAAATCATTACGGCTTTCTGTTTTGTGCAGACAATCGTCGGTTAACCTTAATCGCTGTACAAGGTATACTTTGGCGATTTTCACTGTTTTGAGCCAGACATGAAGCTGATACGCGGCATACATAATCTCAGCAAAGCCCCCCACGGGTGCGTGCTGACCATTGGTAATTTCGACGGCGTGCATCGTGGGCATCAGGCGCTGTTGCAGGGATTGCGTAAAGAAGGGGAGGCACGTGGCCTGCCCGTGGTAGTGATGATTTTCGAGCCGCAGCCGCTGGAACTGTTCGCGGGCGATAAATCGCCTGCCCGACTTACTCGCCTGCGCGAGAAGTTGCGCTATCTGGCACAGTCCGGTGTGGACTACGTATTGTGTGTCCGTTTTGATCGTCGTTTTGCCGCGCTGACAGCACAAAATTTCGTCAGCGACCTGTTGGTCAAGCGCCTTGGCGTGCAGTTTCTCGCCGTGGGTGATGATTTCCGCTTTGGCGCTGGTCGTCAGGGCGATTTCTTGCTATTACAGAAGGCTGGCCTGGAATATGGTTTTGACGTCACCAGCGCGATGACCTTTTGCGAAGGTGGCGTGCGCGTCAGCAGTACGGCGGTTCGTCAGGCGCTGGCCAATGATGAACTGGAGACCGCAGAGAATTTGCTGGGGCATCCGTTTACCATTTCTGGTCGTGTGGTTCATGGCGATGCGCTGGGCCGTACGATAGGTTTCCCGACGGCGAATATACCGCTGCGTCGTCAGGTCTCCCCGGTTAAAGGGGTATATGCGGTGGAAGTGGCTGGACTGGGCGAGAAACCTTTTTACGGTGTCGCCAATATTGGCACACGTCCTACGGTCGCCGGTGTGCGACAGCAGCTGGAAGTGCATCTGCTGGACGTTGTAATGGACCTCTACGGTCGCCATATAGATGTCATACTGCGTAAAAAAATACGCAATGAGCAGCGATTTGCCTCGCTGGATGAACTAAAAGCGCAAATCGCGCGAGATGAATTAACGGCCCGCGAGTTTTTTGGGCTTTGAACCCGGCTTAAATGCCTACGTGATAAATACGGAACCGAGAATCTGATGAGTGACTATAAATCAACCCTGAATTTGCCGGAAACAGGGTTCCCGATGCGCGGCGATCTCGCCAAGCGCGAACCGGGAATGCTGGCGCGTTGGACCGATGATGACCTGTACGGCATCATCCGTGCAGCCAAGAAAGGCAAAAAAACCTTCATTCTGCATGATGGCCCTCCATATGCGAATGGCAGCATTCATATTGGTCACTCTGTAAACAAGATTCTGAAAGACATTATCGTGAAGTCCAAAGGACTCGCGGGATATGACTCGCCTTACGTTCCGGGTTGGGACTGCCACGGTCTGCCGATTGAACTGAAAGTTGAGCAGGAGTTTGGTAAGCCGGGTGAGAAATTCACCGCGGCGGAATTCCGTGCGAAATGCCGTGAATACGCGGCCACTCAGGTTGACGGCCAGCGTGCAGACTTTATTCGTCTGGGCGTGCTGGGCGACTGGTCGCATCCGTACCTGACCATGGACTTCAAAACCGAAGCCAACATCATCCGTGCGCTGGGTAAAATCATCGGCAATGGCCACCTGCACAAAGGCGCGAAGCCGGTGCACTGGTGCGTGGACTGCCGTTCTGCGCTGGCAGAAGCAGAAGTTGAGTATTACGACAAAACCTCGCCTTCAATCGACGTGGCCTTCGAAGCGGTCGATCAGGATGCGATCAAAGGTAAATTCGGCCTGCCGGGCGTAAGCGGCCCGATCTCGCTGGTTATCTGGACCACCACCCCATGGACGCTGCCAGCTAACCGTGCGATCTCCCTCTCCGGTGAGTTCGAATATGCACTGGTTCAGATTGACGGTCAGGCGCTGATCCTAGCGAAAGATCTGGTGGAAAGCGTGCTGAAACGCGCGAACATCACCGACTACACCGTGCTGGGCACCGTGAAGGGCGACGCGCTGGAACTGATGCGCTTCAAACACCCGTTCCTGGACTTCGACGTTCCGGCGATCCTGGGCGACCACGTGACGCTGGAAGCCGGTACCGGTGCAGTACATACCGCCGGTGGTCACGGTCCTGACGACTACAACATCAGCCTGAAATATGGTCTGGAAATCGCGAACCCGGTTGGTCCGGACGGATCATACCTGCCTGGTACGTATCCATCGCTGGACGGTATCAACGTCTTCAAAGCGAACGACATCATTGTGGAGATGCTGCGTGAGCGCGGCGCGCTGTTGCACGTTGAGAAAATGCAGCACAGCTACCCGTGCTGCTGGCGTCACAAGACGCCGATCATCTTCCGTGCGACCCCACAGTGGTTCGTCAGCATGGATCAGAAAGGCCTGCGCGAGCAGTCTCTGAAAGAGATCAAAGGCGTGCAGTGGATCCCGGACTGGGGCCAGGCGCGTATTGAATCCATGGTTGCTAACCGTCCTGACTGGTGTATCTCCCGTCAGCGCACCTGGGGCGTGCCGATGTCGCTGTTCGTGCATAAAGAGACGCACGAACTGCACCCGAACACGCTGGAACTGATGGAAGAAGTGGCGAAGCGTGTTGAAGTTGATGGCATTCAGGCGTGGTGGGATCTCGATGCCCGCGATATCCTGGGCGCTGACGCGGACAACTACGAAAAAGTGCCAGATACCCTGGACGTGTGGTTCGACTCCGGGTCTACTCACGCCTCCGTGGTTGACGTGCGTCCTGAGTTTGCCGGTCATGCGGCTGATATGTATCTGGAAGGTTCTGACCAACACCGTGGCTGGTTCATGTCATCTCTGATGATCTCCACCGCCATGAAAGGTAAAGCACCTTACCGTCAGGTACTGACCCACGGTTTCACCGTCGATGGTCAGGGCCGCAAGATGTCCAAATCTATCGGTAATACCGTTTCTCCGCAGGACGTGATGAACAAACTGGGCGCAGACATTCTGCGTCTGTGGGTGGCATCTACTGACTATACCGGCGAAATGGCGGTATCAGATGAGATCCTGAAACGTGCTGCCGACAGCTATCGTCGTATCCGTAACACCGCGCGCTTCCTGCTGGCGAACCTGAATGGTTTCGATCCGGCAAAAGACATGGTGAAACCGGAAGAGATGGTGGTGCTGGATCGCTGGGCGGTAGGCTGTGCGAAAGCGGCGCAGGAAGATATCGTTAAGGCATACGAGTCTTACGATTTCCATGAAGTGGTGCAGCGCCTGATGCGCTTCTGCTCCATCGAGATGGGCTCGTTCTATCTCGACATCATTAAAGACCGCCAGTACACCGCGAAAGCGGACAGCGTGGCGCGTCGTAGCTGCCAGACTGCGCTGTATCACATCGCAGAAGCACTGGTGCGCTGGATGGCGCCAATTATGTCCTTCACCGCGGATGAAATCTGGGGCTACCTGCCAGGTGAGCGTGAGAAGTATGTCTTCACCGGCGAGTGGTATGAAGGTCTGTTCGATCTCTCCAGTACCGAAGCGATGAACGATGCCTTCTGGGACGAGCTGCTGAAAGTGCGTGGCGAAGTGAACAAGGTCATCGAACAGGCGCGTGCTGACAAGAAAGTCGGTGGTTCTCTGGAAGCGGCAGTGACCCTGTACGCAGAACCTGAGCTGGCGGCCAAACTGACGGCGCTGGGCGATGAATTACGATTTGTCCTGTTGACCTCCGGTGCGAAAGTTGCGGATTATGCCGACGCTTCTGCTGATGCTCAGCAGAGCGAACTGCTTAAAGGACTGAAAGTCGCACTGAGCAAAGCCGAAGGTGAGAAGTGCCCGCGCTGCTGGCACTACACCACCGATGTCGGCCAGGTGGCGGAACACGCAGACATCTGCGGACGCTGTGTAAGCAACGTCGCCGGTGACGGCGAAAAACGTAAGTTTGCCTGATGAGTAAAACTCTCTGTTCAACAGGACTGCGCTGGCTGTGGCTGGTTGTGGTGGTGCTGATTATTGATCTGGGCAGCAAGTTCCTGATCCTCCAGAACTTTGCTCTGGGGGATACGGTTCCGCTGTTCCCGTCGCTTAACCTGCACTATGCGCGTAACTATGGCGCAGCGTTTAGCTTCCTTGCTGACAGCGGTGGCTGGCAGCGCTGGTTCTTTGCGGGTATTGCTATCGGTATCTGTGTGGTGCTGGCGGTGCTGATGTACCGTTCGAAAGCGACGCAAAAGCTGAATAACATCGCCTATGCGCTGATCATTGGCGGCGCGTTAGGTAACCTGTTTGATCGTCTGTGGCATGGCTTTGTGGTCGATATGATCGACTTCTACGTCGGCGACTGGCACTTTGCGACCTTTAACCTCGCCGATAGCGCAATTTGTATCGGTGCGGCGTTAATCGTGCTGGAAGGTTTCTTGCCGAAACCCGCCGCGAAAGAGCAGGCTTAATTGTAAATGCCGGGTGGCGCTGCGCTTACCCGGCCTACAGAATTTGTGGCCTCCCGTAGGCCCGGTAAGCGCAGCGCCACCGGGCAACAGGTGACCCAAAACAAGCGAGCAATTTGCATGTCTAAATCCGTACAAAGCAATAGCGCGGTTCTCGTTCACTTCACGCTGAAACTGGATGACGGCTCAACGGCCGAATCCACCCGCAATAACGGCAAACCAGCCCTGTTTCGTCTTGGCGATACGTCGTTATCTGAAGGTCTGGAGCAGCAGCTTCTGGGTCTGAAAGAGGGGGAGAAGAAGGCGTTTTCGCTGGAGCCGGATGCGGCGTTTGGCGTGCCAAGCCCGGATCTTATCCAGTACTTCTCTCGTCGTGAGTTTATGGATGCGGGCGAACCGGAAATCGGGGCGATTATGCTCTTTACCGCTATGGATGGCAGCGAAATGCCTGGCGTGATCCGCGAAATCAACGGCGACTCCATCACCGTAGATTTCAACCATCCGCTTGCCGGGCGCACCGTCCATTTTGATATTGAAGTGCTGGAGATCGATCCGGTACTGGAGGCCTGAAATGCAGATCCTGTTGGCTAACCCGCGCGGCTTCTGCGCCGGTGTAGACCGCGCTATCAGCATTGTTGAAAACGCGCTGGAGATTTACGGCGCGCCGATTTACGTGCGTCACGAAGTTGTACATAACCGTTACGTGGTCGACAGCCTGCGTGAACGCGGTGCAATCTTCATTGAGCAGATCAGCGAAGTGCCGGACGGCGCGATCCTGATTTTCTCCGCACACGGTGTCTCCCAGGCGGTACGTAACGAAGCGAAAAGCCGTGATTTGACGGTGTTCGACGCCACCTGTCCGTTGGTAACCAAAGTGCATATGGAAGTGGCGCGCGCCAGCCGTCGCGGTGAAGAGTCGATCCTGATTGGTCATGCGGGTCATCCGGAAGTCGAAGGCACTATGGGCCAGTACAGCAACCCGGAAGGGGGGATGTATCTGGTGGAGTCGCCGGAAGATGTTCTGACGCTGAACGTGAAAAACGAAGCCCGTCTGTCGTTCATGACGCAGACCACGCTTTCAGTTGATGATACGTCGGATGTGATTGACGCATTGCGCCAGCGTTTCCCGAAAATCGTCGGGCCGCGTAAAGATGATATCTGCTACGCAACCACTAACCGCCAGGAAGCGGTGCGAGCGCTGGCTGAACAGGCGGACGTGGTGCTGGTGGTCGGCTCGAAAAACTCCTCTAACTCCAACCGTCTGGCCGAACTGGCGCAGCGCATGGGCAAGGCGGCGTTTCTGATTGACGACGCGACGGACATTCAGGAAGCGTGGGTGAAAAACGCGGCCTGTGTCGGTGTCACCGCAGGGGCTTCCGCGCCGGATATCCTGGTGCAGAACGTGATCGCCCGTCTGCAGGAGCTGGGTGGTGGTGAAGCCGTTCCGCTGGAAGGCCGCGAAGAAAACATCGTCTTTGAAGTCCCGAAAGAGCTGCGTATTGATGCACGCGAAGTGGAATAATCCTTCTTCTGATGAAAGGCCAGCACCTCCTGTGCTGGCCTTTTTTTTATCTGCTACTTTATCGTGACGACAAAATCATGTCTTTTACTGATATTTGAGTCCGTTTCACGTTAAATTCTAATTATCGGTGTTTTCAGTTGGCAGGCCTGACAAAGGCTGGTTAATCTGAAAACGGTTTACATCATTTTAACGTAAGAGAATAACTATGCATGATGCACAGATCCGTGTCGCCATTGCGGGCGCGGGTGGACGTATGGGTCGCCAGCTCATTCAGGCGGCACTTCAGATGGATGGCGTAGCGCTGGGCGCAGCACTGGAGCGTGAAGGTTCATCGCTTGTTGGGGCCGATGCCGGTGAACTGGCAGGCGCGGGCAAGACGGGCGTTACCGTTCAGAGTAGCCTTGATGCGGTGAAAGATGATTTTGATGTGTTTATCGATTTTACCCGGCCAGAAGGCACGCTGACCCATCTGGCATTTTGCCGTCAGCACGGCAAAGGCATGGTGATTGGTACCACCGGGTTTGATGAAGCCGGTAAACAAGCCATTCAGGATGCGTCACATGAGATTGCTATTGTCTTCGCTGCTAACTTTAGCGTGGGCGTCAACGTTATGCTTAAGCTGCTGGAGAAGGCCGCAAAAGTGATGGGCGATTATACCGACATTGAGATTGTCGAAGCTCACCACCGTTACAAAGTCGATGCTCCCTCCGGCACGGCGCTGGCAATGGGCGAAGCGATTGCTCATGCACTGGATAAAGATTTAAAAGACTGCGCGGTATATAGCCGCGAAGGCCATACGGGCGAACGCGTCCCGGGAACGATTGGTTTCGCAACCGTGCGTGCGGGTGACATCGTTGGGGAACATACTGCGATGTTCGCCGATATTGGAGAACGTGTAGAGATCACGCATAAAGCATCCAGCCGCATGACATTTGCGAATGGTGCCGTTCGCTCCGCTTTGTGGCTGAAAGACAAAGAAAATGGTCTTTTTGATATGCGTGATGTGCTCGATCTCAACAATTTGTAAGAGATATTACCCATCGTGATGTGGTTATTGCAGTCGTAACTTTTTGATTGCATAGGGCAATAATTTATTGCCCTTTTATTTTATCCATTCCATGTTTATTTTTTTCTTTTTTGGCTAAAAGTAGATGTTATCCCGCCATTTTGTGTTGCTGTTATGTAAATTTTGACCGTTTGGTCCACTTTTTATTATCTGCGTACCAGAAATTCCAATAAACTTGCCACGCAAGCGTTTTCTGTCGTGATTTACCTGATCTTTTTGCTGCTTAACATCTTTTCAGGCCGCCAGGCTTGCAAAAGGATAATTAAAATATCCGTTTTGAGTTGACTTTTACCTGGCAAATCTCCAGAATGCCGCCGTTTGCCAAAAATCCGCTGGCAACACATTTGCATTGATTTATGACATGGTTGTGAATTAATATGCAAATAAAGTGAGTGAATATTCTCTGGAGGGTGTTTTGATTAAGTCAGCGCTATTGGTTCTGGAAGACGGAACCCAGTTTATCGGTCGGGCCATAGGGGCAACGGGTTCGGCGGTTGGGGAAGTCGTTTTCAATACTTCAATGACCGGTTATCAAGAAATCCTCACTGATCCTTCCTATTCTCGCCAAATCGTTACTCTTACTTATCCTCATATCGGCAATGTCGGCACCAATGCTGCTGACGAAGAATCTTCTCAGGTACATGCGCAAGGCCTGGTCATTCGCGACCTGCCGCTGATTGCCAGCAACTTCCGCAATACCGAAGACCTCTCTTCCTATCTGAAGCGCCATAACATTGTGGCGATTGCCGATATCGATACCCGTAAGTTAACGCGTCTGCTGCGCGAGAAGGGTGCACAGAACGGCTGCATCATCGCAGGGGACAACCTCGATGCGGCGCTGGCGCTGGAAAAAGCGAAAGCCTTCCCGGGCCTGAATGGCATGGACCTGGCGAAAGAAGTGACGACCACTGAAGCATACAGCTGGACGCAAGGTAGCTGGACGCTGTCAGATGACCTGCCGGAAGCGAAAAAAGAGAGCGAGCTGCCGTTCCACGTGGTCGCCTACGATTTCGGCGCCAAGCGCAATATCCTGCGCATGCTGGTTGATCGCGGCTGCCGTCTGACGGTGGTGCCGGCGAAAACCTCTGCCGAAGACGTACTGAAGATGAACCCGGATGGCATCTTCCTCTCTAACGGACCTGGCGACCCGGCACCGTGCGATTACGCTATCGATGCCATCAAGTCCTTCCTCGAAACCGATATTCCGGTATTCGGCATCTGCCTCGGCCATCAGCTGCTGGCGCTGGCGAGCGGGGCGAACACCATTAAGATGAAGTTCGGTCACCACGGTGGTAACCACCCGGTGAAAGACATCGACAACAACACGGTGATGATTACGGCACAGAACCACGGCTTCGCAGTAGATGAAGCGTCAATGCCGGCTAATCTGCGCGTGACGCACAAATCCCTGTTCGATGGCACCCTGCAGGGGATCCATCGTACCGATAAGCCAGCGTTCAGCTTCCAGGGACACCCGGAAGCCAGCCCGGGGCCGCACGATGCCGCACCGCTGTTCGATCACTTCATCGAACTTATCGAGCAATACCGTAAGACCGCTAAATAATCAGGAGCCGAGAAGACCATGCCAAAACGTACAGACATAAAAAGCATCCTGATCCTTGGCGCTGGCCCGATTGTTATCGGTCAGGCCTGTGAATTTGACTACTCCGGTGCACAGGCGTGTAAAGCCCTGCGCGAAGAGGGTTACCGCGTTATCCTGGTGAACTCTAACCCGGCGACCATCATGACCGACCCGGAAATGGCGGATGCAACCTACATCGAGCCGATTCACTGGGAAGTGGTACGTAAAATCATCGAGAAAGAGCGTCCGGATGCAGTTCTGCCGACCATGGGTGGCCAGACTGCACTGAACTGCGCGCTGGAGCTGGAGCGTCAGGGCGTGCTGGAAGAGTTCGGCGTGACCATGATTGGTGCGACCGCCGACGCGATTGATAAAGCAGAAGACCGTCGTCGCTTCGACGTGGCGATGAAAAAAATCGGCCTCGACACCGCACGTTCCGGTATCGCTCACAACATGGAAGAGGCGCTGGCCGTTGCGGCTGAAGTGGGTTATCCGTGCATCATCCGTCCTTCCTTCACCATGGGCGGCACCGGCGGCGGTATCGCCTACAACCGCGAAGAGTTTGAAGAGATTTGCGAGCGCGGCCTGGATCTCTCCCCAACCAAAGAGCTGCTGATTGATGAATCGCTGATTGGCTGGAAAGAGTACGAGATGGAAGTGGTGCGTGATAAAAACGACAACTGCATCATCGTCTGCTCCATCGAAAACTTCGATGCGATGGGTATCCACACCGGCGACTCCATTACCGTTGCGCCAGCGCAAACGCTGACCGACAAAGAGTACCAAATCATGCGTAACGCCTCGATGGCAGTACTGCGTGAAATCGGCGTCGAAACCGGTGGTTCTAACGTGCAGTTCTCGGTGAACCCGAAAACCGGCCGTCTGATTGTTATCGAAATGAACCCGCGCGTGTCCCGCTCCTCCGCGCTGGCCTCTAAAGCGACCGGCTTCCCGATTGCGAAGGTGGCGGCGAAACTGGCGGTCGGTTACACCCTTGACGAGCTGATGAACGACATCACCGGGGGCCGCACGCCTGCGTCCTTCGAACCGTCTATCGACTACGTTGTAACCAAAATTCCACGCTTCAACTTCGAGAAATTCGCTGGCGCGAACGACCGTCTGACCACCCAGATGAAATCTGTGGGTGAAGTGATGGCGATTGGCCGCACGCAGCAGGAATCCCTGCAGAAAGCGCTGCGCGGCCTCGAAGTGGGCGCGACCGGCTTCGATCCGAAAGTGAGCCTGGACGACCCGGAAGCACTGACCAAAATCCGCCGCGAGCTGAAAGACGCGGGCGCAGAGCGTATCTGGTATATCGCCGACGCCTTCCGCGCAGGCTTGTCCGTGGACGGCGTGTTCAACCTGACCAACATCGACCGCTGGTTCCTGGTGCAAATTGAAGAGCTGGTGCGTCTGGAAGAGAAAGTGGCGGAGCTGGGCATCAATGGCCTGGACGCTGACTTCCTGCGCATGCTGAAACGCAAAGGCTTTGCCGACGCGCGTCTGGCAAAACTGGCCGGCGTGCGTGAAGCGGAAATCCGCAAGCTGCGCGACCAGTATGACCTGCACCCGGTCTACAAGCGTGTTGATACCTGTGCGGCAGAGTTCGCGACCGATACGGCTTACATGTACTCCACGTATGAAGACGAGTGTGAAGCGAATCCGTCCGTTGACCGCGACAAAATCATGGTACTGGGCGGTGGCCCAAACCGTATCGGCCAGGGCATCGAGTTTGACTACTGCTGCGTACACGCCTCTCTGGCGCTGCGCGAAGACGGTTACGAGACCATCATGGTCAACTGTAACCCGGAAACGGTCTCTACCGACTATGACACCTCTGACCGTCTCTACTTCGAACCGGTAACTCTGGAAGACGTGCTGGAAATCGTGCGCATTGAGAAGCCAAAAGGCGTGATCGTGCAGTACGGCGGCCAGACGCCGCTGAAACTGGCGCGCGCGCTGGAAGCCGCAGGTGTGCCGGTTATCGGTACCAGCCCGGATGCCATTGACCGTGCAGAAGACCGCGAGCGTTTCCAGCAGGCGGTTGACCGTCTGAAGCTGAAACAGCCGGCAAACGCCACCGTGACTGCGATTGAACAAGCGGTTGAGAAGGCGAAAGAGATTGGCTACCCGCTGGTGGTGCGTCCTTCTTACGTGCTGGGCGGCCGCGCGATGGAAATCGTCTACGACGAAGCTGACCTGCGTCGTTACTTCCAGACGGCAGTCAGCGTTTCCAACGATGCGCCGGTGCTGCTGGATCGCTTCCTCGACGATGCGGTTGAAGTGGATGTGGATGCTATCTGCGACGGTGAAATGGTGCTGATTGGCGGCATCATGGAGCACATCGAGCAGGCGGGCGTGCACTCAGGCGACTCCGCCTGTTCTCTGCCAGCGTACACCCTGAGCCAGGAAATTCAGGACGTGATGCGTCAGCAGGTGCAGAAACTGGCCTTCGAACTGCAGGTTCGCGGCCTGATGAACGTCCAGTTCGCCGTGAAAGACAACGAAGTCTACCTGATTGAAGTGAACCCGCGTGCGGCACGAACCGTACCGTTCGTCTCTAAAGCGACCGGTATTCCGCTGGCAAAAGTGGCGGCGCGCGTGATGGCCGGCCAGACGCTGGCTCAGCAGGGCGTCACAAAAGAGATTATCCCGCCGTACTACTCTGTAAAAGAGGTGGTGCTGCCGTTCAACAAATTCCCGGGCGTTGACCCGCTCTTAGGGCCAGAGATGCGCTCTACCGGGGAAGTGATGGGCGTGGGCCGCACCTTTGCAGAAGCGTTTGCTAAAGCGCAACTGGGCAGCAACTCCACCATGAAGAAATCTGGCCGTGCGCTGCTCTCTGTTCGCGAAGGTGATAAAGAGCGCGTGGTTGACCTTGCTGCCAAGCTACTGAAACAGGGCTTCGAGCTGGATGCAACCCACGGTACGGCGATTGTGCTGGGTGAAGCGGGAATCAACCCGCGCCTAGTGAACAAGGTGCATGAAGGTCGTCCGCACATTCAGGATCGCATTAAGAATGGCGAATACACCTATATCATCAACACCACTGCGGGCCGCCAGGCGATTGAAGACTCCAAGCTGATTCGCCGCAGCGCGCTGCAGTACAAAGTGCATTACGACACCACCCTGAACGGCGGTTTCGCAACAGCCATGGCGCTGAACGCGGATGCCACCGAGAAGGTGATTTCGGTCCAGGAAATGCACGCCCAGATTAACAAGTAAGACAAATTGCCCGGTACCGTTCGGTTACCGGGCATTCTTCCCCTCTTCAGAACCTTCTGGTTTTCCATCCGCATTCAGTCAGTTAGCCTAAAATGGTTAGGTCGATAATGAAATTCAACTGAGAGCAGGGGAAAACACCATGCAAAATAAACTACTGATCGCTTCCGTTCTGGCTGCCACTGCAATGTTCACCGTAGCGGGATGTTCATCTAATCAGGCGGTGAAAACCACCGATGGCCGCACCATCATTACGGACGGCAAACCGCAGGTGGATGACGATACCGGTCTGGTGTCGTATAAAAACGCGGAAACGGGTCAAACCGAGCAGATTAACCGTGACCAGGTTAAATCCATGGGTGAACTGGATAATTAAAAAAAGCAGTGGCATCCGCCACTGCTTTTTTGCTTGATGCGGATGGATTACCAGCGGTGGTTTAACAAAATATGACCGCCGTAAGCGGCATAGTTGTTTTCACCCCATTCGCCGCTGGCGCGAAGTGAAATCGTCGTGGTCTCGTTAAGATTGCCGGTAATACCCAGCTCTACCTGACCACGATCCTCCGGCGTATCATTACTTACGGTTTCGTCGTTGAAGGCCAGATCGTTTTGACCTGCACCCTTCAGCCAGTTCACCGCAACGTATGGCTGCCAGGCCGTGACGTCCTTTTGCTGGAAATAGCTGGATTTCACACCCAGACGACCGAAGACGCTGTCGTTATCCAGAGTCGTCACCCGGACGCCATCGCGGTCCGTATGATTTTCCTGATCAAGATAGCTGTAGATCACCTGCGCCTGAGGCTCGATCTTCCAGGTACGCTCGTTTTCAGATGGGATAACCCACGCATGCCCGACTTCAACAGACGCGGCAAAACCTTCGCTGTTGTAATCTTCATCGTTGCGGTTGCTGGTCACTTTGTTGTTGTACCAGCTGTAAGCGGCCCAGGTATCAATGTAGCTGCCCAGGCGTAATTTCTGATCTTCCTGCCAGGTGGCGTAGAGTCCAACGTTGAAGCCATCGACTTTACCCTGTGCGTCACGCACGTTGTGTTTCGCATCTGAGTGGGTCTTCGCCTGGCCTGCACCGAACATGCCACCGGCACGCAGGATACCGCTGTCCATTGGCTTGCTGAGGAAATCGCTGCCGACTTGCAGAACGGTGGTCGTGGTGTCGTAGCTGACTTTATCGCCGCCTGCATCATTTTCATGGTAACGACCTTTAACATACATCCAGGTATTCAGATCGTCTTCGTTACGGAAAGTGAGCTGATCGCGATCGTCACGTTTGTGCAGGAACATACTCTGAGCAGCCAGATAGTTGCCTAAATACGCGCCCACTTCAGGTGCCATCACTTCTGGTGCTGGGGTATTGCCGCCGCCGTTATCGGTATTATTACCACCGTCGCCGTTATCATTGCCGCCGCTGTTGCCGCCATCGTCGGTATTGCTGCCATTGTCACTGTTACCGCCATTATCAGTGTTACCGCCATCGTCGGTATTGCCACCGTTGTCGGTATTATCTCCGTCATCGGTATCATCTGTTGGATCGACAGGTGGCGTGGCCTTCGATTCCAGGTACCAGTTCCCGTCACTATGCTGGTAAAGAGAGTATTCGTATGCGCCTGCCACAACCGGTTTGGCCAGCGTCAGCTGTGCTTCAGAGCTGCCGGCGACGCTGACAATCTCCATGCCGTTCACGGTCTGTGCGCCAAGTCCACCCATGTTGCTGACGGTCACACCGGACTGGCCAAAACTGCTGCCGGTTATTGTGAGATGATCGGTAGGTGCCGTGTCAGTACCCAGCTCGCTGTTTAACACAATCTGGCTACCTTCTGCGCCGGTATAGTCACCAGTGATGGTAAAGTCATTACCAACGCTGTGGTCGGCTGCACTGAGCAAAAGCGTGCCGCTGTTGGTCACGTTGCCGTTAATGGTATCAATGCCGGCGTCTCTGAGGGTTGCATTACCCTCAATTGCATTCCACGCTGCCAGCGTACCGCCGCTGAGAATAGTGATGTTGTTGTAGACGGTTCCTGCGGTGGCAAACTTTGCCCCGTTCTGCACGGTGAGAGTGGCATTGCTGTTTTCAACACCTAACGTTGCGCCTGCCGCTACCAGCGTTGTGCCGTTTCGCAGGGTCGTATCGCCGGTATAGCTGTTGTTGCCGGTAAGCGTCAGCGTATTCGCATCAACTTTCTCTACGTTTCCGCTGCCGATCATGTCGGTAGAAAACGTAAAATTGCCTCCCTGGTTAAAAATAACCGTACCATTGTTGGTTAGGCCACCGCTGAGACTTGCCATACCTTCGCCATTGCCCAGCTGGAGCGTGGCTTCATTCGCCACCAGCGTATTGCCAGCATTGGAAACGGTACCCGCCAGGGTCAGGTTGCCGCTATTCACCTGCAGTGAATCACCTGCACCAATAATGTCGACGTTACCCGTCAGCGTCCAGTCTTCACCGTTCATTTTGACGGAGGCGAAACCATCGCCTTCGTTCAGTCCGATAAAATTGCTGTCTTCTGTACCGGTGCCTACCAGGGTCAGGGTGTTACCTTTCGAGACTGTCGAAATAACGTCACCTGATAATGATGAGCCAGTATTAAGCACCAGGGTGTTATTTTTATCGCTGGCAAAAAATACTGCCGCATTTCCACCCCCGAGCGAACCGCTATTCGTAATATCAACTTTAGCGTTACCTGAGACATAAATACCGTTCTGCGTGCCTTCAATAACACCACTATTTAAGACTTTTGTATTGCCACTACTTAAAGCAATACCATCACCGTCAATACCCGTGATTTTGCCATCATTGTTGATGCCTAACCCTGTCTCGGCGCTCAAACCCGTTTTGCCTTTAATCAATCCTGATTCGGTATTAGTGATATTGATAGCAGATGATGACTCACTAATGAAAATACCTTTTTCAGCACCCGTTATATTTCCACTATTATTGAAGTCACCCAGTAAAGACTCCACATTTACTGCGTTTGCGCTGGTAGAAGAAATTGTTGCACCGACTTCATTTTCAACAACAACACGCTGGGCGCCGGTGTTAATATCAAGACCGTTGGCCGCTCCAGATATATTACCTTTATTTGTTACTGATGTGACATCAATACCTGATACGGATACGGCTGCTTTATTGCTTGAGGAAGAAATCGTTACATCTTTATTGATAACATATTCGGTATCAGCGGAAAAATCTTGTGGGACGGAAGTAGACTGTTCAATAATTCCTGCTGAGGTTATTGCTGGTGTGAATGCCAATATGGCGGGGAACAGTCTTCCGAGCATTCTGGTTGTTCTGTTAAGTTCAATGCGTATATTACTCATGCACACATCCATTTGAATGAAAAGTTCGTGAAATGTTCAGGTTAATAATTGCGTATACATTTCTGAAGAGCGGTTATCGCAAAACCATCTAAAATTATTATTTTTTCAATAGGTTATGTATACTTTGTTTTATTAAAAAGTCGTTTTAAGAATGCTTAATATTTCAGTGTGGTAAATGTAAAATTGGTTAGATATTTCTGGCGACTATGGATTCCTGTTTGTTCAAAGACGCACATATATGAACAACATTGATGGTTAAAGAAGCAGTTACGCTACTTGCGATTTGCCGACACCAGGCAATGGGAGACTTTCAGTGAGCGAGTTAAATGTCTACACTCACTGCTACCAGAGAGAACGGAACCGTAAAGACAGGCTAACTGATGATTCTGATAATTTATGCGCATCCCTATCCGCATCACTCCCATGCGAATAAGCGCATGCTTGAACAGGTAAGGACACTCGACAACGTAGAGATACGTTCCCTCTATCAACTTTATCCTGATTTTAACATCGACATCGCCGCCGAACAGGAGGCGCTCACTCGCGCCGATCTGATTATCTGGCAACACCCGATGCAGTGGTACAGCACACCTCCGCTCCTCAAATTGTGGATCGACAAAGTCTTTTCCCACGGCTGGGCGTATGGTCACAACGGGCATGCGCTGAAGGGAAAAAGCCTGATGTGGGCTGTGACCACCGGTGGAGGAGAAAGCCACTTCGATATTGGCTCTTTCCCGGGTTTTGAGGTGCTGGCACAACCGCTTCAGGCGACAGCACTCTACTGTGGTCTTACCTGGCTTCCTCCTTTTGCTATGCACTGCACATTTGTTTGTGACGATGAGACGTTGCAGGCGCAGGCTCGTCATTATAAACAACGCTTACTTGAGTGGCAGGAGACGCACAATGGATAGCCATACGCTGATACAGGCGCTGATTTACCTTGGCGCGGCGGCGCTGATTGTGCCCGTGGCGGTTCGCCTGGGGTTGGGCTCTGTGCTGGGCTACCTGATCGCCGGGTGTGTTATCGGACCCTGGGGATTCCGCCTGGTCACCGACGCGGAGGCGATCCTGCATTTCGCCGAAATTGGTGTCGTGCTGATGCTGTTTGTCATTGGTCTGGAACTTGACCCGCAGCGGTTGTGGAAGCTGCGCGTTTCAGTATTTGGCGGCGGGGCGCTACAAATGGCAGCCTGTGGTCTGCTGTTGGGCGGCTTCTGTATTCTGCTGGGAATGGACTGGAAAGTGGCAGAGCTTATTGGCATGACGCTGGCACTCTCTTCGACGGCGATTGCCATGCAGGCAATGAACGAGCGAAACCTGACCGTTTCACAGATGGGACGCAGTGCGTTTTCGGTGCTGCTGTTTCAGGATATCGCGGCGATTCCTCTGGTGGCGATGATCCCGCTGCTGGCCGCAAGTGGGGCCTCCACCACGCTCGGCGCTTTTGCCCTCTCTGCGTTGAAAGTGGTCGGTGCGCTGGCACTGGTTGTCCTGCTTGGCCGGTATGTAACACGTCCGCTGCTTCGATTCGTCGCCCGCTCCGGGCTGCGGGAAGTGTTCAGTGCCGTGGCGCTGTTCCTGGTGTTTGGTTTTGGTCTGCTGCTGGAGGAAGCCGGGCTGTCGATGGCGATGGGAGCCTTCCTCGCGGGCGTTCTGCTGGCCAGCTCAGAGTACCGACACGCGCTTGAAAGTGATATCGAGCCATTTAAAGGACTGCTGCTGGGGCTGTTTTTCATCGGGGTCGGGATGTCTATCGACTTTGGCACGCTGGTCACGCATCCACTGCGGATCCTCATCCTGCTGGTCGGTTTCCTGGTCATCAAAATGGTGATGCTGTGGCTGATCGCCCGTCCGCTGAACGTGCCTGGCAGACAGCGTCTTTGGTTCGCCGTGCTGCTCGGACAGGGAAGCGAATTCGCGTTTGTGGTTTTCGGCGCGGCGCAAATGGCCAATGTGCTCGATCCCGAGTGGGCGAAAGCGCTGACGCTGGCGGTTGCGCTGTCGATGGCTGCAACGCCGATCCTGCTGGTGCTGCTGACGCGTCTGGAAAAAACCGGCAGCGAACAGGAACGTGAGGCCGATGAGATCGATGAGGAACAGCCGCGGGTCATCATCGCCGGATTCGGTCGCTTTGGGCAGATCACCGGTCGTTTACTGCTCTCAAGCGGGGTAAAAATGGTCATCCTCGATCACGATCCGGACCATGTGGATACCCTGCGTAAGTTCGATATGAAAGTCTTCTACGGCGATGCAACGCGTGTCGATCTGCTGGAATCAGCCGGGGCAGCGAAAGCGGAAGTCCTCATCAACGCGATTGACGATCCCCAGACCAGTATGCAGCTGGTTGAACTGGTGAAGGAGCATTTCCCGAACCTGACCATTATCTCCCGCGCGCGCGATGTGGATCACTATATCCAGCTGCGACAGGCGGGGGTGGACGCACCCGAGCGTGAAACCTTCGAAGGGGCGCTTAAGTCTGGCCGCATGGCGCTGGAAAGTCTGGGCCTGGGCGCGTATGAAGCGCGCGAGCGTGCGGACCTGTTCCGCCGCTTCAATACCGATATGGTGGAAGAGATGGTGGCGATGGCGGGCAGTACGGCCACAGAGCGTGCGGCGGTGTTTAAACGCACCAGTGCGATGCTGACAGAGATCATTAACGAGGATCGTAATCATCTGTCGCTGGTGCAGCGTCATGGCTGGCAGGGAACGGAGGAGGGCAAGCATACCGGCGATCCGGCGGACGAACCGAAGAGTAAACCTTCCGCGTGAAGTGGAGTTGCCAGCAATATTAAAAAATTTCTCTCTCTTTACCATGCCGCCAGTCGACGAAAGATTAAGCTTTCCGTATAGTGGCGGCAATTTTTTGCATCCGGGAAATTTTCAATGATCAGTCTGATTGCAGCGCTGGCGGTGGACCGTGTTATCGGTATGGAAAATGCCATGCCGTGGAACCTGCCTGCCGATCTCGCATGGTTTAAACGTACGACGTTAAACAAGCCGGTAGTGATGGGCCGCCTGACCTGGGAGTCGATTGGTCGCCCATTGCCGGGCCGTAAGAATATCGTGATCAGTAGCCAGCCAGGCACTGACGATCGCGTCGAATGGGTGAAATCCGTGGACGAGGCGATTGCCGCGTGCGGTAACGCCGAAGAGATCATGGTGATTGGTGGTGGGCGTGTATATGAGCAGTTCCTGCCAAAAGCGCAAAAGCTCTATCTGACGCATATTGATGCGGAAGTGGAAGGCGATACCCATTTCCCGGACTACGATCCGGACGAGTGGGAATCGGTATTCAGCGAATTTCACGACGCGGATGCGCAGAACTCACACAGCTACTGCTTCGAGATTCTGGAACGTCGCTAGTTGATAGACCCTCTCCCGGCCGGGAGAGGGAATTCACTCTCAGGAGGCGACCGCCTCGCCTTCCCCCAGGTCCAGCTGTCGGTTGGACGGCTGCACGAAGTATGTTTTATCTTCCCAGCGTAAGCAGGTTAAATCCCCGCCCCAGCAACAACCGGTATCAAGACCGTAGATCCCTTCCGGCGTGCCTTTCCCTTCTAGCGCGGCCCAATGACCAAACACCACGCTGTACTCACTGGTGACCGGCCCGGGAATCGCAAACCACGGTTTAAGCGGTGCAGGTGCGCTCTCCGGCGTCTCTTTTGAGTACATATCCAGTTGCCCGTTCGGGAAGCAGAAACGCATCCGTGTGAACGCGTTCGTGATAAAACGCAGGCGCGCCAGACCGCTCAGATCTTCACTCCAGTGATTTGGCATGTCGCCGTACATGGCATCAAGGAAGAAGGGATAGGAATCGCTCGCCAGCACGGCTTCTACGTCACGCGCGCAGGTTTTTGCCGTCTCAAGATCCCACTGTGGGGTGATCCCGGCGTGTGCCATGACCAGTTTTTTCTCTTCATCGATCTGCAACAGGGGCTGACGACGCAGCCAGTTGATCAGTTCGTCGGCGTCTGGCGCCTCCAGCAGCGGGGTGAGGCGATCTTTCGGCTTATTGCGGCTGATGCCGGCAAAGACGGCGAGCAGATGCAAATCATGGTTGCCCAGCACCATGCGAACGCTGTCGCCCAGCGATTTTACGAAGCGTAAAACCTCCAGGGAGCCTGGCCCACGCGCCACTAAATCGCCCGTCAGCCAGAGAATATCCCGTCCTGGCGTAAAGTCGACCTGTTTTAATAATGCGATCAGTTCATCGTAGCAACCGTGAACGTCGCCAATCAGATATGTAGACATTAGATTAATGAATGAGTGTTGTAACGGCGAGACGGAACACAGGAATAGCAACGCGGAACACATTGCCATCGACGTCGACCATTTCATAATGGCCTTGCATGGTACCCAGCGGTGTTTCAATTACTGCACCGCTGGTGTACTGATACTCTTCGCCAGGGGCGATGTGGGGCTGTTCACCAACCACACCTTCACCCTGAACTTCGATTTCACGGCCATTGCCGTTAGTGATAAGCCAGTAACGCCCGAGCAGTTGCACAGGCATCCGCCCCAGGTTGCGAATGGTCACGGTGTAGGCGAAAACAAAACGTTCTTCATCGGGTGAGGACTGCGACTCAACGTAAACGCTTTGTACCTGGACACAGACGCGGGGCGAATCAATCATGGCTTAACTCTCCTTCGGCGGCGCATTTTCGCTAATGTAATTAGCCAGTTTACAGTACTGCTCAACAGAGATGTTTTCTGCTCGCATTGCCGGGTCAATGCCCAGCTCGGCCAGCACGTCAACGGTGAACAGATTGCCGAGGCTATTACGGATCGTTTTACGGCGCTGGTTAAAGGCTTCTGTGGTGATGCGGCTCAGTACGCGCAGGTCTTTGACCGGGTATGGCATCGTTTTATGCGGCACAAGGCGCACAACCGCAGAGTCGACTTTTGGCGGCGGCGTGAAGGCAGACGGCGGCACTTCGAGTACCGGGATCACATTGCAGAAATATTGTGCCATCACGCTTAAACGACCATACGCTTTACTGTTCGGCCCTGCAACCAGACGGTTTACCACCTCTTTTTGCAACATGAAGTGCATGTCGGCAATGGCATCAGTATAGCTAAAGAGGTGGAACATCAGCGGCGTGGAGATGTTATAGGGCAGGTTACCGAATACGCGCAGCGGCTGACCCATTTTTTCCGACAGCTCGCCAAAATTCATGGTCATGGCATCTTGCTGATAAATCGTCAGCTTCGGCCCAAGGAACGGGTGCGTTTGCAGACGAGCAGCGAGATCGCGGTCGAGTTCGATAACGGTCAGTTCGTCCAGACGTTCGCCGACGGGTTCAGTCAGTGCTGCCAGACCGGGGCCGATTTCAACCATCGCCTGGCCTTTTTGCGGATTAATGGCCGAGACAATACTGTCGATCACGAACTGATCGTTGAGGAAGTTTTGCCCGAAGCGTTTACGGGCTAAGTGGCCCTGATGGACTCGATTAGTCATTGAGTATTAACAATCATTTTGATGGCGAGATTAAGCGCCGTAATAAAACTGCCGACATCCGCTTTTCCCTGGCCTGCCAGATCGAGCGCAGTACCGTGGTCAACGGACGTTCGAATAAAAGGTAAACCGAGGGTGATATTCACACCGCGGCCAAAGCCCTGGTATTTTAGCACGGGCAGGCCCTGATCGTGGTACATCGCGAGCACGGCATCGGCATTATCCAGGTATTTGGGCTGGAAAAGGGTATCGGCAGGCAATGGACCGCTCAGGTTCATCCCTTTCGCCCGCATTTCATTCAGCACCGGAATGATGGTGTCGATCTCTTCAGTCCCCATATGCCCGCCTTCACCGGCGTGTGGGTTCAGGCCACAGACCAGAACGTGCGGCTGTTTAATACCGAATTTGGTCTGCAGATCGTGATGCAGTATCCCGATGATCTCCCGCAGCAGTTCAGGGGTGATGGCGTCAGGAATGGCCTTAATCGGCAGATGGGTTGTTACCAGAGCCACCCGCATCGCTTCCGTCGCCAGCATCATCACCACTTTCGGGGTGTGCGATCGCTCTTCAAAAAACTCGGTATGTCCGGTGAACGGAATACCGGCTTCGTTAATCACCCCTTTGTGCACGGGGCCCGTAATCAGGGCAGCAAATTCACTCTTTATGCAACCATCGCAGGCGCGCGCCAGGGTTTCGACAACATAGTGGCCGTTTTCAGTGCTGAGCTGACCCGGAATAACAGGAGTACGAAGAGGGACGGGAAGAAGCGTGAGCGTTCCGGCTTGCTGCGGTGCAGGCTGCTGGCCTTCAACGTAGGGGATAAGCGTTAAAGGCAGACCGAGCAGTGAAGCCCGGTCTTGTAACAGTGTTGCATCAGCACAGACGACCAGTTCCACCGGCCAGCTACGTTGGGCAAGCTGGACCACGAGGTCAGGCCCAATCCCGGCGGGTTCGCCGGGGGTGATCACAACACGATGCTGTTTCATTAGTTGCTCAGAACTTTCACGTAAGCGCTGGCGCGTTGTTCCTGCATCCAGGTTGCCGCTTCTTCAGAGAACTTACGGTTGAACAGCATACGATAGGCTCTGTCTTTCTGCGCTGCGTCGGTTTTATCAACGTTGCGGGTATCCAGCAGTTCGATCAGATGCCAGCCAAAGGAGGAGTGTACCGGCGCACTCATCTGGCCCTTGTTCAGCTTCATCAGCGCATCGCGGAATGCCGGATCGTAGATATCCGCCGCCGCCCAGCCCAGGTCGCCGCCCTGGTTAGCAGAGCCAGGATCCTGAGAGAACTCTTTTGCGGCATTCGCAAACGACGTTTTTCCGCTCTTAATGTCCGCAGCAATCTGTTGCAGCTTCGCACGCGCCTGATCGTCTGTCATGATCGGTGACGGTTTCAGCAGAATGTGGCGAGCATGAACTTCGGTGACGGAGATGTTCTGGCTCTGACCACGCAGGTCGTTGACTTTCAGGATGTGGAAGCCAACACCTGAACGGATTGGACCCACGATGTCGCCTTTTTTCGCCGTGCTCAGCGCCTGGGCAAAGATGGATGGCAGTTCCTGAATACGTCCCCAGCCCATCTGGCCGCCTTTCAGCGCCTGTTGGTCTGCAGAGTAGGTAATGGCCAGCTTGCCAAAGTCACTGCCGTTACGTGCCTGCTCAACGATAGCGCGCGCCTGGCTTTCCGCTTCTGCGGCCTGGTCAGACGTTGGGTTCTCTGGCAGCGGGATCAGAATGTGGCTCAGGTTCAGCTCGGTGCTGGCATCGTTCTGGTTGCCCACCTGTTTTGCCAGCGCGTCGACTTCCTGCGGCAGGATGGTGACGCGGCGACGAACTTCATTGTTACGCACTTCTGAGATCAGCATCTCTTTACGGATCTGATTACGGTAGGTTGAATAGCTGATGCCATCATAGGCCAGACGACTACGCATCTGATCCAGGGTCATATTGTTCTGCTTAGCGATGTTAGCGATCGCCTGATCAAGCTGCTCGTCAGTGATCTTCACGCCCATTTTCTGACCCATTTGCAGGACAATCTGATCCATGATCAGACGTTCCAGGATCTGATGGCGCAGCGTTGCGTCATCCGGAAGTTGCTGACCCGCCTGGCCCGAATTGAGCTTCACAGATTTCATCAAACCGTCAACGTCACTTTCGAGCACGACACCGTTGTTAACCACAGCGGCGACCTTATCAACAACCTGGGGGGCCGCGAAGCTGGTATTCGCAACCATAGCGACACCGAGCAGCAGCGTTTTCCAGTTCTTCATACTTTTTCCATTTCAATTAACCGCAAAGCGGATTACGTTGCAAAACAAGCACATTACAAGGAACTGCGGTACGGCAGAATGTTCGAGCGCAGCATCTGCTGCGTGCCCAGGCCGTAGTTGGAGCTCAGGCCGCGCAATTCGACATTAAAGCCAATCACGTTATCGTATTTGCTCTGATTGTTTTGAGTATCCCAGCCGTTAAGTTTGCGTTCGTAGCCGACACGCAGCGCGTAACAGCAGGAGTTATATTGCAGACCAACCATCTGGTCAGCAGGCTTGTTGGCGTTAGTGTCAAAGTAGTATGCGCCCACAATTGACCAGCGGTCAGCGATTGGCCAACTGGCTGCACCACCCACCTGCGAAATCCCGTCTTTATACTGTTCACTGGTGGCATAGTTCGGCAATGTTGCCTGAATATATTCCGGGCTGGCGTAACGATAGGTCAATTGCACCATACGATCTTCATCGCGACGGTACTCGACGGCTGCACTGCTGGTCGCAATATTGTCGAGACGCGTGTCGTACTGCAGACCCCCGCGTAAGCCCCAGCGATCGGTCATGCGCCAGTAGGTATCGCCCGCCCACACCAGCGAACCTGTTTTGTTGTCTTTCTCCCAGTTGATATTGTCATCACCGGTACGAGACTCGGTGAAATAGTAGATTTGACCAACAGAAACGTTAAAACGTTCAACGGCAGATTCATCATAAACGCGTGTTGTGACGCCGGTCGTTAACTGGTTCGCGGAAGCAATACGGTCGAGACCGCCGTAGGTACGGTCACGGAACAGGCCACTGTAGTCAGACTGCAGGAAAGCGGAGTCATAGTTCTGGATTTTGCTCTGATCGCGATAAGGCACGTACAAATACTGCATACGTGGCTCAAGCGTCTGCGTATACCCATCCGCCAGCAGACCCATATCGCGCTCGAAGATCAGCTTACCGTCCATTTTGAATTGTGGAAGTACGCGGTTCACGGATTCGTCAAGGTCGGTGCCATAACGGTTGTTATACCAGTCCACATTTTTCTGCTGGTAATGGGTCGCCATCAGCTTGGCTTCGGTATTCAGACTCGACCAGTTGTTCGACAGCGGTAAATTGATCGTTGGTTCTAAATGAACACGCGTGGCTTCCGGCATGTCCGAGTTGGTATTGACGAAATGCACTGCCTGAGCGTAGACGCGGGTATCGAATGGACCAACATCGTTCTGATACCAGTTCACATCCAGCTGCGGTTCTGCACCGTAAGTGCTGGTATTTTGACTGTCGAAGACCTGGAACTGCTTCGTTGACACCGTGGCGTCGAAGTTCTGAACGGCGTAACCAGCACTGAAAATCTGTGTAGCATAGCCATCGGTACTCGAACCGTATTTGGAATCGAAGTCGTTAAAATAGTAAGGATCGCTGACTTTGGTGTAGTCGACATTAAAACGCCAGACCTGGTCCATCACTCCGGCATGTTGCCAGTAATACATCCAACGGTGTTTATCACCTTCTGTTGGGTGCTCATCCTGGAAGACCTTATCTGATGGCAGATAATCCAGTTCCATCAAACCGGTACCCGCCTGGGTCAGATAGCGGAACTCGTTTTCCCACATGACGTTGCCGCGCTTATGGATATAGTGCGGCGTGATCGTGGCGTCCATGTTGGGCGCGATGTTCCAGTAATACGGCAGATAGAACTCAAAATAGTTCGAGGTGCTGTATTTGGCATTTGGGATCAGGAAGCCTGAACGACGTTTGTCGCCCACGGGAAGTTGCAGGTACGGGCTATAGAAAACCGGCACCGGGCCGAGTTTAAACCGGGCGTTCCAGATTTCTGCGACCTGTTCTTCACGGTCGTGAATTACCTCACTTCCGACCACGCTCCAGGTATTCGAACCCGGCAGACAGGAGGTGAAGGAACCGTTTTCCAGAATCGTATAGCGGTTTTCACCGCGCTGTTTCATCAGATCTGCTTTACCACGCCCCTGACGACCCACCATCTGGTAATCACCTTCCCAGACGTTAGTATCTTTGGTGTTCAGGTTTGACCATGCTTTCGGACCTTTCAGGATGACTTGATTGTCGTCATAGTGCACATTACCCAGCGCATCCACCGTTCGTACCGGTTCGGCCGCACCTTCCGGCTGCTTCTGGTGCAACTGCACTTCATCTGCCTGCAGGCGGCTATTGCCCTGATTAATATCCACACTGCCCGTAAACGTGGCATTGTCAGGATAGGTTCCTTTAGAACTGTCGGCAGTAATGGTTACCGGCAAGCTATTTGTATCGCCACTCACCAGTGGGCGATTATAACTTGGGACGCCAAGCATACATTGCGAGGCAAGATCGGCCGCCAGCCCCTGTTGACTGTACAGGGCGGTGCCAATCATTGTGGCCAGGAGGGTGGGGATACGTTTTTTCATACGTTATATTTTAGTGTTCCGTCATCAGTGGCTACGGCTTACAAACGCTCAGAGACTATCTTACTCATCAGCGCAGTACCAGCGTTAATCCTGCCCGTTTGCGTGCCAGAGTGTTAGGCTCGCTATCGAATGACGAGTATGATAATGCAAATTATAGGCGATGTCCCTCAATTGACCGTGGCTCGACCACTGTAATGATGGCGTTGCGTCGACAAGGGACATGACTATCCGGGGAGTATATGCAGTATTGGGGTAAAATCATCGGCGTTGCGTTCGCCATCATCATGGGTGCCGGGTTTTGGGGCATCGTGCTTGGCCTGATTATTGGCCATATGTTCGATAAGGCACGCAGCCGCAAAATGGCGTGGTTCGCCAACCAGCGCGAGCGTCAGTCCCTCTTTTTCTCTACCACCTTTGAGGTGATGGGGCACTTAACCAAATCAAAAGGGCGGGTAACGGAAGCCGATATCCAGATTGCCAGCGTATTTATGGACCGCATGAATCTGCACGGGGAATCTCGTGTGGCGGCGCAAAATGCGTTTCGCATCGGTAAATCGGATAACTATCCGCTGCGCGAAAAAATGCGTCAGTTCCGCAGTATCTGTTTCGGCCGTTTTGATTTAATTCGGATGTTTCTGGAGATCCAGATTCAGGCGGCGTTTGCCGACGGGTCTCTTCATCCTAATGAACGCGATGTGTTATACGTGATTGCCGAAGAGCTGGGGATCTCCCGCATGCAGTTCGACCAGTTCCTGCGCATGATGCAGGGCGGCGCACACTTTGGTGGCGGCTATCAACAGCATCAATCCTCTGGCGGCGGCTGGCAGCAGGCGCAGCGAGGCCCGACGCTGGAAGACGCCTGTAACGTGCTTGGCGTGAAACCTTCGGATGATGCGACAACCATCAAGCGCGCCTATCGTAAGCTGATGAGTGAACATCACCCGGATAAACTGGTCGCGAAGGGCTTACCGCCAGAGATGATGGAGATGGCGAAGCAAAAAGCGCAGGAAATCCAGAAAGCGTACGAGCTAATAAAAGAGCAGAAAAATTTCAAATAAAAAATGGCCCGACACAGTCGGGCCATTTTTTTAGAAGTCCACCGGGGCTTTAAACGTCATTGCGTTGCCAAACGCCGGGTGGGTGATGGTGAGCGTCTGGGCATGAAGCTGCAAACGCGGCGCTGAAGCCAGCGCCTCCGGGGGGGCGTAAAAACGGTCTCCCAGAATCGGGTGCCCCAGCGCGAGCATATGCACACGCAACTGATGTGAACGCCCGGTAATGGGCTTAAGCAGCACGCGCGCGGTGTTATCCGGCGCGTACTCCAGCACTTCATACTCGGTTTGCGCGGCCTTGCCCGTCTCATAGCACACCTTCTGCTTTGGCCGGTTTGGCCAGTCGCAAATCAGCGGCAGATCCACCAGCCCTTCCGCCTGCGCGGGATGGCCCCAGACGCGTGCGACATATTGCTTTTTCGGCTCACGCTCGCGGAACTGGCGTTTGAGTTCACGTTCAGCCGCTTTGTTCAGCGCCACCACAATCACGCCGCTGGTTGCCATGTCCAGGCGATGAACGGACTCCGCCTGGGGATAATCACGCTGAATACGTGTCATCACGCTGTCTTTGTGCTCATCCAGACGCCCCGGCACGGACAACAGGCCGCTTGGCTTGTTGACCACCATAATGTGCTCATCCTGATAAAGGATAACCAGCCACGGGTCTTGCGGCGGATTGTAAGGCTCCATCACCATCTTGTGCTCCGGTTACTGATGCGTCACAACGATAAGACGCAGGGCATCCAGACGCCAGCTTGCCTGATTCAGGCTTTCCAGCACCTGCTGACGGTTGCTCTCAATCGCGGTCAGTTCGTCATCACGGATGTTTGGGTTCACCGCTTTTAACGCTTCCAGACGAGACAGCTCTGCTGACAGTTTCTCATCGGCTTCCTCGCGTGCGGCATCAATCAGCGTCCTGGCCGCTTTTTCGATCTGCGTTTCACCCAACTGCAGAATGGCGTGCACGTCCTGTTGTACGGCGTTGACCAGTTTGCTGCCCGTGTGGCGGTTTACTGCGCTCAGCTGGCGGTTGAAACTCTCGAATTCAACCTGTGCAGCCAGGTTGGTGCCGTTTTTATCCAGCAGCAGACGCACTGGCGTTGGCGGCAGGAAGCGGGTGAGCTGCAGCTGTTTCGGCGCTTGCGCTTCCACAACATAGATCAGCTCCACTAGCAGCGTACCAACGGGTAATGCTTTGTTTTTCAACAGGGAAATCGTGCTGCTACCCGTGTCGCCGGAAAGGATCAGGTCGAGGCCGTTGCGGATCAACGGGTGTTCCCAGGTGATGAACTGCGCGTCTTCGCGAGACAGCGCCACGTCACGCTCAAAGGTGATGGTGCAACCATCCTCCGGCAGGCCCGGGAAATCCGGAACCAGCATATGATCGGATGGGGTCAGCACGATCATGTTCTCGCCGCGATCGTCCTGGTTAATCCCGACGATGTCGAACAGGTTCATGGCGAAGCTGATCAGGCTGGTGTCGTCATCCTGCTCTTCAATGCTTTCGGCAAGCGCCTGCGCTTTCTCGCCACCGTTGGAGTGGATTTCCAGCAGGCGGTCACGTCCCTGCTCCAGCTGCGCTTTCAGGGCCTCATGCTTTTCGCGACAGGATTTGATCAGCTCATCAAAACCGTCCGTATTTTCCGGCGCTGCCAGGTAACCGATCAGATCCGTATGCACCTGATCGTAAATGGTGCGTCCCGTCGGACAGGTATGTTCGAACGCGTCCAGACCTTCGTGGAACCAGCGTACCAGCACCGACTGAGCGGTTTTTTCCAGGTAAGGGACGTGGATCTGAATATCATGCGCCTGACCGATACGGTCCAGACGGCCGATACGCTGTTCCAGCAGGTCGGGGTTGAACGGCAGATCGAACATCACCAGGTTGCTGGCGAACTGGAAGTTACGCCCTTCAGAACCGATTTCAGAGCACAACAGAACCTGTGCGCCGCTGTCTTCTTCACTGAACCAGGCCGCGGCGCGGTCACGCTCGACAATGGACATGCCCTCATGGAACACGGCGGCTCGAATACCTTCGCGCTCGCGCAGAACCTGCTCCAGCTGCAGCGCGGTGGCCGCCTTGGCGCAGATCACCAGCACTTTCTGTGAACGATGAGCCGTTAAGTAACCCATCAGCCATTCAACACGCGGGTCGAAGTTCCACCAGGTTCCGGTATCGCCTTCAAATTCCTGATAAATCTGCTCCGGGTAGAGCATGTCGCGCGCACGTTCTTCCTGGCTTTTGCGCGCCCCCATAATGCCGGAGACTTTTATTGCCGTCTGATACTGCGTCGGCAGCGGCAGCTTGATGGTGTGCAGTTCGCGTTTCGGGAAGCCCTTCACGCCGTTACGGGTGTTACGGAACAGCACGCGGCTGGTGCCGTGGCGGTCCATCAGCATATCGATCAGCTCTTTACGCGCGGAACCCGCGTTGTCGCTGTCACTGTTGGCTGCCTGCAGCAGCGGCTCAATATCCTGTTCGCCAATCAGATCGCTCAGGGTGTTGAGTTCGTCATTCGAGAGGCGTTTGCCCGCCAGCAGCATGGCGACAGCATCGGCAACCGGGCGGTAATTATTCTGTTCTTCGACAAACTGCTCAAAGTCATGGAAGCGGTTTGGATCGAGCAGGCGCAGACGGGCGAAGTGGCTCTCCAGCCCCAGCTGTTCCGGCGTTGCGGTCAGCAGCAGGACGCCCGGCACGCGCTCGGCAAGCTGTTCAATCGCCATGTATTCACGGCTCGGTGCCTCTTCGCTCCAGACCAGGTGGTGCGCTTCGTCGACCACCAGCAGATCCCACTCTGCGTCGCACAGATGCTCAAGACGCTGCTTGCTGCGGCGCACGAAGTCCAGGGAGCAGATGACCAGCTGTTCGGTTTCAAACGGGTTGTCTGCGTCATGCTGGGCTTCGGCGTAGCGCTCGTCGTCAAACAGCGAGAAACGAAGGTTAAAGCGGCGCAGCATCTCAACCAGCCACTGATGTTGCAGCGTTTCCGGTACCACGATCAGCACGCGCTCGGCGGCGCCAGAAAGTAGCTGTTGATGCAGGATCATACCGGCTTCAATGGTTTTACCGAGGCCCACTTCGTCTGCCAGCAGTACGCGAGGCGCATGACGACGACCAACGTCATGGGCGATATTCAGCTGATGAGGGATCAGGCTGGTGCGTTGACCACGCAGGCCGCTCCACGGCATGCGGTACTGTTCACTCTGGAATTTACGTGCGCGATAGCGCAGGGAGAAGCGATCCATACGGTCGATTTGCCCGGCAAACAGGCGATCCTGCGGCTTGCTGAAAACCAGTTTGCTGTCGAGCAGCACTTCACGCAGGATGACATTGCTCTCGTCAGTGTCGAGGCGAGTCCCAATGTAGGCGAGCAGACCATTCTCTTCTTTTACGTCTTCAACCTTTAGCTGCCAGCCGTCGTGGCTGGTCACGGTGTCACCTGGATTGAACATCACGCGGGTAACAGGGGAGTCATTGCGAGCGTACAGGCGGTTTTCACCGGTAGCAGGGAAAAGGAGGGTGACCATGCGTGCATCGACTGCAACCACGGTTCCCAATCCAAGTTCGCTTTCTGTATCGCTGATCCAGCGTTGACCAAGTGTAAAAGGCATATATGTTCGGCTCTAATCTTTAATTGCAGGCAATAGTTCAACCACCGTCAAAAAAGACGGTCATCGAAAAATGGGTCCGGGAGTGGAAAGGGCGCTATGGTACTGGATGGCAGCGATTTCGTCACGTGTCAAAATAGGCCAAGTTGCCCTGTCACTAGTGTAGCAAAATCGTCGTCAATGAACGGCAAAATTCCATCCGCGACGGGCTGAAGCTGGCGCGTCAGGTAGTGGTCGTAGTCCAGCGCAGAGTGTTGATAATCCACGGGCTCTGGCCCGTTTGTCGTCCAGACATACTTAATGGTGCCCCGGTTCTGATACTGCGGGGCGCGCCCCCGACGGACGTTCTCTTCATCCGCCAGACGCGCGGCGCGGACGTGCGGCGGAACGTTACGCTGATACTCGGCCAGCGGGCGGCGCAGGCGTTTGCGATACACCAGCTGGTTGTCGAGCTCGCCGGCCATCAGGCTGGCTATCGTCTCGCGGACGTAGTCCTGATAAGGCTCATTACGAAAGATCCGCAAATAGAGCGTTTGCTGGAACTGCTGAGCCAGCGGAGTCCAGTCTGTGCGCACCGTCTCCAGCCCTTTAAACACCATGCGTTGCTTTTCACCTTCCTGAATCAGTCCGGCGTAGCGTTTCTTGCTGCCCTGATCGGTTCCGCGGATAGTGGGCATTAAAAAGCGGCTGAAATGCGTTTCATACTCCAGCTCTAACGCACTGGTTAACCGCTCTTTTTGCAAATGCGCTTGCCACCAGTCGTTCACGAAGGCGACCAGCTGTTTGCCAATTCGCGCGGCTTCCTCTTCGGCGTGCGCGCCCTTCAACCAGACGAAGGTGGAGTCGGTATCGCCATAGATCACTTCATAGCCCTGGGATTCGATCAGCGCCTTTGTCTGGCGCATGATCTCATGCCCGCGCATGGTGATAGACGAGGCGAGACGCGGGTCGAAGAAGCGACAGGCGCTGGTGCCCAGCACACCGTAAAAGGCATTCATGATAATTTTCAGCGCCTGAGAAAGCGGCTTGTTGCCGTGGCGCTTGGCCTCGTCGCGCCCGTGCCAGATCTGTCCCACGATCTCCGGCAGGCAGTGTTTCTCCCGTGAGAAACGCGCCCCCAGAAACCCGTCGGTGCTGTGCATATCGTCCGGCTGCGCCATCCCCTCTACCAGCCCCACCGGATCAATCAGAAAGGTGCGGATAATCGAGGGGTAGAGGCTTTTGTAGTCCAGTACCAGCACGGAGTCATACAGTCCCGGCCGGGAATCCATCACGTAGCCGCCAGGGCTTGCCTGCGGCGGCACGTCCCCCAGGTTCGGTGCGACGTAGCCTGCCCGGTGCATGCGGGGAAAGTACAGATGGCTGAATGCCGCCAAGGAACCGCCGTGCCGATCAGCGGCAAGACCGTTCACTGTGGCGCGTTCCAGCAGAAAAGGCATGATCTCGGTTTTGTGGAAAATCTGCGTAACCAGCTCACAATCTTTCAGGTTATAGGTGGCAAGTGCCGGTTTGTCTTCGTTGAAGCGGCGGTCGATCTCATCCATTCGGTCCCACGGGTTATCAATGGATTTCCCTTCCCCCAGCAGCTCCTGCGCCACTGCCTCCAGCGAGAAGGAAGAGAAATTCCAGAATGCGGATTTCAGCGCCTCGATGCCGTCGATAATCAGGCGACCGTTGGCCTGTGCGAAGAAGACGCCGTTTTTGAAACCGTGCTCGCGCCATTCCAGTTCGCTATGACCCCGCCCAAGCATGAGCGGGATGCGGTAACGCTCGGCGTGTTTTTGCAGTACCCGCAGGTCGAACTGCACCACGTTCCAGCCGATCAGGACATCGGGATCGCGATCGGCAAACCACTGGTTCAGTTTTTCCAGCAGCTGTGGCCGACTGTTGACGTACTCCAGCCGGAAGTCCAGCTCGGAGGCATCGCCATTCGGTGGCCCGAGCATATAGACAACCCGGTCGCCGCAGCCTTCAAGACCAATACAGTACAGTTCACCGTGACGGGTGGTTTCGATGTCCAGTGAGACCCATTTCAGCGGCGGACGGTAGTGCGGGTTGGGTTTCAGGCGGGCGTTAATCAGCCCGCCGTTGTGCGCTGTGCCATCAACCCAGACAGGGGCGGTAATAAACCGCTCCATCAGAAAACGTTCCGGGGGACGAATATCGGCCTCGTACAGGGTGACGCCCGCCTCGCGCAGCAGTTTTTCATAGCGCATCAGCTGGCGATGGGCGCGACAATAGAGACCGTAAACCGGCTGGCGATGGAAATCTTTCAGCTCAAGTGGCGTGATGCGCCAGTTGTTTTCACCGCGCAGTAGCTGCTTTACTTTGTCGACGTGGGCTTCAGGAATAAATGCCACGGATTCCTGTGGAGGCAGGGTAACGCGCAGCGGGCCGTTGTCCGTCGCCAGCCAGAACTCCACCTCTGTTCCCTGAGGCGTATCCCGCCAGTGTCGGGTCAGTAAAAAACCTTCTTGCGCCTGCGTCACGCCGTTATCCCATAAAACAAAACCAGGCCTGATTATAGCCTGGTTAGCGGTTTTATGCTGGGTTTATATACAGTTTATTGCCCGTAATAGGCTTTTGCACCGTGCTTGCGCAGGTAGTGTTTGTCCAGCAGCGTCTGTTGCATATCCGGCAACTGTGGTGCCAGTTGACGACAGAAGATGCCCATATAGGCCACCTCTTCCAGCACAATCGCGTTATGCACTGCATCTTCCGCATTTTTGCCCCACGCAAACGGGCCGTGAGAATGCACCAGCACCCCGGGCATCTGTGCTGCGTCGATTCCCTGTTTTTCAAAGGTTTCGACAATCACATTGCCGGTTTCCCACTCGTACTCGCCGTTGATTTCCGCATCGGTCATCAGGCGGGTGCAGGGGATGGTGCCGTAAAAGTAGTCTGCGTGCGTGGTACCGGTAGCCGGGATGGACTGGCCTGCCTGCGCCCAGATAGTCGCATGACGCGAGTGGGTATGCACAATGCCGCCGATGGTCGGAAATGCCTGATACAGCAGGCGATGGGTGGGGGTATCGGAGGAGGGTTTTTTCTTCCCTTCCACCACTTCACCGGTTGCAATGCTGACCACAACCATATCATCAGCGGTCATCACCGTATAATCCACGCCGGAAGGCTTGATGACGAACACCCCTTTTTCGCGGTCAACGGCGCTGACGTTGCCCCAGGTCAGGGTCACCAGATTATGTTTAGGCAGCGCCAGGTTGGCTTCGAGTACCTGGCGTTTGAGATCTTCTAGCATTGTTGTCTCCCGCCGGATGGCGCTTCGCTTATCCGGCCTACACAATCGTAGGCCCGGTAAACGCAGTGCCACCGGGCACGTCGTACTTAACGTTTCGAACCGTAATAGACTTCATTCCAGCGCAGCGCGTCTTTAAACGCGGGCAGGCGGGTATCGTTATCGATCACGGTCAGTTCGATGTCGTGCAGTTCAGCGAACTGACGCATATCGTTGAGATCCAGCGCGTGACTGAAGACGGTATGGTGCGCGCCACCGGCGACGATCCAGGCTTCGGAGGCGGTTGGCAGATCGGGCTGCGCTTTCCACAGGGCGTTGGCGACCGGCAGTTTTGGCAGCGCGTGTGGCGTTTCAACCGCATCCACACAGTTCACCAGCAGGCGGAAACGATCGCCCAGGTCAATCAGGCTGGCGTTGATGGCCGGGCCGGTACGGGTGTTGAAGATCAAACGTGCCGGATCCGCTTTGCCGCCAATGCCGAGGTGCTGCACGTCGAGGATCGGTTTCTCTTCGACGGCAATGGATGGGCACACTTCCAGCATGTGTGAACCGAGTACCAGGTCGTTGCCATTTTCGAAGTGGTAGGTGTAGTCCTCCATAAAGGAGGTGCCGCCCTGCAGACCGGTTGACATCACTTTCATGATGCGAAGCAGAGCGGCAGTTTTCCAGTCGCCTTCGCCCGCGAAGCCGTAGCCCTGCTGCATCAGACGTTGTACTGCCAGACCCGGCAGTTGTTTCAGACCATGGAGATCTTCAAATGTCGTGGTAAAGGCGTGGAAGCCACCCTGTTCCAGGAAGCGTTTCATCCCCAGTTCAATGCGCGCCGCGTCCAGCACGTTCTGGCGTTTGTCACCCTTCACCTGCGCCGCTGCGGTGAGGCGGTAGCTGCTTTCGTATTCGTCAACCAGCGCGCTCACGTCGCCATCGCCGATCTCATTGACGACCTGCACCAGGTCACCCACGGCCCAGGTGTTCACGGAAAAACCGAACTTGATCTGCGCGGCAACTTTATCACCGTCGGTGACTGCCACTTCACGCATGTTGTCGCCAAATCGCACCACTTTCAGATGGCGGGTATCTTGTTTGGAAACGGCCTGACGCATCCAGGAGCCGATGCGTTTCTGCGCATGTTGATCCTGCCAGTGTCCGGTCACTACGGCGTGCTGCTGACGCATACGGGCGCCGATGAAGCCGAACTCACGGCCGCCGTGCGCGGTCTGGTTCAGGTTCATAAAGTCCATATCAATGCTGTCCCATGGCAGGGAGGCGTTGAACTGGGTATGGAATTGCAGCAGCGGTTTGTTGAGGATTGACAGACCGTTGATCCACATTTTGGCGGGTGAGAAGGTGTGCAGCCACACTACCAGACCCGCGCATTTATCGTCGTAGTTTGCGTCACGGCAGATATGGGTGATCTCATCCGGCGTCGTGCCCAGCGGCTTCAGCACCAGTTTACATGGCAGTTTGGCTTCCGCGTTCAGCGCGTTCACGACGTGTTCCGCATGTTTCGTCACCTGTTGCAACGCTTGCGGTCCGTACAAATGCTGGCTGCCAATCACAAACCACACTTCATAATTATCAAAAATGGTCATCGTCGTGTCCTTAATGGGTCAGGGTTGCCGTCGTATCCGCGGTGTGTTTTGACGGGGCGGCGACAGGGAGATAGTGAAGTTCGGCGCTTTTTGCCCATTGCTGGTAGCGCTGATAAAGCTGTTCAAAGCGTTGCGCCTGTTGAGCACGCGGCTGAAGGGTATTTTCGACCGCGCTTGCCATATGCTGCTGTGCAGTCGGGATATCGGCGTGTACGCCCGCGGCAACGGCGGCGAAAATAGCCGCACCCAGCGCGCAGCATTGATCGGACGCGACAATCTGCAGCGGACGGTTCAGCACGTCGCAGCAGGCCTGCATGATCACCGGGTTTTTACGGGCGATACCGCCCAGCGCCATGACGTTATTGACGTCGATGCCCTGTTCGGTGAAGCACTCCATAATCGCGCGGGCACCAAAGGCGGTGGCTGCAATCAGGCCGCCAAACAGGGCCGGGGCATCGGTCGCCAGATTGAGATCGGTGATAACGCCTTTAAGACGCTGGTTGGCAAATGGCGTACGGCGGCCGTTGAACCAGTCGAGCACCACCGGCAGGTGTTCAAGAGACGGATTATTCGCCCACGCGGCGGTGAGCTGGGGCAGCAGCTGTTTCTTACTCTCGGCAATCTGGGTTTTCAGTTCCGGGTGCGCGGTCGCCAGCTGGTCCAGCGGCCAGCCCAGTACCCGACCAAACCAGGCGTAAATATCGCCAAACGCAGACTGCCCGGCTTCCAGACCGATAAAGTCCGGCACCACGCTGCCGTCGACTTGTCCGCAGATACCTTTCACTGCGCGGTCACCGACGCTGGCCTTATCCGCCGTCAGGATGTCGCAGGTGGAGGTGCCGATCACTTTCACCAGCGTATTGGGTTGGGCGCCAGCGCCCACCGCGCCCATATGGCAGTCAAACGCACCGCCGGAGATTGCCACGTTTTGCGGCAGGCCCAGGCGTGTTGCCCACTCTTCGCAGAGCGTGCCCACCGGAATATCCGCGGTAAAGGTGTCGGTAAAGAGCGGGTACTTCAGGCTCTTGTTGATAATCGGATCGAGTTCATCGAAGAAGGCTGCCGGTGGCAGACCGCCCCAGCTTTCATGCCATAGGGATTTATGCCCGGCGCTGCAGCGGCCGCGGCGAATATCCTGCGGGCGGGTGGTACCTGCGAGCAGGGCAGGAACCCAGTCACACAGTTCAATCCACGATGTGGCTGCCTGTGCAACCGCTGCGTCAGCGCGGGTGACATGCAGGATCTTGGCCCAGAACCATTCACTGGAATAAATTCCGCCGATGTAGCGCGAATAGTCGGTTTTGCCCGGCTGGTGGCACAACCGGGTGATGGCTTCGGCCTCTTCGACGGCGGTATGGTCTTTCCACAGCACAAACATGGCGTTCGGGTTGTCGGCGAACTCAGGACGCAGCGCCAGCACCCGGCCTTCCGCATCCACTGGCGCGGGGGTAGAACCGGTGCTGTCTACGCCAATCCCAACCACCTCTGCACGCTGGGCGTCAGTCAGTTCTGCCAGCACGGTTTTGATTGCCGCTTCCATCGACTCGATGTAGTCGCGTGGATGGTGACGGAACTGGTTGTTTGGCGCATCGCAGTAGCGCCCCTCTTGCCAGCGTGGGTACCACTCAACGCTGGTTGCTATCTCCTGGCCGGACGTACAGTCCACTGCCAGGGCGCGAACCGAGTCGCTGCCAAAATCGAGGCCAATCGCAATTGCCATGGTGTTGCTCCATCAGAAAACAGGTATGAGAGAACATTAGAGACTGGGGGCGAAAATCGTCAGGCAGGATCCGCTAATCTTATGGACTAAATTGCTGTTGAGATGGAAAGTGTGACGCCGTGCAAATATTCAATGTGGACATTTCTGCCGCACTTATAGACACTTTTGTTACTGCTTATCTGCCCACTCTGGCGGAGAAATCAGGGGGAAAGGCTGAAACATGGCGGACGTAAAAGAGACGTGATGCTTTTTGGATCTCGTCGCAGGCCATTTTTATACGGCTTTTAACGATATGGACAATTGGTTTCCTTCAGTACCGTTGGGAGAACTGAATCTATGGCCGAAACGCAAAACGATCCCTTACTGCCGGGTTATTCGTTTAACGCCCACCTGGTGGCGGGGCTGACCCCTATCGAGGCTGAGGGATATCTCGATTTTTACGTTGACCGTCCGCTCGGGATGAAAGGGTACATTCTGAACCTGACCGTACGTGGGGAAGGGATAATCAAAAACAACGATCAGCAGTTCGTCTGTCGTCCCGGCGATATGCTGCTGTTTCCACCTGGTGAGATCCACCATTACGGGCGTCATCCGGATGCCAAAGAGTGGTATCACCAGTGGGTCTACTTCCGCCCCCGCGCCTACTGGCAGGAGTGGCTTTCGTGGCCAGCCATTTTCGCGCACACCGGTTTTTACCGCCCGGACGACGCTCATCTGGCCCAGTTCCGCGAACTGTTTGCCCAGATCATAGAGGCAGGGCAGGCGGGTGGGCGCTACGCTGAGTTGCTGGCGATTAATTTGCTTGAACAGGTGTTACTGCGCCGGATGGAGGCGATTAACGCGTCGCTTAATCCGCCGCTGGATAACCGTGTGCGTGATGCCTGCCAGTACATCAGCGACCACCTGGCCGACAGCCAGTTTGATATCGCCAGCGTGGCCCAGCATGTCTGCCTGTCGCCGTCGCGGCTATCGCATCTGTTCCGGCAGCAGTTGGGTGTCAGCGTGCTGAGCTGGCGCGAAGATCAGCGCATCAGCCAGGCGAAACTGCTGCTCAGCACCACCCGGATGCCCATTGCCACCGTAGGGCGCAATGTGGGCTTTGAAGATCAGCTCTATTTTTCCCGCGTATTTAAAAAATGCACTGGCGCCAGCCCCAGTGAATTCCGGGCGGGATGTGAATAAACGGTAAAAAAAGATAAACAAGCAGGTGAACAACGGAAGCAACCTGTAAACTATTCAGACAATTGTTGTCTTGACGCGGTGCAGGGCGCTAAGCAGAATCCCTGATTCGTTTTCTGACCGGAATAGTTATGCAGGCATTGCTGGAACATTTTATTACCCAGTCCGTTATGTATTCGCTTATCGCCGTTGCGCTGGTGGCGTTTCTGGAATCGCTGGCGCTGGTTGGGCTGATCCTGCCTGGTACGGTGATGATGGCGGCGTTGGGCGCGTTGATTGGCAGCGGTGAGGTCAATTTCTGGCAGGCATGGCTGGCCGGTATGATCGGCTGCTTACTGGGCGACTGGATCTCCTTCTGGCTGGGCTGGCGTTTCAATAAGCCGCTGCACCGCTGGTCTTTTATGAAGAAGAACAAAGCGTTGCTGGATAAAACCGAGCATGCGTTGCATCAGCACAGCATGTTTACGATCCTCGTCGGACGCTTTGTCGGGCCAACGCGTCCGCTGGTGCCGATGGTCGCCGGGATGCTGGATCTGCCCGTCGCAAAATTCGTTTTGCCGAACATTATCGGCTGCGTCTTCTGGCCGCCGTTCTACTTCCTGCCGGGGATCCTGGCGGGGGCGGCAATTGATATTCCTGACGATGTGCAGAGCGGTGGCTTTAAATGGTTATTGCTGGCAACAGCGCTGCTGCTATGGCTCGCTGCATGGTTGTGCTGGCGGCTATGGCGCAGCGCGAAAGCAAATGTCGATCGTCTGACGCGCTATCTGCCTCGTTCGCGCTTGCTGTGGCTGGCGCCGCTGACGCTGGGCGTTGCCGTCGTGGCGCTGATCGCGCTGATTCGCCATCCGCTGATGCCGGTGTACGGTGAGATCCTGTTGAAGGTGGTCAGCCGTTAAGGATCCCCAGCAGGTGCGACGCGCTTGCTTTGCCACTCATCAACTCTTCGGTTTCACCCTCCCACACGATCCGACCCTCCGCGATCACCACCGATCGCGGGGCGATGCGTGCGGCATCTTCAATACTGTGTGACACCATCAGCATCGTCAGTTGCTGACGCTGGCAGACCTCCTGTACCAGGGCGAGCATCTCCTGACGCAGCGCGGGATCGAGTGCTGAGAAGGGCTCATCCAGCAGCAGTATCGGCTGCTCGCGAACCAGACAGCGGGCCAGCGCCACGCGCTGACGTTGTCCGCCAGAGAGCTCTCCGGGGAGTCGGTCAATAAACGTGGTGATGCCCATCTGCCCGGCAATCTTTTCCAGCTTCTGGCGCTGTGTGTCGTTCAGTTTCAGCCCCGGATCCATACCCAGCGCGATGTTTTGCCGCACCGTCAGATGGGTGAACAGGTTATTTTCCTGGAACAGCATCGAGACCGGACGCCTGGCGGGCGGGGTGTGGGTATGGTCGTTGTTTTCAATCATTATCGACCCGCTTGCCGGTTGCAGAAAACCGGCAATCAGATTGAGTAAGGTACTTTTCCCTGCCCCGCTTGGGCCAAGCACGGCAATCATCTCACCCGGGCTTACCGACAGGCTGAAACGCATAGGCAAGTGTTGGTAGAGCCAGGTGACATCAGTCAGTTTTAACATTGCGCCCCGGAAGTTTTTCGATAACGGTAAATAAGGCAAAGCACAGCAACAGCAGCAACAGCGCCGTGACGGCCCCCTCCTGGCTGCGATAGGAGCCGATCTGCTGATACAACCAGTATGGCAGCGTGCGGAAATCTTCATTGCCGAAGAGCGCCACCACACCAAAATCTCCAATGGAGAGCACACAAGCGAAGGCCAGCGCCTGAGCAAGCGGACGTTTCAGCGCACGCAGTTCAACCACCTTTAACCGGCGCCAGCCCTGTATACCAAGCGACTGACACAGCAAAGCGTAACGGCTGTTGACGTCGCGCATGGGGTTTTCCAGCACCTTCAGCGCATAGGGAATGGCCATCAGGGCGTTGGTAAAAATCACGATTCCGTCGGCGCTTTCCGGCAGACCAACCGTACTGTTGAACAATAAAAAGAAGCCGGTTGCCAGGACGATGCCCGGCATTGCGAGGATTAACATCCCCGTCAGCTCCAGCGCTTGTCCGGCTTTGCGCGCCTGGCGCGCATAAAGTTCGCGACTGCTCCACAGCAGCATCATGGTCAGCATGACGCACAATAGCCCGGCAGCCAGTGCGATGCGCAAGGATGTCCAGGTCGCCTGCCAGAGGACGGGCTGTTGCAACACGGAGACGAGGTTAAGGTTAACGCCATCGACGATGACGGCCATCAGCGGTGGCAGAAGCAGCAGCAGGGCCAGTACGATCAACATCACATCCGCGATTCGGCTGTGCAGGCTGTCCTGTGGATCGCGCCAGCCTGTAATCTGATGACTGCCCGGTGGAATGGCTTTGCTCAGACGTTGACTCAGCAGGACCAGCATAAGACAGCACAGCATCTGTACCAGGGCCAGAAGCGCAGCGCGGCCGGGGTCGTAGTCGTAACTCAGCGCCTGGTAAATCGCCAGTTCGATGGTGGTCGCCTGTGGTCCACCACCAAGAGAAAGCACGGTGGCGAAACTGGCAAAACAGAGCATGAAGATCAGCGCCGCAACCGGAGGGATTTGACGGCGCAGCCACGGCCATTCGACAAAGCGGAAGAATGACCAGCCGCGCATATCCAGCTGTGCCGCAAGCTGACGCTGCTCGCCGGGGATAGCCTCCAGCGCCTGTAAAAAAAGCCGCGTCGCCATGGGCATGTTGAAAAAGATGTGCGCCAGCAGAATACCTTTGAGTCCGTAAGGGGAGAAGGTCCACTCCAGACCAAGCAGGTTAAAGAGGGCGGCCAGCCAGCCCTGACGACCATACACGCTCAGGATCCCAAATACCGCCACCAGGACGGGCAGGATCAGCGTCATGGCGCACAGTCTCAACAGCGCCTCCCTGCCGGGGAAGCGTCTGCGGTAGAGCGCCCGCGCGAGAAAAATGGCCGGGATTACCGACAGCAGGGCAGAGAGAAACGCCTGCCAGAAAGAGAACCGGATGACGTGCCAGAGATAGCTGTCGTGCCAGAGAGAGAGCAGATCACTCTCCGGCGCGTTAAACCACAATGCCAGAAAAGCACCCAGACTGACCGCCACCATCACTACGGCGGCGAGCAGTCCGGGAAATAACCAGCCGGGAATTAGCGGCTGACGGCGCGTTGCCATTCACTTACCCATGCTGCTCGCTGCGCGGCGACCTGCTGCGGCGTAAACTCCAGCGAGGTTTGCGGTTTGGTCAGTTGCTCAAAGCCCGCAGGTAGCGTCACGTTGGTCACCGGATACATCCAGTTACCCGTTGGGATCGCATTCTGGAACGCCGGGGAGACCATGAATTTCAGGAACTTCTCGGCCAGTTCCGGCTGCTTGCTGGCGGCAGTGCGGGCAGCCACTTCCACCTGCAGATAATGACCTTCAGCGAAATCAGCGGCGGCGTAGTTGTCTTTCTTCTCGGCGATAATGTGATAAGCCGGGGAGGTGGTGTAGCTCAGCACCAGGTCGCTCTCCCCTTTCAGGAACAGGCCATAGGCTTCGCTCCAGCCTTTGGTGACGGTCACGGTTTTGGCGGCCAGCTTCTGCCACGCCTCCGGCGTTTTATCACCGTATACCTTCTGCATCCACAGCAGCAGGCCCAGACCTGGCGTGCTGGTGCGCGGATCTTCATAAATCACGCGCCATTTCTGGTCGCTTTCCACCAGCTCCTTCAGGCTTTTCGGCGGGTTCTTCAGCTTGTTTTTGTCATAAACAAACGCAAAATATCCGTAATCGAACGGCACAAAGGTGTCGTTTTTCCAGCCGCCCGGCATGTTAACCGCATCTGCCGCTACGCCGCTTTTGGCGAACAGTTTCGTTTGCGAGGCCGCATCCAGCAGGTTGTTATCCAGGCCGAGTACCACGTCGGCCTTGCTGTTTTTACCTTCCATACGCAGACGGTTAAGCAGCGAGACGCCATCTTCCAGCGCCACGAATTTCAGTTCGCAGTTGCAGTCGGCTTCAAAGGCTTTTTTGACGACCGGGCCTGGGCCCCAGTCGGCTGAAAAGGAGTCGTAGGTGTAGACCGTCAGGACGGGTTTTGCGAAAGCAGGTAGCGCAAACAGCGCCAGCAGGGGAAGCACTTTTTTTAACACTTTGCACCTCAAGGTTGAGTGGCAAAGGATTTTGAGCGACAGCCTCAAATCCCTTCGCCGGCGTTATCCGGATCAGGTTCGACGGGTATTATCTCAGCGCACATCAGTGATGCAGCACCCCGTTGAGAACGGCGCTATTGTAATGATTTGGCGAATATTACGAAAGTGTTATGGCTCTGGTGGCGCAAACCAGGCGGATTTAAAATCAAACCAGCCCAGCGTATTCATCCGTAGTCCCCGCATACTGCGCTGACCCTGGATCATCAGCCAGTGGTGGATCAGCGGCACGATCGCCTGTTCGGCCAGCAGCGCCTGACACCAGGTGGCCAGGTTCATCTCACCCGCGCGCCACTGCGCTGCATCCTGCTGCCAGTCCCGATCGATACAGTGCTGGATCAGCGGGACTTCATACAGGTGTGAGAAGAGCGAGAAATCGAGCGGCAGGGTGAAGTTGGCGCTGTTCAGCCAGATATCGCTGGTCAGTTCCCCCTGGTGCCATTCGTCATAGTCCACTTCCCTGATGTCCAGCCGGACGCCTTCTGCGGCCAGCAGTCTGGTCATGATCCTGGCGATAAAACGGTGTTCCACGTGCTCGCGGTAGTAGGTCAGGGTAACAGACTCCAGCCCTGCCGGTTTGTCACAGTGGGCAGGCCGGGCATGATGCCAGCGAGGAAGCAATCCGTACGCCGGGAACCAGTACGTCTGATACTGTTCTTCCGCATGGTAAATCAGATTGGAGGGAGATAAGACGTGGCTGATCCATTTGCGTACCGCCTGATTGGCCCCGCGGTGAGTGCGGCTGTCAAACAGCAGGTAGTAGCAGCCCTCCTCAAGGCGGCTTTCCACCGCCTTTTCGCCCGTTGTGGGGCCTTCAAGCGTCAGCCCGGCGCTGAGCTCTTCATTGAGATCCGGTAATACCCAGACGTTCACTTCGTCGATCAGCGCCCGGTAGCCAAAATAGTCATCAAACGCGCGAATTTTCAGCTGGTTATTGGTGTTACGCGACACGGCATAGGGCCCGGTGCCAATGGGCTGGCTGGCAAAATTGTGCAGCGATTCCCACTCTCCTGGCAAAATCATTGATGGGACATACCCCAGCAGCCAGGGGAGCCATTTATCCGGCTGAGACAGTTCAATATCCAGCGTCCAGGCGGTGGGGGAGTGAACGCGCGAAATATGCGAATAAAGCGGAAGCTTGCGGGCACGTTCCAGTGAGGCGATGACTTCGCGCATTTCCAGCTCGCGGCCGTGGTGAAAGTGGATGCCGGGACGTAAGAAAAAGCGCCAGTGACGTGGGGAGAGTTGCTGCCAGTGGTGCGCAATATCAGCTTCCAGTTCCCCGTTTTCCTCATTTATTCGCGTCAGGCCGCTGAATATTTGTCGCGCCATATGGGTTTCTGAGCGGCGCAAGGCCGTGCCGGGGAGCAGATTCTTCATCGGGCGATAGTAGAGCACCCGCAGAATGTGGCGGCCCTGACGAAAACTCCGCCCAAGATGGGAGACCAGCATCTGACGTACCGCGGCTTTATCGCCTACCAGTTGCACCAGTTGATCGATTCTGTCCTGTTCCAGCAGATCTTCCGCTCGCTGTTGCTGCAAGGCCAGCCCGGTATAGAGAAAGGTCAGGCGTGAGCGTTTGCCGCGTCCCGCTTCGGCTTCCCAGTTTAACCAGCCCTGTTGCTGCATGGTGTTAAGCAGCGTGCGCATATGACGTCGGGAGCAGTTAAGGAGTTCAGCCAGTTCGTTAAGCGTGGTCTCCTGCGATTGCCCTTCGCAGCACTGCCAGAGGCGGATGAATTGTTGTTGCAGACGACCAGAAGGCATAAAAGGGGAACTCCTGACAAAAAATCAGCAATTTATTAATCCCTATATTAAGCCAATAATGATTCCCGATGAAGTGAGGAGGTACATTATGAAGAGGTCTACCGCACGTCAGTTTTATCAGCAGTATTTTTCAGCGACAAAAGGAACGTCCTGGCTGGCCCGTCAGTGTGCTGAGCAACGGCTGAAAATGTTAGAAGAACTGATGCAGTGGGACGTTACGAAACCGACCTCTTCTCGCTAACTCGCCTCGATCATGTGTGACTGAGTATTGGTGCTTATCACCCGCCAGCAAAATGTTTTTTGCTGGCTTTTTTCGTTTATTCTTTCACCCAATTTCGATTCGCTTTCACAAGGACTTGCAGATGCTCTGGTTAATGACGATGGGGCGACGCCTGAACGGCGTGTATGCCGCTTTTATGCTGGTGGCCTTTATGATGGGCGTGGCGGGGGCGCTGCAGGCACCGACGCTGAGTCTTTTTCTCAGCCGGGAGGTGGGGGCGCAGCCGTTTTGGGTCGGCCTGTTTTATACCGTGAACGCCATCGCCGGGATCCTGGTCAGCCTGGGGCTGGCGAAACGATCCGACAGCCAGGGCGATCGCCGCAAGTTGATCCTATTTTGTTGCGCCATGGCTGTGGGTAACGCGCTGCTGTTTGCCTTTAATCGTCACTACCTGACGCTGATCACCTGCGGCGTGCTGTTGGCCTCACTGGCGAACACCGCCATGCCGCAGCTGTTCGCGCTTGCCCGGGAATATGCCGACAACTCGGCGCGGGAAGTGGTGATGTTTAGCTCGGTGATGCGTGCGCAGCTCTCTCTTGCATGGGTCATTGGTCCGCCGCTGGCCTTTATGCTGGCGTTGAATTACGGATTTACCGCCATGTTTTCCATCGCTGCGGGGATTTTTGCCATTAGTCTGGCACTAATTGCCTTCGTGTTGCCGTCAGTGGCGCGTGTCGAACAGACAGCGGATAAACCGATTACTCAGGTGAGCGGCTGGCAGGATAAAAACGTCCGTATGCTGTTTATCGCCTCCACGCTGATGTGGACCTGCAACACCATGTATATCATCGATATGCCGCTGTGGATCAGCAGCGATCTGGGTCTGCCGGATAAGCTCGCGGGGATCTTAATGGGGACGGCCGCCGGGCTGGAAATTCCGGCGATGATTCTGGCGGGATACTACGTCAAACATCTCGGGAAACGCCGGATGATGCTGATAGCCGTAGCGGCCGGAGTGCTTTTCTACCTGGGGCTGATTTTCTTCCATTCACGAGAGGCGTTGCTGGCGCTGCAGCTGTTTAATGCTGTGTTTATCGGGATCGTGGCCGGGATAGGGATGCTCTGGTTCCAGGATCTAATGCCCGGACGGGCGGGTTCGGCGACCACACTCTTTACCAACAGTATCTCTACGGGGGTAATTCTGGCGGGGGTGATTCAGGGGGCGTTGTCGCAAAGCTATGGACATGGGTCGGTGTACTGGATGATTGCACTAACGTCGATTGTCACGCTGATGCTGACCTGGCGCGTAAAAGACGTCTGATTCTGGAAGGCGCCTTCACGAAATGAAACGATTTTCTGACAGAGTTTAAGAAGACAAATAGAGTGCGTGGCGGGTGCTTGAGGCTGTTTGCCTCAGGCTTTCGCAAGAGGCAAACAGTGGAGAGTCCCACATCAAAAAACTGATGGGGAGACCAACTTCACAACCAACATTGCGAGGTTAGTCTCTTCATTGCCGAAAAGCAATAAGGAGGCTGGAATGCCAAAACGTACTCTGCTGTTAGGTTTGTTTCTGATCTGTACAACGCTGTTGATCTTTACCTGGATGGTGCGTGATTCACTGTGTGAACTGCATTTCAGACAGGAGAAAACAGAGCTGGCAGCAGTGTTGGCTTACGAAGCAAAACGTTAGCGGTATGGGCGGGGAAAGTACCCCGCCTCTCCAGAGTGGTTGAGCCTCAACGCACCCTTATCAATGGCCCGCATCGTGCGGGCCATTGCCTTTAGCCCATAAACACAGGCTGTTTTTTCTCGTACGCGGAGATGGCGTCTTCATGCTGAAGCGTCAGGCCAATGCTGTCCAGGCCATTCAGCATGCAGTGGCGACGGAAGGCATCGATGCTGAAGCTGTAGGTTTTATCTCCGGCTTTCACCACTTCCGCTTCCAGATCCACTTCAAACGACATGCCCGGATTTGCCTTAACCAGCGCGAACATTTCATCCACTTGCTCGTCACTCAGCGTCACCGGCAGCAGCTGGTTGTTGAAGCTGTTGCCGTAGAAGATATCCGCAAAGCTCGGGGCGATCACCACTTTAAAGCCGTAGTCGGTCAGCGCCCATGGTGCGTGCTCACGTGAGGAGCCGCAGCCAAAGTTTTCCCGTGCCAGCAGAATGGAGGCGCCTTTATATTCCGGGAAATTCAGCACAAATTCCGGGTCAGGTACCTGGCCTTTATCATCCAGAAAACGCCAGTCGTTAAACAGATGAGCACCAAATCCGGTGCGGGTGACCTTCTGCAAAAATTGCTTCGGGATGATCGCATCGGTATCGACGTTAGCGGCGTCCAGAGGGACAACCCGGCCTGTATGTTGGGTAAATTTCTCTGCCATGATTGTCTCCTTATTTCAGGCTGCGAATATCGGCGAAATGGCCGGTAACTGCCGCAGCGGCGGCCATCGCCGGGCTGACCAGGTGGGTGCGTCCACCGCGGCCCTGACGACCTTCAAAGTTACGGTTACTGGTGGAGGCACAACGTTCGCCCGGATTCAGGCGGTCATTGTTCATGGCCAGACACATGGAGCAGCCAGGCAAGCGCCACTCGAAGCCTGCTTCGATAAAGATCTTATCCAGGCCTTCGGCTTCCGCCTGCGCTTTTACCGGACCAGAGCCTGGCACAACCAGCGCCTGTACGCCGGGTGCCACTTTACGGCCTTTGGCGATCTCCGCCGCAGCGCGTAAATCTTCGATACGCGAGTTGGTGCAGGAGCCAATAAAGACTTTGTCGATGGTCACATCGGTCAACGGCACACCGGGTTTGAGACCCATATACGCCAGCGCTTTTTCGGCACTGGCGCGTTCGACCGGATCGGTAAATGAGGCCGGATCGGGAATAGTGTCATTCACGGAAATGACCTGACCCGGATTGGTTCCCCAGGTCACCTGCGGGGCAATCTCCTCCGCCTGCAGGGTAACAACGGTGTCAAAAACCGCGTCATCATCGGTTTTCAGGGTTTTCCAGTACGCGACGGCGTCAGCGTAATCCTGACCTTTTGGCGCGTGCAGACGCCCTTTTACATAGTTGAAGGTGGTTTCATCCGGCGCCACCAGGCCTGCTTTGGCCCCCATCTCGATGGCCATATTGCACAGAGTCATACGACCTTCCATGCTCAGCGCCTGAATAGCGTCACCGCAGAACTCAACAACGTGCCCGGTGCCGCCGGCACTGCCCGTTTTACCGATGATCGCCAGCACGATGTCTTTCGCGGTGATCCCCGGCGCGGCTTTGCCTTTCACTTCAATCTTCATGGTTTTGGCTCGGCCCTGTTTCAGAGTCTGCGTAGCCAGAACATGCTCAACTTCAGAGGTGCCAATACCGAAGGCCAGTGCACCAAACGCGCCGTGCGTTGCGGTATGGGAGTCGCCGCAGACGATGGTCATGCCGGGCAGGGTGATCCCCTGCTCAGGCCCCATCACGTGAACGATACCCTGATACGGATGGTTCAGATCGTAGAGCTCGACGCCAAACTCGTTACAGTTCTTGATCAACTCCTGCATCTGGATACGCGCCATTTCGCCCGACGCATTGATATCTTTGGTCTGGGTGGAAACGTTGTGATCCATTGTCGCGAAGGTTTTACCCGGCTGACGTACCGGGCGTTTGTGCGCACGCAGCCCATCAAATGCCTGTGGGGAGGTCACTTCGTGTACCAGATGCCTGTCGATATAGAGCAGCGGGGTTTCGTTTGGTGCCTCATAGACAACGTGTGCATCAAACAATTTTTCATATAACGTCTTCGCCATGATTACACCCCTTCAGCGACATAGCGGGCAATGATGTCGCCCATTTCATCGGTACTGACTGCCGCCGTGCCGCGTGCTAAATCACCGGTACGGACGCCTTCTTCTAACGCGCGATTAATGGCGTTTTCAATTGCGGTTGCCGCATCGCCTGCATCCAGGCTGTAGCGCAGCAGCAGAGCCAGGGAGAGGATCTGCGCAATCGGGTTAGCAATGTTTTTACCTGCGATATCCGGCGCGGAGCCGCCAGCAGGCTCGTACAGGCCAAAGCCTTCTTCATTCAGGCTCGCTGACGGCAGCATGCCCATGGAGCCGGTGATCATCGCGCACTCATCCGAGAGGATATCGCCGAACAGGTTGGAGCACAGCAGCACGTCAAACTGGGACGGATCTTTAATCAGCTGCATTGTCGCGTTATCGATGTACATATGCGACAGCTCAACGTCAGGATAATGCTTAGCAACTTCGCTGACGATCTCACGCCATAAGATGGAAGACTGCAGCACATTCGCTTTGTCGATAGAGGTCACTTTATGGCGGCGTTTGCGTGCTGACTCAAAAGCGATATGGGCGATACGTTCAATTTCGAAACGGTGATAGACCTCGGTGTCGAACGCTTTTTCATGCTGGCCGCTGCCTTCACGGCCTTTTGGCTGGCCGAAATAGATCCCGCCGGTCAGTTCACGCACGCACAGAATGTCGAAGCCGTTAGCGGCGATATCCGCGCGCAGCGGGCAGAACTCTTCCAGACCCTGATACAGCTTTGCCGGACGCAGGTTACTGAACAGCTTGAAATGTTTACGCAGCGGCAGCAACGCGCCGCGCTCTGGCTGCTCTGCGGGTGGCAGGTGTTCCCATTTCGGGCCACCCACGGAACCAAACAGGACGGCATCGGCGTTCTCGCAACCCTCTACCGTTGCTTTTGGCAGCGGCGTACCGTGATTATCGATAGCAATACCGCCCACGTCGTAGTGGCTGGTGGTAATTTTCATCGCAAAACGCGAGCGAACGGCTTCCAGTACTTTCAGCGCCTGTGCCATCACTTCCGGGCCAATACCGTCACCCGGCAACACAGCAATATGGTAATTCTTCGACATTACACGGTTTCCTTGTTGTTCTCTTTATTCTGAGCTTTGCGTTGCAACTCTTTTTCGACTTCAGCGGCGCGCCAGATATTGTTCAGGACATGCACCATCGCTTTCGCAGAGGATTCGACGATATCGGTCGCCAGACCCACGCCGTGGAAGCGACGGCCGTTATAATTGACCACGATATCCACCTGACCGAGTGCATCTTTGCCATGGCCTTTGGCCGTCAGGTCATATTTGACCAGCTCCACGTCGTATTCGGTGACGCGGTTAATCGCCTGGTAGATAGCATCGACAGGACCATTGCCGTTTGCCGCTTCCGCTTTTATCTCATCCCCGCAGGCCAGCTTGATGGATGCCGTGGCGATATCGCTGGAGCCGGACTGCACGCTGAAGTAATCCAGACGGAAATGCTCTGGCTCTTCCTGCTGTTTATTAATGAAGGCCAGTGCTTCCAGGTCGTAGTCGAACACCTGACCTTTTTTGTCGGCCAGCTTCAGGAACGCGTCGTACAACTGATCCATGTTGTAATCGCTGTCCTTGTAACCCATCTCTTCCATACGATGTTTCACTGCCGCACGGCCGGAGCGGGAGGTCAGATTCAACTGAACCTGGTTCAGACCGATCGATTCCGGGGTCATGATTTCGTAGTTTTCGCGGTTTTTCAGTACGCCATCCTGGTGGATACCGGAAGAGTGCGCGAATGCGCCGGTACCGACAATCGCCTTGTTAGCGGGGATCGGCATGTTGCAAATCTGGCTGACGGTCTGGCTGGTACGCCAGATTTCATTGTGATTGATGCGGGTGTGCACGTTCATGATGTCTTTGCGCACTTTGATCGCCATGATCACTTCTTCCAGAGAACAGTTGCCTGCGCGTTCCCCGATACCGTTCATCGCACCTTCTACCTGACGGGCACCGGCGTGAACAGCGGCGATGGCGTTCCCGACGGCCAGGCCTAAATCGTCGTGGGTATGAACAGAGATAATTGCCTTATCAATGTTTGGCACACGATCATACAAGCCAGTAATGATGTTGGAGAACTCAAACGGCATGGTGTAGCCGACGGTGTCCGGGATGTTGATGGTTTTGGCCCCGGCATTAATGGCGGCTTCCACCACGCGTGCCAGATCCTCAATTGGCGTGCGGCCTGCGTCTTCACATGAGAATTCAACATCATCCGTATAGTTGCGCGCGCGTTTGACCATGTAGACCGCGCGCTCAATCACCTCGTCGAGGGTGCTGCGCAACTTGGTGGCAATATGCATGGGGGAGGTGGCAATAAAAGTATGAATACGGAATGCTTCAGCCACTTTCAGTGACTCGGCGGCAACGTCGATATCTTTCTCAACGCAGCGTGCCAGACCACAGACGCGGCTGTTTTTGATGGTACGGGCGATGGTCTGTACCGATTCGAAATCACCCGGAGAAGAGACCGGGAAACCCACCTCCATCACGTCGACACCCATACGTTCGAGAGCCAGCGCAATCTGCAGCTTCTCTTTCACACTCAGGCTCGCCTGTAATGCCTGTTCACCGTCACGTAAAGTGGTATCAAAAATAATGACTTGCTGGCTCATGGGTTAGGTCCTTGTCAGTCTTAGGGCGCCTTGCTACGAGCATAAAAAAACCCGCGCAGTGGCGCGGGTTTTTAGTCTTACTGGTGACGATTCAACGCTGAATTTCGCCCGCCAGTCTACCGCGCACAGAGGATGCGTTTAGTAGTAGTAGACCGGTGAAACGAATGGTGCGAATCATGAATCGTGCTCCGTTAAATTCAATATGCTTTTAGTGGTACTGGATATGGGGGTTGATGTCAACCCCTGACAACAAAAACGTCCCCGTTCGCACGGCGCTCCAGAGAATTTGATTTAGCTAATTGTGCTGGTTTTTAACTTTCATGCCTTTTGAAAAGTCTATTTTTGGACTGGAGATTCATCTCCGGAACGATTTAAATATAATTAGTATCAATTCAACATACGTCTGTAATGAATGAGTCCTGAGAAGAATTGTTTTTAATTTCATTGATTTATTAGTGCTGCAAATAAAATTGCAGTAAATAAAGCGTGAGCAATGATGCGAGTTTGTTAATTGTTTGGCATGGCTCACGTGAATAGTTTAATAATACTTAAGTTATCATTAACCGAAGGGCGATTGTGTATTTGTCTTGATTATGGTTTCATGCAAACCATAATGTCATTGATATCATTTATGCCGAATTTCATCTCACCATCAATGACCTGGGCGAAGTCACCCTTTTGATGATGCGCTCTTTATATTTTCCGAATTTTAAACAATTCTCTTTCGCTGGTTGTATCTGCATGGTAAATCATATTTTTCGAAATTATTACTGTAATTTGGCAAAGGGAGTTTAGCGTGACAGTGGAGCCAGGAGTGCCAGAAAATAATATTAATCAACCTCAGGGTTATAATGGGGTTAAACCTCAGTTACGCACCGTGGATCTCAATCTGTTGACCGTGTTTGACGCGGTGATGCAGGAACAGAATATCACGCGGGCAGCGCAGTCTCTGGGGATGTCGCAGCCTGCCGTCAGCAATGCGGTATCCCGGCTTAAAGTGATGTTTAATGACGAATTGTTTGTTCGTTATGGCAGGGGGATTCAACCCACGGCGCGTGCATTTCAGCTGTTTGGCTCTATCCGCCAGGCGTTACAGTTGGTGCAAAATGAGCTGCCGGGATCGGGTTTTGAGCCCTTAAGCAGTGAGCGTGTTTTCCATCTTTGTGTATGTAGCCCGTTAGATAATTATTTGACGTCCGTGATCTACAATAAAGTGGAAGAAATTGCGCCCAATATTCAGCTGGTATTTAAATCTTCTCTTAATCAGAACACAGAACATCAGCTTCGATATCAGGAAACAGAATTCGTTCTGGGATACGAAGAGTTCCGTCGTCCGGAATTTTCCTGTGTGCCGCTGTTTAAAGATGAAATGGTACTGGTCGCCAGCAAAAAACATCCACGAATGAATATGCCGCTGCGCGAAAGTGATGTTTATAACGAGCAGCACGCTGTTGTTGCCCTCGACCGATACGCCTCATTTAGTCTGCCGTGGTATGACACTGCGGATAAACAGGCGAGCGTGGCTTATCAGGGAATGGCCATGGTCAGCGTCTTAAATGTGGTTTCCCAGACCCATCTGGTCGCTATTGCCCCGCGTTGGCTGGCAGAGGAGTTTTCGGAACCCTTAAATCTGCAAATTCTGCCGTTGCCGCTCAAGCTCAATAGCCGTACCTGTTATCTTTCCTGGCATGAAGCCGCAGGCCGGGATAAAGGTCATCAGTGGATGGAAGAATTGCTTATTAGCATTTGCCGCCGATAAGCGCGTCAGGATAAATCACATCGGCGTGTGTGGTTTATCCTGTGTATTTTTTCATTTGCGGTATTTTGTGCTGTTGTTATTTTTTCTGGCTGCTGCCAGCCTCGCAAAAATAGATGATTTCCTGAAAGGTTGCGCTTTTCAGCGATGATTTATCACCTCACGAACGAATTACAGTGGAATTAACCATATCCTCCCTGTAACGCTGCTTTTTGTGCTTCTGACCCCGTTTGCCGCGTCCTGTTTGCTAATTGCCTGCCTCAAAACGAGCGGTTAAGGTAACGATCACTCTGCAATATATAAGATTGGTTCATCACGATCGTAAGACGGTGTGGAAATGAATTCTGCAGTCCGTCTATAACAAAATGCCTGGAGGCAAAGCATGGAGATGTTGTCTGGCGCGGAAATGGTCGTCCGATCGTTAATCGATCAGGGCGTGAAGCAGGTGTTCGGCTACCCTGGAGGCGCAGTTCTGGATATTTATGATGCGCTTCATACGGTAGGCGGCATTGACCATGTTTTGGTGCGCCACGAGCAGGCGGCAGTGCACATGGCTGACGGGTTGGCGCGTGCGACGGGTGAAGTGGGCGTGGTATTGGTCACCTCCGGCCCCGGCGCGACGAATGCAATTACCGGCATTGCGACAGCCTATATGGACTCCATCCCGCTGGTCATTCTATCCGGGCAGGTCGCAACGTCACTGATTGGCTACGATGCATTTCAGGAGTGCGACATGGTGGGGATTTCACGCCCCGTTGTGAAGCACAGTTTCCTGGTGAAGCAAACCGAAGACATTCCCGGCGTACTGAAAAAAGCCTTCTGGCTGGCAGCCAGTGGGCGTCCTGGTCCTGTGGTGGTCGACCTGCCTAAAGATATTCTTAACCCGGCAAACAAGCTGCCGTATGTCTGGCCGGAAACGGTAAGCATGCGCTCCTACAACCCAACGACACAGGGCCACAAAGGCCAGATCAAACGTGCGTTACACACGCTTCTGGCTGCGAAAAAGCCGGTGGTCTATGTCGGCGGCGGCGCGGTTAACTCAGCCTGTGAAGCGCAACTGCGTGAGCTGATCGAAAAATTGAATCTTCCTGTCGCCTCGTCACTGATGGGACTGGGCGCCTTCCCGGCAACGCACCGCCAGGCTCTGGGTATGTTGGGCATGCACGGTACCTATGAAGCCAACATGACGATGCATCATTCGGATGTGATCTTTGCCGTTGGCGTGCGCTTTGACGATCGCACGACCAACAATCTGGCGAAGTACTGCCCGAACGCCACCGTGCTGCATATTGATATCGATCCTACGTCTATTTCGAAAACGGTACCGGCGGATGTGCCGATCGTTGGGGATGCGCGACAGGTTCTGGAGCAAATGCTGGATCTGCTATCGCAGGAAACCCCTTCACAACCGTTGGATGAGATCCGCGACTGGTGGCAACAGATCGAGCAGTGGCGAGCACGTCAGTGTCTGAAATACGATACCCAAAGCGAAAACATTAAGCCGCAGGCGGTGATCGAAACCCTCTGGCGTCTGACGAAAGGTGAAGCCTATGTCACCTCAGATGTAGGTCAGCATCAGATGTTTGCCGCGCTTTATTATCCGTTTGATAAACCACGTCACTGGATCAACTCTGGTGGTCTGGGGACAATGGGCTTTGGGTTACCTGCCGCACTGGGGGTGAAGCTTGCGCTGCCGAATGAAACCGTCGTTTGCGTGACAGGAGACGGCAGCATTCAGATGAATATCCAGGAACTCTCCACCGCGTTGCAATATGAACTGCCGGTTCTGGTTCTGAACCTGAATAACGGTTATCTCGGTATGGTGAAGCAGTGGCAGGATATGATCTACTCTGGCCGCCATTCTCACTCCTACATGAAATCGCTGCCGGATTTTGTTCGTCTGGCCGAAGCCTATGGTCATGTCGGGATGCGGGTGACCGAGCCGGCAGAGCTGGAAGCGAAACTTGCTGAAGCGCTTGAACACGTCAAAAATAACCGCCTTGTTTTCATGGATGTCATTGTTGATGGCACAGAGCACGTTTATCCGATGCATATTCGCGGTGGTGGTATGGACGAAATGTGGTTAAGTAAAACGGAGAGAACCTGATATGCGCCGGATATTATCTGTATTACTGGAAAACGAGTCTGGCGCACTGTCACGCGTTATTGGACTCTTTGCACAACGCGGCTACAACATTGAGAGCCTGACCGTTGCCCCTACCGAGGATCCTACGCTGTCGCGCATGACGATTCAGACCGTCGGCGACGCCAAGGTGCTTGAGCAGATCGAGAAACAGTTACACAAACTTGTCGATGTTCTGCGCGTGAGCGAACTGGGGCAGGGGGCCTATGTAGAACGTGAGGTCATGCTGGTGAAAATTCAGGCCAGTGGTTACGGCCGTGAAGAGGTTAAACGCAACGCGGATATCTTCCGTGGGCAGATTATTGACGTTACCCCTTCTTTATATACGGTTCAGCTGGTGGGAACGAGTGACAAGCTGGACGCATTCCTGGCGTCCGTAAGGGATGTGGCAAAAATTGTTGAAGTTGCGCGGTCGGGCGTTGTCGGTCTTTCGCGCGGCGAGAAAATCATGCGTTAGCAGGCAATAAGGTTCGCCTCTTTCAGCCCGGTCACCAAAGCCGGGCTTTTTTTTGCGTAATACGCCGATAACACAGATAAAAGCGGTTGCCGCGAAAGCTATTCTGCGTTTAGATGTTAAAAGATTTAACCATAACCTTGACAGGGCCATGGACTCTTTTCTTTTTTTAAGGGGCAATTGTGAAACTGGATGAAATCGCCCGGCTAGCCGGCGTGTCACGAACTACGGCCAGCTATGTGATTAACGGTAAAGCAAAGCAGTACCGTGTCAGCGACAAAACCGTTGAGAAAGTCATGGCGGTGGTTCGTGAGCACAACTACCACCCGAATGCTGTCGCAGCGGGATTACGTGCCGGGCGCACCCGATCGATTGGTCTGGTGATCCCCGATCTGGAAAACACCAGCTACACCCGCATCGCTAACTATCTTGAACGTCAGGCTCGCCAGCGTGGCTATCAGCTCCTGATTGCCTGCTCTGAAGATCAGCCTGATAACGAAATGCGCTGTATTGAGCATCTGCTCCAGCGTCAGGTTGATGCGATCATCGTTTCGACCTCCTTGCCACCCGAGCATCCCTTCTATCAACGCTGGGCGAACGATCCGTTCCCAATCGTTGCACTGGATCGCGCCCTGGACAGAGAGCATTTTACCAGTGTCGTTGGTGCCGATCAGGATGACGCGGAAATGCTGGCCGCAGAGCTGAGAACCTTCCCGGCTGAAACCGTGCTCTATCTTGGGGCGTTGCCTGAGCTCTCTGTGAGTTTCCTGCGTGAGCAAGGCTTCAGAACGGCTTGGAAAGACGACCCGCGCGAGGTTCACTACCTTTATGCCAACAGTTATGAACGCGAAGCCGCTGCGCAGCTGTTCGAGAAATGGCTGGAGACGCACCCGATGCCTCAGGCGCTGTTCACCACTTCATTTGCGTTGCTGCAGGGGGTGATGGATGTCACTTTGCGTCGGGATGGTAAGCTGCCTTCCGATCTCGCTATCGCCACCTTCGGTGATAACGAACTGCTCGACTTCCTGCAATGTCCGGTCCTGGCCGTCGCGCAGCGCCATCGTGATGTGGCGGAGCGCGTGCTGGAGATCGTTCTCGCGAGCCTTGATGAACCACGTAAACCGAAGCCGGGGCTGACGCGCATCAAACGTAATCTCTACCGTCGCGGAATTTTAAGCCGCCATTAATGAAATGAGACGGGGCAGCGAAAACTGTCCCCTCTTTTTACTGGATAATTCGGTCAAATAATTCCCGGAGAAAATTAGGACGATTCCTTAGGAATCAGAACCTGCTATTTTTTTTATTCTTTCAGGCGTTTTAAAATGCCTTTGAAAGAACATTTATACGATTTATAAAGCCTGTCTTTGTATTGTTTTGTTACAAAGCTGCCCGGTCGATGAATATTCAGACGTTTTTCCCCTGCTCCAGCGTGCTTGCCTGCCAGTCGGTTCGTTCATTGCGCATTGTGGTGAATGTGGCGCTGTTATCCCCTGTGAATATGTCTTAAAATGCTGCCCGCGTCGCAAACTGACACTTTATATTTCGATGCGATGATATTGAGTGAGCCTTAACGCTAGTGTGCATATTCGGTTTTTTTCTTACAAATATTCATAACGTTAATTTTGCCTCGCCAGTTGTGCAGTTATTAACCAGGACTGTTTATCTCTGTAAATAGAGCCCTTTCGGGTTCGTATAGAGAGAGTCCTGGCTTGACAAGCTTTTCCCTCGCTCCGTAAACTCCTTTAGGTGGGAATTTGTGGGTTAAAGTGGTGAGGAGGGGTGAGACTGGCATGTTCCGTGGAGCAACGTTAGTCAATCTCGACAGTAAGGGGCGTTTATCGGTACCAACCCGATACCGCGACCAGCTGATCGAGAACGCTTCGGGTCAACTGGTTTGCACCATTGACATCAACTCCCCCTGCCTGCTGCTTTACCCTTTACCTGAATGGGAAATTATTGAGCAAAAGCTGTCGCGACTGTCGAGCATGAACCCACAGGAACGCCGCGTGCAGCGGTTGTTATTGGGGCATGCCAGTGAGTGTCAGATGGATAGTGCTGGGCGATTACTGATTGCGCCTGTGCTGCGGCAGCATGCCGGTCTGACCAAAGAAGTGATGCTGGTCGGTCAGTTCAACAAGTTTGAACTGTGGGACGAAACGACCTGGTATCAACAGGTCAAGGAAGATATCGACGCTGAGCAGTCTGATTCCGCTACCTTGTCGGAACGGCTGCAGGACTTGTCTCTATAAATATGATGGAAAATTATAAACATACAACGGTGTTGCTGGATGAGGCCGTCAACGGCCTGAATATTCGTCCGGACGGCATCTACATTGATGGCACTTTTGGTCGCGGTGGCCACTCGCGTTTGATCCTCTCCCAGCTTGGAGCGGAAGGACGTCTGCTGGCAATTGATCGCGATCCGCAGGCGATTGCTGTTGCGCAAACCATCGATGACCCACGCTTTTCCATCGTGCATGGACCTTTCTCTGCGCTGGCGGATTACGTAGCTGAGCGCGGCCTGACGGGCAAGATCGACGGGATTCTTCTCGATCTTGGCGTCTCTTCACCCCAACTTGATGATGCTGAACGCGGCTTCTCCTTTATGCGCGACGGCCCGCTGGACATGCGCATGGATCCCACGCGCGGTCAGTCTGCCGCCGAGTGGTTACAGACCGCAGATGAAGCAGATATCGCCTGGGTGATTAAAACCTTTGGCGAAGAACGTTTTGGCAAGCGCATCGCGCGCGCCATTGTTGAGCGCAATCGTATTGAGCCGATGACCCGCACGAAAGAGCTGGCTGAGGTGATTGCGGCGGCAACACCGGTGAAGGATAAACACAAACACCCCGCGACCCGTACCTTCCAGGCGGTTCGCATCTGGGTAAACAGTGAACTGGAGGAAATAGAGCTGGCGCTAAAAAGCTCGCTCGACGTGCTGGCCCCGGGAGGGCGGTTGTCCATCATCAGCTTCCATTCGCTGGAGGACCGTATTGTGAAACGCTTTATGCGTGAACAAAGCCGCGGTCCACAGGTGCCAGCAGGGCTGCCGATGACGGAAGAACAACTCAGGAAGCTGGGTGGCCGTCAGTTGCGAGCATTAGGCAAGTTGATGCCGGGCGAAGAAGAGGTGGCAGAGAATCCACGCGCCCGTAGTTCAGTGCTGCGTATTGCAGAGAGGACGAACGCATGATCGGCAGAGTGACAGAGACCCTAAGCAAAGTTAAGGATTCGTTAGGAAGCAACGAGCGCCATGCCTTGCCTGGCGTGATCGGCGACGATCTTTTGCGGTTTGGGAAGCTGCCACTCTGCTTGTTCATTTGCATCATTGTGACGGCAGTAACGGTGGTGACGACAGCCCACCACACACGTTTATTGACTGCGCAACGCGAGCAGATGGTACTGGAACGCGATGCGCTGGATATTGAATGGCGAAACCTGATCCTTGAAGAAAACGCCCTCGGCGATCACAGCCGGGTCGAGCGGATCGCAACAGAAAAGCTGCAATTGCAGCATGTTGATCCTTCCCAGGAAAATATCGTAGTACAAAAATAAGGGAAAACGCGACGCATGAGAGCAGCGGCAAAAACGCTAAAACCAAAACGTCAGGAAGAACAGGCCAACTTTATCAGTTGGCGTTTTGCGTTGCTTTGCGGCTGCATTTTACTCGCGCTGGGCTTCCTGCTGGGACGTGTGGCGTGGCTACAAATCATCGCGCCTGACATGCTGGTGCGCCAGGGCGATATGCGCTCTCTGCGCGTACAGGAAGTCTCCACATCTCGCGGGATGATCACCGATCGTTCCGGTCGTCCGCTGGCGGTGAGCGTACCGGTGAAGGCGATCTGGGCCGATCCGAAAGAGCTGCACGATGCCGGTGGTATCACGCTAGACAACCGCTGGAAAGCGCTGTCTGACGCCCTGAAAATGCCGCTGGATCAGCTTGCCTCCCGCGTTAATGCCAACCCGAAAGGGCGCTTTATCTATCTGGCGCGTCAGGTTAACCCTGACATGGCCGATTACATCAGAAAACTGAAGCTCCCGGGTATCCATCTTCGCGAAGAGTCTCGCCGTTACTACCCTTCCGGCGAAGTAACCGCTCACCTCATTGGCTTTACCAACGTCGACAGCCAGGGGATTGAAGGGGTTGAAAAAAGCTTCGATAAGTGGCTTACCGGTCAGCCGGGTGAGCGAATCGTGCGTAAAGACCGCTATGGTCGCGTGATTGAAGATATCTCTTCCACAGACAGCCAGGCCGCGCATAACCTGGCGTTGAGCATTGATGAACGCCTGCAGGCGCTGGTGTATCGCGAGCTGAACAATGCCGTGGCCTTTAACAAGGCGGAGTCGGGCAGCGCCGTGCTGGTGGATGTCAGCACTGGCGAAGTGCTGGCGATGGCCAACAGCCCGTCCTACAACCCGAACAACTTTACCGGTACCGCCAAAGATGCAATGCGTAACCGGGCCATTACCGACGTGTTCGAACCTGGCTCCACGGTGAAGCCGATGGTGGTGATGACGGCGCTGCAACGCGGCATCGTCAATGAGAACACGGTTCTGAACACGATCCCTTACCGAATCAACGGCCACGAGATTAAAGACGTGGCGCGCTACAGCGAATTGACCCTGACCGGGGTATTACAGAAGTCGAGTAACGTCGGTGTTTCAAAGCTGGCGTTAGCGATGCCGTCCTCAGCGTTAGTAGAGACTTACTCACGTTTTGGGCTAGGAAAGGCGACCAATTTGGGGTTGGTCGGAGAACGCAGTGGCTTATATCCTCAAAAACAACGGTGGTCTGACATAGAGAGGGCCACCTTCTCTTTCGGCTACGGGCTAATGGTAACCCCGTTACAGTTAGCGCGAGTCTACGCAACGATTGGCAGCTATGGCGTCTATCGCCCACTGTCGATTACCAAAGTTGATCCACCGGTTCCGGGCGAGCGTATCTTCCCGGAATCTATCGTTCGTACCGTTGTGCATATGATGGAAAGTGTGGCGCTACCTGGCGGTGGCGGCGTGAAGGCGGCGATCAAAGGCTATCGCATCGCCATTAAAACCGGTACGGCGAAAAAAGTGGGGCCAGATGGCCGCTACATCAACAAATACATTGCCTATACCGCAGGCGTTGCGCCTGCAAGCAATCCGCGTTTTGCGCTGGTGGTCGTCATTAACGATCCACAGGCGGGTAAATACTACGGCGGCGCCGTTTCAGCGCCTGTGTTCGGCGCCATTATGGGCGGCGTATTACGCACCATGAACGTTGAACCGGACGCGCTGGCAACGGGCGAAAAAAGTGAATTTGTAATTAATCAAGGCGAGGGTACAGGTGGCAGATCGTAATTTGCGCGACCTTCTCGCTCCGTGGGTGCCAAACGCACCTGAGCGAGCGCTACGGGAGATGGTACTGGACAGCCGTGTGGCTGCTTCCGGCGATCTTTTTGTGGCTGTAGTTGGTCATCAGGCGGACGGGCGTCGATATATCCCGCAGGCGATTGCGCAAGGTGTAGCTGCCATTATTGCTGAGGCTAAAGATGAGGCAACCGACGGTGAAATCCGTGAAATGCACGGTGTGCCGGTTATCTACCTTAGCCAGTTGAATGAGCGACTCTCCGCACTGGCGGGACGTTTTTATAACGAGCCTTCAGACCAGCTGCGTCTGGTGGGCGTGACGGGCACTAACGGTAAAACGACGACCACCCAATTGATGGCGCAATGGGCGCAACTGCTGGGAGAAACCGGCGCCGTAATGGGCACCGTGGGGAATGGGCTGCTGGGTAAAGTGAGCCCGACGGAAAACACCACCGGCTCCGCGGTTGACGTACAACATGTGATTGCCGGTCTGGCAGGGCAGGGTGCGACCTTTGCCGCGATGGAAGTCTCCTCTCATGGTCTGGTACAGCATCGTGTGGCGGCGTTGAAATTTGCCGCCTCCGTGTTCACGAACCTGAGTCGCGATCATCTTGATTATCATGGTGATATGGAGCATTACGAGGCCGCGAAATGGCTGCTCTTCTCCACGCATCACTATGGACAGGCCATCATCAACGCTGATGACGAAGTGGGGCGCCGCTGGCTTGCGAAGCTGCCGGATGCGGTTGCGGTGTCGATGGAAGACCATATCAATCCGAACTGCCATGGCCGCTGGCTGAAGGCGGTTGAGGTTAATTATCACGACAGCGGCGCGACGATTCGCTTTGCCTCTTCCTGGGGTGAAGGCGAAATTGAAAGCCGCCTGATGGGGGCGTTTAACGTCAGCAACCTCCTGCTGGCGCTGGCAACGCTGCTGGCGTTGGGCTATCCGATGGCCGAACTGCTCAACACCGCAGAGCGTCTGCAGCCCGTCTGTGGCCGTATGGAAGTGTTCAGTGCACCAGGTAAACCGACCGTTGTTGTCGATTATGCCCACACGCCGGATGCGCTGGAAAAAGCGCTTGAAGCGGCACGTCTGCACTGCGCCGGTAAGCTCTGGTGTGTGTTTGGCTGTGGGGGCGATCGCGACAAGGGCAAGCGTCCGTTGATGGGTGCCATCGCCGAACAGTTCGCGGATATTCCGGTTGTGACCGATGACAACCCGCGTACTGAAGAGCCGCGCGCCATTATCAACGATATCCTGGCCGGTATGCTGGACGCAGGACGTGCCCGCGTGGTGGAAGGCCGTGCGGAAGCCGTGACCAACGCCATCATGCAGGCGCAAGAGAACGACGTCGTGCTCCTGGCGGGTAAAGGCCATGAAGATTATCAGATTGTTGGCAATCGTCGACTGGACTATTCGGACCGTGTAACGGCAGCGCGTCTGTTGGGAGTGGTGGCATGATCAGCTTAACGCTCGGCAAGGCGGCAACCCTCCTGCAGGGTACGCTGCATGGTCAGGATCTGACCATCGACGCCGTGACGACAGATACCCGCAAAGTGACCGCCGGGTGCCTGTTTGTGGCGCTGAAGGGCGAACGTTTTGACGCCCACGATTTTGCTGAACAGGCGAAAGAGAATGGTGCGGGTGCGCTGCTGGTGAACCGCAAACTCGATATCGATTTACCGCAGATTGTGGTGAAGGATACGCGCCTTGCCTTCGGTGAGCTGGCAGCATGGGTTCGTCAGCAGGTGCCAGCTCGCGTTGTTGCTCTGACGGGGTCTTCGGGCAAAACGTCACTAAAAGAGATGACGGCGGCGATCCTCAGTCAGTGCGGTAACACGCTTTACACCGCAGGCAATCTAAATAATGACATCGGCGTGCCGATGACATTGCTTCGCCTCACCAAAGAGCATGACTTTGCGGTGATTGAATTAGGGGCAAACCACCAGGGTGAAATTGCCTGGACGGTCAGCCTGACGCGTCCGGAGGCTGCGCTGGTGAACAACCTGGCCGCCGCGCATCTGGAAGGTTTCGGTTCACTTGAAGGCGTGGCGAAAGCCAAAGGTGAGATCTATACCGGCCTGCCGGATAACGGTATCGCCATTATGAATGCCGATAATAACGACTGGTTGAACTGGCAGAGCATCATCGGTTCACGTAAGACGTGGCGCTTCTCGCCTAATGCGGCAGACAGTGATTTTACCGCGACCCATATCCATGTGACCTCGCATGGTACGGAATTCACGCTCAATACCCCAACGGGAGGCATTGAGGTTCTGCTGCCGCTGCCGGGTCGCCATAACATCGCCAATGCGCTTGCTGCCGCGGCGCTGTCGATGGCCGTCGGCGCGACACATGACGCGATCAAAACTGGCCTTGCGAATTTAAAAGCCGTACCGGGACGTCTGTTCCCAGTCCAGCTTGCAGAAAACAAACTGCTGCTGGATGACTCCTACAACGCGAACGTCGGTTCGATGACGGCAGCCGTACAGGTGTTGTCCGAAATGCCAGGCTATCGCGTGATGGTGGTTGGCGATATGGCCGAGCTGGGCGATGAGAGCGAAGCCTGTCATACCCAGGTGGGTGAAGCCGCGAAAGCGGCCGGGCTGGATTGCGTACTGAGCGCAGGAAAACTGAGCCAGGCGATTAGCCATGCCAGCGGTGTTGGCGAACATTTTGCCGATAAAGCCGCACTGATTGAACGTCTGAAGACGTTGATTGCTGAAAAACAAATTGTGACTGTGTTAGTGAAAGGTTCACGTAGTGCCGCCATGGAAGAGGTAGTGCACGCATTACAGGAGAACGGGACATGTTAGTTTGGCTGGCCGAACATTTGGTCAAATATTACTCAGGCTTTAACGTCTTTTCCTATCTGACGTTTCGCGCCATCGTCAGCCTGCTGACTGCGCTGTTCATCTCGTTGTGGATGGGCCCGCGCATGATTGCCCGTCTGCAAAAACTCTCTTTCGGCCAGGTTGTGCGTAACGATGGTCCGGAATCGCACTTCAGCAAGCGCGGTACGCCAACCATGGGCGGGATTATGATCCTGACCGCGATCGTGGTTTCCGTGCTGCTGTGGGCCTATCCATCCAACCCGTACGTCTGGTGTGTGCTGACTGTGCTGGTGGGCTACGGAATCATTGGATTTGTTGATGATTACCGCAAAGTGGTACGTAAAGACACGAAAGGTCTGATCGCCCGCTGGAAATATTTCTGGATGTCGGTAATTGCGCTGGGCGTGGCCTTCGCGCTGTATCTGGCCGGAAAAGATACTCCCGCTACCGAGCTGGTGGTGCCGTTCTTTAAAGACGTCATGCCGCAACTGGGGCTGTTCTACATTCTGCTGGCGTACTTCGTGATTGTGGGCACCGGTAACGCGGTGAACCTGACCGATGGTCTGGATGGCCTGGCCATTATGCCAACGGTCTTCGTGGCCGCAGGTTTCGCGCTGGTGGCGTGGGCGACCGGCAACATGAACTTTGCCAACTATCTGCACATTCCTTATCTGCGTCACGCGGGCGAGCTGGTGATCGTCTGTACGGCCATTGTCGGGGCGGGGCTGGGCTTCCTGTGGTTCAACACCTATCCGGCCCAGGTCTTTATGGGTGACGTCGGTTCACTGGCTCTGGGCGGCGCGCTGGGCATTATTGCCGTGCTGCTGCGCCAGGAGTTCCTGCTGGTGATCATGGGCGGGGTATTTGTGGTTGAGACCCTGTCGGTGATCCTGCAGGTCGGTTCCTTTAAGCTGCGCGGCCAGCGCATCTTCCGTATGGCACCGATTCACCATCACTATGAACTGAAAGGCTGGCCAGAGCCGCGCGTCATCGTGCGCTTCTGGATTATTTCGCTGATGCTGGTGCTGATTGGCCTGGCAACGCTGAAGGTACGTTAATCATGGCAGATTACCAGGGCAAAAAAGTCGTTATCATCGGGTTGGGCCTTACTGGCCTGTCCTGCGTGGACTTTTTCCTTGCGCGCGGCGTGACGCCGCGGGTGATGGATACGCGTGTTTCTCCGCCGGGTCTGGACAAACTGCCGGAACAGGTTGAACGCCACCTTGGTGGTCTGAATGATGACTGGCTGCTGGCAGCCGATCTGATTGTGGCCAGCCCCGGTATGGCGCTGGCGCACCCTTCACTGAGCGCCGCAGCCGATGCGGGCGTTGAGATTGTCGGTGATATCGAGCTGTTCTGCCGCGAAGCGCAGGCGCCTGTTATCGCCATTACCGGCTCTAACGGAAAAAGCACCGTCACTACCCTGGTGGGTGAGATGGCGAAAGCGGCGGGCAAAAATGTCGGCGTTGGCGGCAACATTGGCTTGCCGGCGCTGATGCTGCTGGACAAAGGCTGTGAGCTGTACGTGCTGGAACTCTCCAGCTTCCAGCTGGAAACCACCTCCAGCCTGCATGCGGCCGCGGCCACAATCCTGAACGTGACCGAAGATCATATGGACAGGTATCCATTTGGTCTACAGCAGTATCGCGCAGCCAAACTGCGTATTTATGAAAATGCCAAAGTCTGCGTCGTTAACGCAGATGATGCCCTGACCATGCCGGTACGCGGTGCCGATGACCGCTGCATCAGCTTTGGTATCACCATGGGGGATTATCATCTGAACCGTCAGCTGGGTGAAACCTGGCTGCGGGTGAAAGGTGAGAAAGTGCTGAACGTGAAGGAGATGAAGCTTTCCGGTCAGCATAACTACACCAATGCGCTGGCGGCGCTGGCGCTGGCGGATGCCGTCGGTTTGCCACGCTCCTCCAGCCTGCAGGCGCTAACCACCTTTACCGGACTGGCGCACCGTTTCCAGCTGGCGCTGGAGCATAACGGCGTACGCTGGATCAATGATTCCAAAGCCACCAACGTAGGCAGTACAGAGGCCGCGCTGAATGGTTTGCAGGTGGAAGGTACTCTGCATCTGCTGCTGGGTGGCGACGGTAAGTCCGCCGATTTCACCTCCCTGAAGCAGTATCTTTCCGGCGATAACATCCGTCTCTACTGCTTTGGTCGTGATGGCAGGGAACTGGCGGAATTGCGTCCTGAGATCGCCGAGCAGACCGAAACCATGGAACAGGCAATGCGCCTGATTGCTCCTCGCGTGAAGCCGGGCGATATGGTGCTGCTCTCTCCGGCATGCGCCAGCCTCGATCAATTCAAGAATTTCGAACAGCGTGGTGATCTCTTTACCCGCCTGGCGAAGGAGTTAGGCTGATGCGTTTATCTCTCCCTCGCCTGAAAATGCCGCGCTTCCCAGGATTTGGTGTCCTGGTGTGGTTGTTTGCGGCACTGAAAGGCTGGGTGATGGGCTCTCGTCAGAAAGATAACGACAGCCTGATCATGTACGATCGCACGCTCTTCTGGCTCACCCTGGGGCTGGCGGCGGTCGGCTTTATTATGGTGACGTCAGCATCAATGCCCGTCGGGCAGCGACTGGCGAACGATCCTTTCCTGTTTGCCAAGCGTGATGGTCTGTACATCATCCTGGCGTTCTGTCTTGCGCTGATAACCTTACGTCTGCCAATGGCGTTCTGGCAGCGACACAGTACCGCGATGCTGATCGCCTCGATCATCATGCTGCTGATCGTGCTGGTGGTGGGGAGTTCCGTAAACGGGGCATCGCGCTGGATCGCCTTTGGTCCGCTGCGTATTCAGCCTGCCGAATTTACCAAACTGTCCCTGTTCTGCTACCTGGCGAACTACCTGGTGCGCAAAGTAGATGAAGTGCGTAACAACCTTCGCGGCTTCCTGAAACCGATGGGCGTGATTCTGGTGCTGGCGGTGTTACTGCTGGCGCAGCCTGACCTCGGTACCGTGGTGGTTCTGTTTGTGACGACGCTGGCGATGCTGTTCCTGGCGGGGGCGAAACTGTGGCAGTTCATCGCCATTATCGGGATGGGTATTTCAGCAGTTGTCCTGCTGATCCTTGCTGAACCATACCGTATCCGCCGTGTGACCTCGTTCTGGAACCCGTGGGAAGACCCGTTTGGCAGTGGCTATCAGCTGACGCAGTCACTCATGGCGTTTGGCCGCGGTGAAGTCTGGGGACAAGGCCTGGGCAACTCGGTTCAGAAACTGGAGTATTTACCCGAAGCGCATACTGACTTCATCTTCTCCATTATTGCGGAAGAACTGGGTTATATCGGTGTGGTATTAGCGCTATTAATGGTATTCTTCGTCGCTTTCCGCGCCATGTCGATTGGGCGGAAAGCGCTGGAGATCGATCACCGCTTCTCAGGTTTCTTAGCCTGTTCAATTGGTATCTGGTTTAGCTTCCAGGCATTGGTTAACGTCGGGGCCGCAGCGGGTATGCTGCCGACCAAGGGCCTGACGTTGCCGTTGATCAGTTATGGTGGTTCCAGTCTGTTGATCATGTCGACGGCCATCATGATGTTGTTACGTATAGATTATGAAACGCGTCTGGAAAAAGCCCAGGCGTTTACACGAGGTTCACGATGAATCAACCGAAGCGGTTAATGGTGATGGCAGGCGGTACCGGTGGACATGTGTTCCCGGGGCTGGCGGTTGCGCACCATTTAATGGATCAGGGCTGGCAGGTACGCTGGCTGGGAACCGCAGACCGCATGGAGGCCGACCTGGTACCGAAGCACGGTATTGAGATCGACTTTATTCGTATTTCTGGCCTTCGTGGCAAAGGCATTAAGGCCCAGCTTCTGGCGCCGGTGCGTATTTTCAACGCATGGCGTCAGGCACGCAGCATCATGAAGCGCTTTCAGCCGGATGTGGTGCTGGGCATGGGCGGTTATGTTTCCGGTCCGGGTGGTCTTGCCGCGTGGTCGTTGGGCATTCCCGTTGTACTGCATGAGCAGAATGGTATTGCCGGACTGACCAATAAGTGGCTGGCGAAAATCGCCACCAAAGTGATGCAGGCATTTCCTGGTGCGTTCCCGAAAGCGGACGTCGTCGGGAACCCGGTGCGTGTGGATGTGCTGGCGCTGCCGTTGCCGGATACCCGCATGGCTGGCCGTGAAGGCCCTGTTCGCGTGCTGGTCGTCGGTGGATCGCAGGGCGCACGCATCCTGAACCAGACGATGCCGCAGGTTGCCGCAAAGCTGGGTGATGCCGTGACCATCTGGCATCAAAGCGGAAAAGGCGCTCAGCAGACCGTTGAGCAGGCTTATGCGGCAGAAGGTCAGCCGCAGCACAAAGTGACGGAATTTATCGACGATATGGCGGCAGCGTACGCCTGGGCCGATGTCGTGGTCTGTCGCTCCGGTGCATTAACGGTGAGTGAAATTGCCGCCGCGGGTTTACCGGCTCTGTTTGTGCCGTTCCAGCACAAAGATCGTCAGCAGTACTGGAATGCGCTGCCGCTTGAAAAAGCCGGTGCCGCGAAAATATTCGAGCAGCCACAATTTACCGCCGATGCGGTCGCCACCACCCTGGCGGGCTGGAACCGGGAAACATTAATGGAGATGGCGCAACGTGCACGTGCGGCGGCCATTCCTGATGCAACGGAACGGGTGGCAAAAGAAGTGAGCCTGGCAGCCCAGGCTTAACCCTCGCAGCGCGTGTTGCGCGGCACGAATTTTTTAAGTAGTCGATGGCGTTTAGAGAATGAATACACAACAACTGGCAAAACTGCGTTCAATCGTGCCCGAGATGCGTCGCGTCCGGCACATTCACTTTGTTGGCATCGGTGGTGCTGGCATGGGCGGTATTGCCGAAGTGTTAGCTAACGAAGGCTATCAGATCAGCGGGTCTGACCTGGCGCCAAACCCTGTTACGCAGCAACTGGCGTCGCTTGGGGCGACTATCTATTTCAACCATCGCCCGGAAAACGTGCGCGATGCGAGTGTGGTGGTGGTATCCAGCGCCATCTCCTCTGATAACCCGGAAATCGTGGCCGCGCATGAAGCGCGTATTCCGGTGATCCGCCGCGCGGAAATGCTGGCAGAGCTGATGCGTTTTCGTCACGGGATTGCGATTGCCGGGACGCACGGTAAAACCACGACCACGGCGATGGTTTCCAGTATTTATGCCGAAGCGGGTCTCGACCCGACGTTCGTCAACGGCGGTCTGGTAAAAGCAGCAGGTGTGCATGCGCGTCTGGGCCACAGCCGTTATCTGATTGCGGAAGCGGATGAGAGCGATGCGTCGTTCCTGCATCTGCAGCCGATGGTGGCGATTGTCACTAACATCGAAGCTGACCACATGGATACCTACCAGGGCGACTTCGAGAACTTAAAGCAGACCTTTATCAACTTCCTGCATAACCTGCCGTTCTATGGACGCGCGGTAATGTGTGTGGACGATCCGGTCATTCGCGAGTTGCTGCCGCGGGTTGGTCGTCAGATCACCACCTATGGCTTCAGCGAAGACGCGGATGTTCGTGTGGAAGAGTACAAACAAATTGGTGCGCAGGGGCATTTCACCCTGGCGCGTCAGGACAAAGAGCTGCTGCACGTGACGCTGAACGCACCAGGCCGTCATAACGCCCTGAACGCAGCCGCGGCGGTGGCCGTCGCAACAGAAGAAGGCATTGATGACGATGCGATCCTGCGTGCTCTGGAAAGCTTCCAGGGAACCGGGCGTCGTTTCGACTTCCTTGGCGAATTCCCGCTGGATGCGGTAAACGGTAAACCGGGTACTGCCATGCTGGTAGACGACTATGGCCACCATCCAACCGAAGTAGACGCGACCATCAAGGCCGCACGTGCGGGATGGCCAGAGAAGAACCTGGTGATGATCTTCCAGCCACACCGTTTTACGCGTACGCGCGATCTGTATGACGATTTCGCCAGCGTGCTGTCTCAGGTGGACACATTGCTGATGCTGGATGTTTATTCTGCGGGCGAAACGCCGATCCCGGGTGCGGACAGCCGTTCTCTGTGTCGAACCATTCGCGGACGCGGTAAAGTAGACCCTATTTTGGTTTCGGATCCTGCTCAGGTCGCCGAAATTCTGGCACCGGTACTGACAGGTAACGATTTGATTCTGATTCAGGGCGCGGGAAATATCGGCAAAATCGCCCGTACCTTAGCTGAAATCAAACTGAAGCCGCAAACTCAGGAGGATGAGCATCATGGCTGATAAGATTGCTGTCCTGTCTGGCGGCACCTCCGCCGAGCGCGAGGTTTCCCTGAATTCAGGCGCTGCGGTACTGGCGGGCCTGCGTGAGGCTGGCGTTAATGCACATCTGGTCGATCCGAAAGAGGTCGATGTAACGCAGCTGAAAGCAATGGGCTTCGATAAAGTCTTTATTGCTCTGCACGGTCGTGGGGGAGAAGACGGTACCCTGCAAGGGTTGCTGGATCTCATCGGTATGCCCTACACCGGCAGCGGCGTGATGGCCTCCGCCCTCTCAATGGATAAACTGCGCAGTAAACTGCTGTGGCAGGGGGCGGGTTTGCCGGTTGCGCCGTGGGTTGCGTTGACGCGCCGCGAATTTGAAATGGGCCTTCAGGATAGCGTTAATGCACGCATTGCTGAGCTGGGCTTACCGGTTATTGTAAAGCCCAGCCGTGAAGGGTCGAGCGTTGGGATGTCCAAAGTTGATAAAGCTGACGATTTATCGTCTGCTTTAGCGCTGGCATTTCAACACGATGAAGAAGTTCTGATTGAAAAATGGCTCAGCGGACCGGAATTTACCGTGGCGATGCTTGGTGAAGAAATTTTACCGTCGATTCGCATCCAACCTGCTGGCGTCTTCTATGATTATGAGGCGAAGTATCTCTCTGACGAGACGCAATATTTCTGCCCTGCAGGTCTTGAAGCAGAACGTGAAGCGGATTTACAGTCCCTGGTGCTTAAAGCCTGGCATATTCTTGGTTGCAGTGGCTGGGGACGCATTGATGTGATGCTCGACAGTGATGGGCAATTTTATTTGCTGGAAGCGAATACTTCTCCAGGCATGACCAGCCACAGCCTTGTGCCGATGGCCGCGCGTCAGGCGGGGATGAGCTTCTCGCAGTTAGTCGTACGTATTCTGGACCAGGCGGGCTGATATGTCTCAGGCTGCATTGAACACGCGCAACCGCGATGACGAGGAAGAATATTCTTCTTCACGCCGGAGTAATGGAACGCGTCTTGCAGGGATTATTTTCCTGCTCGGGGTGCTGTGCACCGTGTTTATCAGCGGCTGGATGGTACTGGGCTGGATGGAAGATGCGCAGCGGTTGCCGCTGTCGAAGTTGGTGGTCACCGGTGAACGCCACTACACGCGTAACGATGATATTCGCCAGTCGATTCTGGCACTGGGGTCGCCTGGCACCTTTATGACGCAGGATGTCAACATTATCCAGAGTCAGATTGAACGTCTGCCCTGGATAAAACAGGCGAGTGTAAGAAAGCAATGGCCTGATGAATTGAAGATTCATCTGGTTGAATATGTGCCCATTGCGCGTTGGAATGATCAGCACATGGTTGACGTAGACGGAAATTCCTTCAGCGTCCCGGCCGATCGTGTCAACAAGCAAAATTTACCGATGTTGTATGGTCCTGAAGGCAGCGAAAACGAAGTGTTACAGGGTTTTCGCGAGATGGGGCAAGTGCTGGCGAAGGACAGGTTTACGTTAAAAGAAGCTGCGATGACGGCGCGCCGTTCGTGGCAGCTCACCTTAACGAATGGCATTAAGCTCAACCTTGGCCGCGGCGACACGATGAAGCGTCTGGCGCGTTTTGTAGAACTTTACCCGGTTTTACAGCAGCAGGCACAGACTGACGGCAAACGGATAAGCTACGTTGATTTGCGCTATGACTCAGGCGCAGCAGTCGGTTGGGTACCGGCTCCGGTCGAGGAACCTAATCAGCAACAGAATCAGGCACAGGTACAGGCAGAACAACAATGATCAAGGCGACGGACAGAAAACTGGTAGTTGGACTGGAGATTGGCACCGCGAAGGTTGCCGCTTTAGTAGGGGAAGTTCTGCCCGACGGTATGGTCAATATCATTGGCGTGGGCAGCTGCCCGTCCCGTGGTATGGATAAAGGTGGGGTAAACGATCTTGAGTCGGTGGTGAAATGCGTGCAGCGCGCCATCGATCAGGCTGAATTAATGGCAGATTGCCAGATTTCCTCTGTCTATCTGGCCCTCTCTGGTAAGCATATCAGCTGCCAGAACGAAATCGGCATGGTGCCCATTTCTGAAGAAGAAGTGACGCAGGAAGACGTTGAAAACGTAGTACACACGGCGAAATCTGTGCGTGTCCGCGATGAGCACCGTGTATTGCACGTGATTCCGCAAGAGTACGCGATTGACTACCAGGAAGGGATCAAGAACCCGGTTGGTCTGTCTGGCGTGCGTATGCAGGCAAAAGTGCACCTGATCACATGTCACAACGATATGGCGAAGAACATCGTAAAAGCCGTTGAACGTTGTGGCCTGAAAGTTGACCAACTTATTTTCGCCGGTCTGGCGGCAAGCTATTCCGTGCTGACCGAAGATGAACGTGAACTGGGCGTCTGTGTGGTCGATATTGGTGGTGGTACAATGGATATGGCCGTGTATACCGGCGGTGCCCTGCGCCACACCAAAGTGATCCCTTACGCGGGGAACGTGGTGACCAGCGATATTGCCTACGCGTTTGGTACGCCGCCAAGCGATGCAGAAGCGATTAAAGTGCGCCACGGTTGTGCGCTGGGGTCTATCGTTGGCAAAGATGAGAGCGTTGAAGTGCCAAGTGTGGGCGGCCGTCCGCCGCGTAGCCTGCAGCGCCAGACGTTGGCAGAGGTGATTGAGCCGCGCTATACCGAGCTGCTCAACCTGGTCAACGAAGAGATTTTGCAATTACAGGAACAGCTTCGCCAGCAGGGCGTAAAACATCATCTTGCGGCGGGGATTGTATTAACCGGCGGTGCAGCGCAAATTGAAGGTCTTGCGGCCTGTGCGCAGCGTGTGTTCCATACGCAGGTGCGTATTGGCGCACCGCTGAATATTACCGGTTTAACGGATTATGCCCAGGAGCCTTACTATTCAACGGCTGTGGGCCTGCTCCACTACGGGAAAGAATCCCATCTCAGTGGTGAAGCAGAAGTGGAAAAACGCGTCTCAGTGGGGTCGTGGGTCAAACGACTGAACAACTGGCTGCGAAAAGAGTTTTAATTTTTTTAAGAGACCGGAGAGAATTAACGGTCTCGGGCGACAGGCACAACGGAGAGAGAAATTATGTTTGAACCTATGGAACTGACCAACGACGCGGTGATTAAAGTCATCGGCGTCGGTGGCGGCGGCGGTAACGCCGTAGAGCATATGGTGCGCGAGCGCATTGAAGGTGTTGAATTCTTTGCGGTTAACACCGATGCACAGGCACTGCGTAAGACGGCAGTCGGCCAGACTATCCAGATCGGTGGTGGCATCACCAAAGGTCTGGGCGCAGGAGCTAACCCGGAAGTAGGTCGCAATGCGGCTGAAGAAGATCGTGAAGCGCTGCGTGCTGCACTGGAAGGTGCGGACATGGTCTTCATCGCAGCAGGAATGGGTGGCGGTACAGGTACCGGCGCAGCACCTGTTGTGGCTGAAGTGGCTAAAGATTTAGGTATCCTGACCGTTGCTGTCGTGACCAAGCCTTTCAATTTTGAAGGCAAGAAACGTATGGCCTTCGCGGAGCAGGGTATCACCGAGCTGTCCAAGCATGTGGACTCGCTGATCACCATCCCGAACGACAAACTGCTGAAAGTGCTGGGTCGCGGTATCTCTCTGCTGGATGCCTTTGGCGCAGCAAACGACGTGCTGAAAGGCGCGGTTCAGGGTATCGCTGAATTGATTACCCGTCCTGGCCTGATGAACGTTGACTTTGCTGACGTTCGCACCGTGATGTCCGAAATGGGCTACGCGATGATGGGCTCCGGCGTGGCGAGCGGTGAAGACCGTGCGGAAGAAGCGGCTGAAATGGCTATCTCTTCTCCGCTGCTGGAAGATATCGATCTGTCGGGTGCGCGTGGCGTGCTGGTCAACATCACCGCTGGCTTTGACCTGCGTCTGGATGAGTTCGAAACCGTGGGTAACACCATCCGTGCGTTCGCCTCTGACAACGCGACCGTGGTAATCGGTACCTCCCTTGACCCGGAAATGAACGACGAGCTGCGTGTAACGGTTGTTGCTACCGGTATCGGTATGGACAAGCGCCCTGAAATCACTCTGGTGACGAACAAGCAGACTCAGCAACCGGTAATGGATCGTTACCAGCAGCACGGTATGTCTCCTCTGACTCAGGAGCAAAAACCGGCCGCGAAAGTGGTTAATGACCCAACGCCGCAAACGGCGAAAGAGCCAGATTATCTGGATATCCCGGCGTTCCTGCGTAAGCAAGCTGACTAAGAATTGGCTGGAATTTGGGGATTTCCGCTCTTTGTGCTAAACTGGCCCACCGTTAGTGATATACACTCTCGGTTGGATAGTTAATTTGGCGAGATTATACGATGATCAAACAAAGGACACTTAAACGTATCGTTCAGGCGACGGGTGTCGGTTTACATACCGGCAAGAAAGTCACCCTGACGTTACGCCCTGCGCCGGCCAATACCGGGGTCATCTATCGTCGCACCGACTTGAATCCACCGGTAGATTTTCCGGCCGATGCCAAATCTGTGCGTGATACTATGCTCTGTACTTGTCTGGTGAACGAGCATGACGTGCGGATTTCTACCGTAGAGCACCTGAACGCCGCCCTGGCGGGTCTGGGTATCGACAACATTATTGTTGAAGTCGATGCGCCAGAAATCCCGATCATGGATGGTAGTGCTGCTCCGTTCGTTTATCTGTTGCTGGATGCCGGCATCGAAGAACTGAACTGCGCGAAGAAATTTGTTCGCATCAAAGAGACCGTTCGCGTCGAAGATGGCGACAAGTGGGCTGAATTCAAACCGTACAATGGTTTCTCGTTGGACTTCACCATCGATTTTAACCATCCGGCGATTGATGCCAGTACCCAGCGCTATGCGATGAACTTCTCTGCTGATGCGTTTATGCGCCAGATCAGCCGTGCTCGTACTTTCGGCTTCATGCGTGATATCGAATATCTGCAGTCCCGCGGCCTGTGCCTGGGCGGCAGCTTCGATTGTGCCATCGTTGTTGACGATTATCGCGTACTGAACGAAGACGGTCTGCGTTTCGAAGATGAATTCGTTCGCCACAAAATGCTTGATGCAATCGGCGACCTGTTCATGTGTGGTCACAACATTATTGGTGCATTTACCGCGTTCAAATCCGGTCATGCGCTGAATAACAAACTCTTGCAGGCCGTCCTGGCAAAACAGGAAGCCTGGGAGTATGTGACCTTCGAAGACGAAGCTGAACTGCCGCTGGCCTTCAAAGCCCCTGGCCTGGTTCTGGCGTAACGGTTCAAGCCGTTCCGTAAAAAAATCGACTGGTTAACCTGGTACTCTCTCCGACCAGGGAAACCAGTCGTTTTTATTTTTACCTTTCTTCATTTTGCCCCAGCTTCCCCTTTCGCTTAGCAGGCGTAGAAAATCTGTGCGTTAGCTGCATTCTTGACCGTTTTTCCCCGCTGCAGTACGTCATTCCTGCTGCTGTGTATTGGCTTTAGTGGTAATATCTGGGCGCTTAAAAGAATAACTGAACTCAGCCTGTGTAAGACGGGCTTATGTGGTGGAGCAAGTGAGCGGAATTCTGACGCGCTGGCGACAATTTGGCAGACGTTACTTCTGGCCGCATCTCTTATTAGGGATGGTCGCGGCGAGTTTCGGCTTGCCTGCGCTCAGCAACAGCGCCGAAGCTGCCACACCGGCAAAGACGTCAACCACTAAACACGATCTCACCGCGCGCGTTAACTTCACCAATCTTGCGTGGCTTGAAGCCAGCCGCCGTCCTAACTTTTCGGTAGATTACTGGCAGCAGCACGCCATCCGCACGGTTATCCGCCATCTGTCATTTGCAATGGCGCCGCAGGCCATACCGGTTGCTGAAGAGACGCTGCCGGTTCAGGCGCAACACCTTGCGCTGCTGGATACGCTCAACGCGCTGTTGACGCAGGACAGCCAGCCAGCTGTTAGCGTTCCGCAGACAGCGCAATCCATCGTTGTTTCACCCGCCACATTCTCTGTCTCGACGTGGATAAGCCAGGTTCATGGCATCCGCGCCGGGCCTCAGCGCCTCAGTTAAATTAACCGTTTTCAATACCTTAATTTATCTGCCCGTTATGGGGCGTTTGAGAATTTATTATGCTAATCAAATTATTAACCAAAGTTTTTGGTAGTCGTAACGATCGTACCCTGCGCCGTATGCGCAAAGCTGTCGCTGTCATCAACGGTATGGAACCGGCGATGGAGAAGCTGTCTGATGACGAGCTGAAAGCGAAAACCGCAGAATTCCGCGCACGCCTGGAAAAAGGCGAAACCTTAGAAAGCCTGATCCCGGAAGCCTTCGCGGTTGTGCGTGAAGCGAGTAAACGTGTATTCGGCATGCGTCACTTCGACGTGCAGCTGCTGGGCGGTATGGTGCTTAACGAGCGCTGCATCGCGGAAATGCGTACCGGTGAAGGTAAAACCCTGACCGCGACGCTGCCTGCCTATCTGAACGCACTGACCGGTAAAGGCGTGCACGTCGTGACCGTCAACGACTATCTGGCACAGCGTGACGCCGAAAATAACCGTCCATTGTTCGAATTCCTGGGGATGACCGTCGGCATCAACATGTCCGGTCTCCCTGCGCCAGCCAAGCGCGAAGCGTATAACGCCGATATCACCTACGGTACCAACAACGAATACGGCTTCGACTACCTGCGTGACAACATGGCGTTCAGCCCTGAAGAACGTGTGCAGCGTAAATTGCACTATGCGCTGGTGGATGAGGTGGACTCCATTCTGATCGATGAAGCTCGTACCCCGCTGATCATCTCCGGCCCGGCCGAAGACAGCTCTGATATGTACCGTAAAGTCGACAAAATCATTCCACACCTGCTGCGTCAGGAGAAAGAAGACTCCGATACCTTCCAGGGTGAAGGCCACTTCTCCGTTGATGAAAAAGCGCGCCAGGTGAACCTGACTGAACGTGGTCTGGTTAAAATTGAAGAGCTGTTAGTGGCCGAAGGCATCATGGAAGAGGGCGAGTCTCTTTACTCCCCGAGCAACATCATGCTGATGCACCACGTGACTGCCGCACTGCGCGCCCATGCGCTGTTCACTCGCGACGTCGACTACATCGTCAAAGACGGCGAAGTTATCATCGTTGATGAGCACACCGGCCGTACCATGCAGGGTCGTCGCTGGTCTGACGGTCTGCACCAGGCCGTTGAAGCCAAAGAAGGCGTGGATATTCAAAACGAAAACCAGACGCTGGCGTCTATTACCTTCCAGAACTACTTCCGTCTGTACGAGAAGCTTGCAGGGATGACCGGTACAGCAGATACCGAAGCGTTTGAATTCAGCTCCATCTACAAACTGGATACCGTTGTCGTTCCAACCAACCGTCCAATGATCCGTAAGGACATGCCGGACCTGGTCTACATGACCGAAGCGGAAAAAATTCAGGCAATCATCGAAGATATTCGCGAACGTACTGCTAAAGGCCAGCCGGTTCTGGTGGGGACCATCTCCATCGAGAAATCCGAAGTGGTGTCTAATGAGCTGACCAAAGCGGGTATCAAGCACAACGTACTGAACGCCAAATTCCACGCCAAAGAAGCAGATATCGTTGCGCAGGCGGGTTATCCGGCGGCCGTGACCATCGCCACCAACATGGCGGGTCGTGGTACCGATATTATGCTGGGCGGTAGCTGGCAGGCCGAAGTGGCTGAGCTGGAAAACCCAACGCCGGAACAGATTGCGCAGATCAAAGCCGACTGGCAGGTGCGTCATGACGCGGTTCTGGCATCTGGTGGTCTGCATATCATTGGTACCGAGCGTCACGAATCACGTCGTATCGATAACCAGCTGCGTGGTCGTGCAGGTCGTCAGGGTGATGCCGGTTCTTCCCGCTTCTACCTGTCGATGGAAGATGCGCTGATGCGTATCTTCGCCTCTGACCGTGTTTCCGGCATGATGCGTAAGCTGGGGATGAAACCAGGTGAAGCCATTGAGCACCCATGGGTGACCAAAGCGATTGCCAACGCGCAGCGTAAAGTGGAAAGCCGCAACTTCGATATTCGTAAGCAGCTGCTGGAATATGACGACGTCGCCAACGATCAGCGTCGTGCTATCTATACCCAGCGTAACGAACTGCTGGACGTATCCGACGTGAGCGAAACCATCAACAGCATTCGTGAAGATGTGTTCAAAGCGACTATCGATGCGCACATTCCGCCTCAGTCTCTGGAAGAGATGTGGGATATCGAAGGCCTTCAGGAGCGCCTGAAAAACGACTTCGACCTCGACCTGCCAATCAAAGAGTGGCTGGATAAAGAGCCTGAGCTGCACGAAGAGACCCTGCGCGAGCGTATCTACGAAACCGCGCTGGAGGTATACAAGCGTAAGGAAGAGGTTGTTGGCGCTGAGATGATGCGTCACTTCGAAAAAGGGGTGATGCTGCAGACGCTGGACTCACTGTGGAAAGAGCACCTGGCGGCGATGGACTACCTGCGTCAGGGGATCCACCTGCGTGGCTATGCGCAGAAAGATCCTAAGCAGGAGTACAAGCGCGAATCCTTCTCGATGTTTGCCTCCATGCTGGAGTCGCTGAAATATGAAGTTATCAGCACCCTGAGCAAAGTGCAGGTGCGTATGCCGGAAGAAGTGGAAGCGATGGAGCAACAGCGTCGTGAGGAAGCCGAGCGTCTGGCACAGATGCAGCAGCTCAGCCACCAGACTGACGATAGCGAAGCCGCTGCGGCGATCGCCGCGCAAACTGGCGATCGCAAAGTGGGGCGTAACGATCCGTGCCCATGTGGTTCCGGTAAAAAATATAAGGCGTGCCACGGCCGTCTGAGCTAAGTTCATAAAAAACGAAAAGGCGCAGAAATCTGCGCCTTTTTTATGGAAGTGACAATATGAAAATACTGCAAATTGCTGTCGGGATTATTCGCAACCCGCAAAACCAAATCTTCATTACGCAACGTGCCGCTGATGCCCACATGGCAAACAAGTGGGAGTTTCCCGGCGGGAAAATCGAGTCCGGTGAGACGCCGGAGCAGGCGCTGGTGCGTGAGCTTCAGGAAGAGGTCGGCATTACTCCGATTGGCGCAACGCTGTTTGATAAGCTGGAATACCAGTTTCCGGATCGTCACATCACGCTGTGGTTCTGGCTTGTGGAAAGCTGGGAGGGGGAACCCTGGGGGAAAGAGGGGCAACCGGGTGGCTGGGTTTCGCTTCACGCGAGTGATGCCGAAAAATTTCCTCCGGCAAATGCACCCGTCATATCCCGGCTAACGGGCAACCTGTAGGCCTGCTAAGCGAAGCGCCAGCAGGCTTTGAACTCTACTGCTGGTTCTCGCTCCAGTCATCGCTGTCTGAGAGGTCGCCTTCACTTGGAATGCGTTTCTCTTCCGCCGCCCATTCGCCCAGGTCAATTAACTGACAGCGCTTACAGCAGAATGGGCGAAACGGACTCACCTCTCCCCAGACAACAGTTTTGCCACAGGTTGGGCAGTTTACGGTGGTTACATCAGACATAGGCACTCCTTAACAACAGGCCAGTTCAAAATCGAGGCGTTCCGGCACGGTGCCATTTTCACTATCCAGCGGCATAAAGCGAATCGCAAAACGACTCTTATGCCCGGAGATTTGCGGGTAAAGCTGTTCACCTAAAGAGAGGTTAAGACGCAGCAGATCCGCATCATCACCGTTGTCCTGGTAGAAACCGTTCAGGCTGGTTTGCTTGCGGAATGGCGCCGAGTTACGGATGAGATCGAGGATCAGGGATAACGTCTGATGCATCGGCTCCAGGCTGTCCAGCCAGCTTTTCACCTGTGCATCACGCTGGACCTGCGGCATATGCAACCACATATGCAGTGTCGGCAGGTCAAAGCTGCAGCAGCCGCCCGGGATACTCAGGCGCTGGCGCACCAGCCCGATTAAGCGGTCTTCACGCAAAAACTGCCCAACGCGGGGAGCGGCCATCAGCGTACTGCTGCTGTTTTTAAGCTGTTGACGGAGTGAATCAATGCGGCTCTGGTCAACGCCCGGTACTTCGGCCCAGGCCTGTAATTTACGCTGCTGGCGCTCCAGCTCTTTCAGTAGCTCGGTGCGAACGTCGCCTCGTTCAATTACATCCAGAAGATCGCCCACATTGCGGAAGAAGTGCAGCGCCGTCGCATGATCGTTGATGGGCAAATGTTGTGAGAGTTGTTGAATCAGAAATTCGATACGCAGCCAGGTACGCATTTTTTCGTTGAGCGGATGCTCAAAAAGGATGTGGGTCGACATTATGGTTTTTCCTGTGCAACGGCCTGCGCGGCATACGTCAGATACTGCGCGTGCAGGCGGGCAACATCCGATGCAATGGCATCTGGTGCGCCGTTATTATCAATAACATCATCCGCAACGGCAAGGCGCTGAGCGCGCGTGGCCTGAGCGGCAAGAATTTGTTCAGCCTGTTCGCGCGAGACATGGTCGCGCGCCACGGTGCGCTGGATTTGCGTTTCGGGTGAGACATCAATGACCAGTACCCGGTCCGCTTTATTGTGCAGTTGATTCTCTACCAGCAGCGGAACCACCCACAGAACATACGGCGAGCGGGCTGCGGCAATCTGACGCTGGGTTTCCTGGTGGATAATGGGGTGGAGCAGAGCATTAAGCCAGGCCTTTTCTGAAGAATCAGAAAAAATGCACTCACGAAGCTTGCGGCGATTTAGCGTGCCATCCGCGTTGATAATTGCCTGACCAAAATGTGCCTTAATGGCGTTTAGTGCGGGTGTATCTGGCTCTACCACCTGACGGGCAATGATATCGGCATCGATTATGGTGATACCCAGACGAGAAAATGCGTCCGCAACGGTACTTTTCCCGCTGCCGATGCCGCCGGTTAATGCGACGATATACCCCATTAAATCAAATCCTGGGAATTATTCATTATTAAAATCAGTTGGTTAAAATTCAAACGTGCGCCAGCCACTGTTTGGCTCTCTTTACCGGCTTTTTACCAGGTAAATTTATAGGATTGTAGCGTAAAAAAAGAGAATTTCGCAGTCTTGCGGAGCAGGTATTAGTGCGTATGATAACGTCACTGGAGTTGTGCTTTTAACATATTTGCCTCTAACCCCAGGAATCCGCACATGCGTATCGAAGAAGATCTGAAGTTAGGTTTCAAAGACGTTCTTATCCGCCCTAAACGCTCTACACTGAAAAGTCGCTCAGACGTTGAACTCGAACGTCAATTCACCTTTAAACATTCCGGTCAGACCTGGTCTGGCGTGCCGATCATCGCAGCCAATATGGATACGGTGGGAACCTTCGAGATGGCAACCGCGCTGGCGAAATTCGATATCCTTACCGCTGTGCATAAGCACTACAGCCCGGAAGAGTGGAATGCCTTTATCGCCTCTGCATCGGACGATGTGGTGAAGCATGTCATGGTTTCCACCGGTACCTCCGATGCCGATTTCGAGAAGACCAAACAGATTCTTAACGCTAACCCGGCGCTCAATTTTGTCTGTATTGATGTGGCAAATGGTTACTCCGAGCACTTCGTGCAGTTTGTCAGCAAGGCGCGTGAGGCCTGGCCCACCAAAACCATTATCGCGGGCAACGTGGTAACCGGTGAAATGTGTGAAGAGCTGATCCTTTCAGGTGCAGACATCGTAAAAGTGGGCATTGGCCCGGGTTCCGTGTGTACCACGCGTGTGAAGACCGGTGTGGGTTACCCGCAACTTTCTGCGGTGATTGAGTGTGCTGATGCCGCGCACGGTCTGGGCGGCCAGATCATCAGCGACGGCGGTTGCACCATGCCGGGTGATGTCGCGAAAGCCTTTGGCGGCGGCGCGGATTTCGTGATGCTCGGCGGCATGCTGGCGGGTCATGAAGAGAGCGGCGGTACCGTGGTTGAAGAGAACGGCGAGAAGTTCATGCTGTTCTACGGCATGAGCTCAGAATCAGCAATGACCCGTCACGTAGGTGGCGTGGCAAAATACCGTGCTGCGGAAGGCAAAACCGTGAAGCTGCCCCTGCGTGGCCCGGTCGAAAACACGGCTCGTGACATTCTGGGCGGCCTGCGTTCCGCATGTACCTACGTTGGGGCATCCCGTCTGAAAGAGCTGACAAAACGTACGACGTTTATCCGCGTTCAGGAGCAGGAAAACCGCGTTTTCAATAGCCTGTAATGTTTTCGCTGGCGTATGTCCGTACGCCAGCGTTATCCCGCGCTCATTGCATCCCCGAGATGGAAAATGGGCAGATACATCGCCACCACCAGCGTACCGATAATCACCCCTGTCACAATCAGCAGCACTGGCTCCAGAAGCGCGGCCAGATTATCTGCCAGTTGAAAGGTTTGCTCCGTATGATGGCGGGCAAGGTTTTCCAGCATAATGTCGAGTGACCCAGAGACTTCCCCGGTGCGTATGAGTTGAATGCACAGCGGGGTAAAGACGGCCGCTTTCTGAAATGAAGACCAGACGGTAAAGCCTTGTTCAATGTCCCCACGAACGCTGCGCAATATGCCTTGCCAGTACCGGCTATCAACAGTTTCTTCTGCGCTCTGTAATCCCTGTAAAAAGGGGATGCCCGCCTGCTGGGTGAGTGACAGTACGGTAAAGATCTGCCCCAGTTTTTGCCCTCTTGCCAGCCTTCCCGTCACGGGAATATGCATCAGGATACGTTGCCAGCGCGGATCCCGTCGCAGCGCCCAGGCGATGGCCACGGGAATAAGCAACAGCACGAACAGGGCGATGGCGTATGTCTGGATAAACGCCGACAGGCCCATGACCATCTGTGTCAGCAGCGGCAGGGGAGTATTAAACGTTTTGTAGATGGCCGCGAACTCCGGCAAGACCAGAGTGACCATGGCCAGAACGACAAGAATGGCCAGCGCCAGGATGATCGTCGGATAGCGCAACGCCTTCTTCACTTTAGCCGTGAGTTGCTGCTGGGATTGTTGCTGCTGAGCGAGCTGGTGGCAGCACGTTTCCAGCTTCCCCGTTAGCTCCCCTGTTTTTACCATCGAGACATACAGCGGGCTAAATACCGCAGGCCATCGCTTCAGCGCCTCGGAAAAGGCGCATCCCTCGCTCAGATCATCATTCATGTTTTCCAGCAGCGCCTGCCAGTGTTTGACAGGATGCTGCTCGGCCAGCATTTGCAGACTTTGCGATAACGTCAGGCCAGCCTGCAACAGCGTGGCAAGCTGGCGAAACATCTCATAGCAATGCTGGGGTCGCCAGCGGTGCGTCAGCGAGCATCGGGTGAGCGAAAGTGGATGTAACTCTTTACGCATCAGCCTGACGAAGGCCGTTTCGCGATCTGCCGCCCACAGCACCCCACACAGAGATTCGCCTTCACTGGATAGCGCCCGCCAGCGCCAGAGATGATTAATACTCATTGGGCATTCCCAGCACGCGCAGCAACTCTTCGAGCGTGGTCAGACCTTGCTCTACGGCCAGACAACCCTGCTCAAATAACGATGTCATTCCCGCCTGACGGGCGCTGGCTTCGATGACCTCTATCGAGGCACCACTGGCGATGGCCTGCCGGAGCGTGGTGTCGATGGCGAGGACTTCAAAAATGGCGACGCGGCCATAAAAGCCGTGATAGCAGCGATCGCAGCCGCCAGGTTGCCAGCGAGGAAGCGGCCGGGGCCATACGGTGCGCGGTAATTCTGCGCGGCTGTTGGCTTCCTGCCGACAGTGAGGACACAGACGACGCACCAGTCGCTGGGCAATCACCAGCGAAAGCGCAGAGGAGATCATCCAGCGTGCAACCCCCATCTGCTGCAGGCGAATGACGGTTTCCGTCGTGGAGTTGGTGTGAAGCGTCGACAGCACCAGATGCCCGGTCTGTGCGGCGTTAATGGCAATCTCTGCCGTTTCACTATCGCGGATTTCGCCTACCATAATGATGTCCGGATCCTGGCGCAGGAGCGCCCGCAGAACGCTCTGAAAGGTTAAGCCCGCACGGGGATTAATCTGCGTTTGGTTCAGCCCCGCAAGCGGGATCTCGATCGGATCTTCCACGCTGCAGATGTTAACGTCAGGGGTATTACGCGCCTGCAATGCGCTATAGAGCGTGACCGTTTTTCCGCTGCCAGTGGGGCCCGTGACCAAAATCAGCCCCTGCGGTTGATGGAGGATCTCGTTAAAGCGGGCCAGCTGTTTCGCACTCATTCCCAGTTTTTCGGGTTCCAGCGCCTGATGAACCTGATGCAGCAGGCGCAGCACAATTTTCTCTCCGCCGCTGCAGGGAAGCGTGGCGATGCGAAAAGAGACCGGCTCGCTTGCCAGTTCAATCGTAAATTGACCATCCTGCGGTAAACGGCGCTCCGCAATATCCAGTTGGCCCAGCACTTTTAAGCGAGCGGTGAGGGTATTTGCCACCGCTGCAGAAAGCGGTGGCAGCGGACAAAGCACACCGTCAATACGCAAGCGGACCTGACAGATATCCCCCATCGGTTCGATATGAATGTCAGATGCGCGCTGGTTGATCGCCTGCTGCAGGGTGTGGTTGAGAATATCCACCGTGTTATGCGGCGTTAAAACAACCGGGAGGTGTGATTGCGCGGTTAACTGCCGGTGTTTTTCCATGCGCTCCGCTGTCCAGCATTCAATATCAATACGTTTTTGCGTGGCGAAACGCAGCGCTTCCATCATTTCAGCGGCGGGATTGCCCACGACGGCGATGCTAATCATGTCGGCGTCGCTGGTCAGCAGCAAAGCATGGTGGCGCTGGCACAGGGTGACGAGTTGATCTGAATTCATTGTCCGCTCCTGTCAGTTACTGTCGAAACGGAAAACATCTTCGCAGGCCTCTTTGAGCGCACCGTCGTTGCTGATATTGCAGCTACGTTTCCAGCCCGTCATACCGTTGCCACTGCTCCATTGCGGCGTCACCACCACCTCAAGTCCGTTAAGGCTCTCCTGCCCGGTTAACGACACGACGCCCTGCGTCACGCTCATTCCCGAGACATAGCGTGTTGTCGTTGGAGAAGGGATACCGTTACTGCCGCCGTCGCAGCTCGTCACGCCGCCATGTTCCAGGGCACAAAGTTCAATCGCCGTGCGATAGGGCACGAACGTTTGCAGCATGTCGGTCAGGGCCGCTTTTCGCAGGTAGTTCTGGTAGGCGGGAATACCAATGGCGCTCAGGATGGCAATAATGCCGATTACCACCATCAGCTCAATGAGCGTGAAGCCTTGTTGTCTGTTCATATCTGCTCCTCAGGGTTAAGTGGCGCTACTCTGACAGCGGGGAAAAAAGCAGACGAGGGGCAAAAAATGGAACGTGAAGCGGCGTTCAGGGAATTTGTACTTACTTGCAGAGAAGAACAGAGAGATTGCGAGGAGGGCTGAAATTTCCCCTCTCCAGGCAGAGAGGGGAGACGACGTTATTTGAAGCGCATGGAGAGATCGAGGGCGCGAACGTGCTTGGTCAGCGCCCCGACAGAAATGTAGTCCACGCCGGTTTCGGCGAATTCACGGATCGTTTCGAAGGTGACGTTCCCTGAAACTTCGAGCTGTGCCTGGCCGTTGGTGAGCTTCACCGCCTCGCGCATCTGTGCTGTTTCAAAGTTATCGAGCATGATGATATCGGCACCGGCCTTGATGGCCTGCTCCAGCTCTTCGAGGTTTTCAACTTCCACTTCAACCGGCACATCCGGGTGCAGCCAGAAGGCTTTCTCCACCGCCTGACGCACGGAGCCAGAGGCAATAATGTGGTTCTCTTTAATCAGGAAGGCGTCGGACAACCCCAGACGGTGGTTGGCTCCCCCGCCACAAAGCACCGCGTACTTTAATGCCGTGCGCAGACCTGGCAGCGTTTTACGGGTGTCCAGCAGTTGCGTATGGGTACCGGCCAGCAGGTCAACGTAACGACGCACTTCACTTGCCACCCCTGAAAGGGTCTGCACAAAGTTAAGCGCGGTACGTTCACCGGTCAGCAGCACGCGGGACGGGCCTTCAAGCTCAAACAGCGGCTGGTTTGCGGTAATGGCGTCACCGTCTTCGACATGCCAGGTGATTTGCACCTCATCGCCAGCCAGTTGAGTAAAGACCTCTTCAACCCAGCGCTTGCCGCAAAACACGCCATCTTCGCGGGTGATGATCACGGCGTGTGAGCGTGTCTCTTTCGGCAATAATTGTGCGGTAATATCGTTGTCCGCGCTGACGTCACCGCCCAGATCTTCTTTCAAAGCATGGGCAACGCTTGCCGGAATATCCATATTAATACGTTCCAGAAGCGCTTCACGTCGGTGGTCGGGGTTGTAGCGGCGAGGCGGCATGATAAAACTCCAAATTGGTAACGAATCATAATATTGAAACATGCTACTCTGAACCGAGTAACAGCACCATACATAAGGAGTTCCAGCATGTTGTTAGAAGACGGATGGCTGGTGGATGCGCGGCGTGTACCCTCACCGCACCACGATGGCCGCCCGGAGGATGAAAAGCCCACACTGCTGGTGGTTCATAACATTAGTCTCCCGCCAGGTGAGTTTGGCGGTCCGTGGATCGATGCGTTATTCACGGGAACGATAGATCCCGATGCCCATCCTTTCTTTGCTGAGATTGCGCATCTGCGCGTATCGGCGCACTGCCTGATCCGTCGCGATGGCGAAGTGGTTCAGTATGTTCCTTTTGATAAGCGCGCCTGGCATGCGGGTGTCTCGATGTATAAGGGGCGCGAGCGTTGCAATGACTTCTCTATTGGGATTGAGCTGGAAGGCACGGACACCACCCCTTATACCGATGCACAGTACCAGCGGTTGGTGGATATCACCCAAACGCTCATCAGGCTTTACCCTGCGATTGCAGAGAACATTACGGGACACTGTGATATCGCCCCGGCGCGAAAAACCGATCCTGGCCCTGCATTTGACTGGCCCCGGTTTCGCGCCATGCTTACCGCGTCGTCAGAATAAGGAGATAACATGACGTTGTTTACCATGCTGCTGGTTATCATCGCTGAACGCTTGTTCAAACTCGGTGAGCACTGGCATCTGGATCACCGGCTGGAGGTGCTTTTCCGCCGGATTAACCATTTTTCCATGCTGCGTACGCTGCTGATGACCGCGGGCGTGATGGTGATTACGTTCTTGCTGCTGCGCTCGTTATACGGCCTCTTTTTCAACGTGCCGCTACTGGTGGTGTGGATCCTGCTCGGCGTGCTGTGTATTGGCGCAGGCAAGGTGCGTATGCACTATCACGCTTATCTGAAAGCCGCTTCCCGTGATGATGCGCATGCACGTAGCGCCATGGCCAGCGAGCTGACGATGATCCACGGCGTGCCGCCGGATTGCGATGAACGCGAGTTCCTGCGTGAACTGCAGAATGCGCTGCTGTGGATTAACTTCCGCTACTACCTGGCGCCGCTGTTCTGGTTTGTGGTGGGGGGCCCGTGGGGGCCGGTACTGCTGATGGGATATGCGTTCCTGCGCGCCTGGCAGACCTGGCTTGCCCGCTATCTCACCCCGCATGAACGTTTGCTCTCCGGCATTGATGCGATCCTGCACGTGCTCGACTGGCTTCCGGTTCGTCTGGTGGGTGTGGTCTACGCGCTTATTGGCCACGGCGAAAAAGCGCTCCCGGCGTGGTTCGCCTCGCTTGGCGACCGTCATACCTCGCAGTACCAGGTGCTGACACGCCTGGCGCAGTTCTCTCTGGCGCGTGAGCCACATACCGACAAGATAGAAACGCCGAAAGCGGCGGTCTCGATGGCGAAGAAAACGTCGTTTGTGGTGGTCGTTATCGTAGCGTTGCTGACCATTTACGGCACGCTGGTCTGAACCCGCGTGCCGTAGCGGTTACGGCGTATCGGCAGGCGGGATGCCAAAATCAGGCATCCCGTTTTCGTGCCAACGGACGAGCTTCAGACGGGTATGACGATTGGGGTCATAAAGCGGATCGCCTTCAATTTCGGTGTAATTTCGCGCGTGATACACCAGCACATCTTCTCCTTCCGGCGTTTGTGTAAAGCTGTTATGGCCTGGCCCATACTGGCGGTTTTCGTAGCTGGTGACGAAGACCGGGCGCGAGGCCTTGTGCCAGTTGGCAGGATTTTGCGGATCGGCATTGATCTCTGTCCACAGCAGCCCCATGCAGTAGTTCTCGTCGGTCGCGCTGGCGGAATAGCTGATAAACAACTTGTCGCCGTGGAACAGCACCGCCGGGCCTTCGTTGACCCAGAAGCCGCGGCACTCCCAGTCATATTCCGGTTTACTGAGCATCACCGGCTCGCCTTTCAGCGTCCACGGGTTCTCCATTTCACATAAATAGAGATTGGAGTTGCCGGAGATATCCGGGGCTTTTTGCGCCCACAGATACCAGCGTTTCCCCTGATGCACGAACGTGGTCGCGTCCAGCGCAAAGGTGTCGAATGGCGTTTTTACCTGGCCTTTTTCAGTCCACGTGCCGGTTAGCGGGTCGCGGTCGGCACACTCCAGCACAAACATGCGGTGCTGGAACATGCCCAGACCATCCAGCGCCTGGGTGTGCGCGGCGGCAAAATAGATGTACCACTTACCGTCGATATGATGCAGTTCCGGTGCCCAGATAAGCTGGCTCATTGGGCCGGTCTCCGGTTTGCGCCATACGACCACCTCGTCGGCACTGCGCAAACCTTCCAGCGACGCTGCCCGGCGGATCGCCAGCCTGTCGTATTGCGGCACGGAGGCGATAAAATAATATTGCCCTTCATGACGCAGAATGTACGGGTCAGCGCGTTGTTCTATAAACGGGTTAGGCCAGTTATGCATGCGGCGTTCCTTCTTTTGTTTCGGCTCTCGTTTCCTGCCAGGCGTTCAGTTCGCTGTAGTTGGTGCGGCGTTTCTCCAGGTCGAGCTGGATCTGTTTCATGGTTTCCCGATCCACTTTCAGCAGTCGTACTACGCCCGCAGTGATCAAATACCCCACACCCGGGATCACGGTAAACAGCAGAACGATCCCGTTAATGGCCTCTGCGCTTTGCGCTTTCGCACCGGCGTCGTAGCCATACCATGAGAGCAGGAAGCCCACCATCGCGCCAGCAATCGCCAGCCCCAGCTTGAGGAAGAAGATATTGCCCGAGAAGCTGATCCCGGTGATGCGTTTACCGGTTTTCCACTCGCCATAGTCGTCCACATCGGCCATTAGCGACCAGTGCAGCGGAGATGGGATCTGGTGAAGAATGTTAAGCAGGAAGTAGAGCACCACGATGGTGACGGTCGCTTTCGGGTCGAAGAAATAGAACGCGCAGGAGAAAAGCGCCAGCACGATGTTGGTCCAGAAGAACACTTTCAGTTTACACCAGCGGTCGGTCAGCACTTTCGCCAGCATACTGCCGAGCATCATCCCCACCACGCCCAGGCTGATAAACAGGGTGGCAAAGTGAGTGCTCTGGCCCATTACCCAGGTGACGTAATACATGGTGGCCGCCATGCGGATAAAGCCCGGGCAGACGTTGCAGAGGGTCAGCAGCAGAATGCGTACCCACTGGTCGTTTTTCCACACGTCCTTCAGATCGTTTTTCAGCTCATCATGGGTCTGCACCGCCGGACGTACGCGCTCGCGCACGGTGGCGAAGCAGAACAGGAACATACAGGTACCAATCAGCGCCAGCACGGTCATCGCCATCTGGTAGCCTTTGGCTTTGTTATCGCCACCAAACCAGTCCGCCATCGGCAGGAGCGTGAGCGACAGTAAAAGCGTGGCAATACCCACCATCACAAAGCGATAGGACTGGCAGGCCACGCGCTCTTTTGGGTCATTGGTGATCACGCCGCCCAACGAGCAGTAGGGAATGTTGATGGCCGTATAGGTTAACGAGAGCAGGAAGTAGGTCACAAAGGCATAGATAACTTTGCTGTTATAGCTCCAGTCAGGCGTGGTGAACATCAGGATACTGAACAGCGCATAGGGGAACGCAATCCACAAAAGCCATGGACGAAACCGCCCATATTTACTGCGGGTACGGTCCGCGATGGCCCCCATAATCGGGTCCGTAACGGCATCAATGACGCGCACGGACAGCAGCAACACGCCGACCAGCGCAGGTGCCAGCCCAAAAATATCGGTATAAAAATAATTAACAAACAACATGATGGCGCCGAAGATGATATTGCATCCTGCATCGCCCATCCCATAGCCGATCTTCTCTTTTACTGACAGTTTATTGTTATCCATTGACTGCTCTCCGGGTGACGGTATGGAGAGAATTATTTGCTGGCTAATCGATATATGCGTTGCAGTATCAGGGCGGTGATATGGATAAAGCGGCTGACGAGGTGAATTTGTGAGGAAGGTAACAAACGCTCAGCACCCGCGAAACGAGTGCTGAGCTGAGGGGCTATTAATGTGCTTTTACGGTTTTACCGTTTTTCTGTTTTACCAGATACCCCACGCCGAGGATCGCAATCCAGACCGGGATCAGGTAAACGGAAATCGCCATGCCTGGGGTGAGTAGCATAATTACCAGCACGCCCGCCATAAACAGCAGGCAAACCCAGTTACCCAGCGGATAGAGCAGGGCAGGGAAGCGTGTGGTTACGCCCTGCTGCTGTTTAGCGCGGCGGAACTTGATGTGCGCCAGGCTGATCATCGCCCAGTTAATCACCAGAGCCGAGACCACCAGGGCCATCAGCAGGCCAAACGCCGATTCAGGTGCCATGTAGTTAATCAGCACGCAAAGCGCCGTCACGATAGCCGAAACAATGATGGTATTGACCGGCACGCCGCGCTTATCGACGTTCAACAGGGCTTTCGGTGCGTTACCCTGCTGCGCAAGGCCGAACAGCATGCGGCTGTTGCAGTACACGCAGCTGTTGTAAACGGAAAGCGCCGCCGTCAGCACGACGATATTGAGTGCATTCGCCACGAAGGTATCGCCCAGTTCGTGGAAGATAAGGACGAACGGGCTGGTGTCGGCCGTGACGCGTGTCCACGGCAGCAGCGAGAGCAGAACGGCCAGTGAACCCACATAGAAGATCAGAATTCGGTAGATAACCTGATTTGTCGCTTTCGGGATGCTTTGCTCCGGGTTGTCGGCTTCAGCGGCGGTGATCCCCACCAGCTCCAGCCCCCCGAAGGAAAACATAATAATGGCCATCATCATCACCAGACCGGTCATCCCGTGAGGCAGGAATCCACCTTGCTCCCAGAGGTTACGCACTGTGGCCTGTGGGCCACCGTTGCCGCTAAACAGCAGCCAGCCGCCAAAGATAATCATCGCCACCACGGCAATGACTTTGATGATGGCAAACCAGAACTCCATCTCACCGAACACTTTTACGTTGGTCAGGTTGATGGCGTTGATAATGACGAAGAACGCTGCCGCAGAAACCCAGGTTGGGATCTCGGGATACCAGAACTGAATGTATTTCCCCACGGCGGTCAGTTCTGCCATGGCCACCAGAACGTAAAGCACCCAGTAGTTCCAGCCGGAAGCGAAACCGGCAAAACTGCCCCAGTATTTGTAGGCAAAGTGGCTGAACGAGCCTGCAACCGGCTCTTCAACGACCATCTCACCTAACTGGCGCATAATCAGAAACGCAATAAAACCTGCGATAGCGTAACCCAAAATAATGCCTGGACCGGCCGACTGGATGACGGATGCGCTTCCCAGAAACAGGCCTGTGCCGATAGCACCACCCAATGCGATGAGCTGTATATGGCGGTTTTTAAGGCCGCGCTTTAGCTGATCGCCGTGCTGTTGAGCTTCCATTTGAAACCTCGTGTGTGGTTGTTATGTTCACGCTGTGCGTGTGTAATTATGAATATCCGTTTTCTGTATTTATTTCTTTACGGTTAATAAGACCGAAAAAAGCGGAGATGTCTTCCGTAAGCGCAAGAATAGTGGTAAGCGCATGTGAATGCACCTGCTTTATGAAGGGCTGATGACGAGTTGAATAAAAAGAAAGCATTTGTAAATCGCACCGTTAATTCTTACTACCCCAACCTATAGAATAGAAATGCCTTAAAAGTGGGCGAATTTTCATTTTTTGCGTTGTTGAATCGCTTCAGATTGCAAAAACCCTCGTTTCATTATGGTTAAAACTCCCTCTTTGGTAGTAATCAGCTCATTTGTGCAAAGTTACATTTCTGAAACGTTATTTCTGTAAGGTTGTTAAAATGTGCAGGGTTTACTGATTTCAATCAAAACCAATATGGACAGAAGGTGAATACTTTGTTACTTTAGCGATACGAACTTGAAATTGGTAAGACCAATTGACTCCGGGCAAAAAGGCGTAAGACAGGGAATATGGCCTACAGCAAAATTCGCCAACCAAAACTATCCGATGTGATTGAGCAGCAGCTGGAGTTTTTAATCCTCGAGGGGACACTGCGCCCGGGTGAGAAACTTCCGCCAGAACGCGAGCTGGCTAAACAGTTCGACGTATCCCGCCCCTCTCTGCGTGAGGCGATTCAACGCCTCGAAGCAAAGGGCTTGCTGCTTCGTCGCCAGGGCGGCGGAACCTTTGTTCAAAACAGCCTGTGGCAGAGCTTCAGCGATCCGCTGGTAGAACTTCTCTCTGACCACCCAGAATCCCAGTTTGATCTGCTTGAGACCCGTCACGCGCTTGAAGGTATCGCGGCCTATTACGCCGCCCTTCGCAGCACTGATGAAGATCGCGTGCGTATCCGCGAACTGCATCAGGCCATTGAACGGGCACAGCAGTCCGGCGATTTAGACGCCGAGTCCAATGCCGTCGTCCAGTATCAGATTGCCGTCACCGAAGCGGCACACAACGTAGTGCTCCTCCATCTGCTACGCTGCATGGAGCCGATGCTGGCCCAGAACGTTCGTCAAAATTTTGAATTGTTGTATGCCCGTCGGGACATGCTCCCGCTGGTAAGCAACCATCGCACCCGAGTATTCGAGGCGATAATGGCCGGGGAACCGGAGCAGGCGCGCGAAGCGTCGCACCGACATCTGGCTTTCATTGAGGAAATCTTGCTGGACCGCAGCCGAGAACAATCGCGTCGCGAACGTTCATTACGCCGCATACAGCAACGAAAGGATTAAGCGCCAGGTACTTTTAGAGCGCGGCAACTAAACGCAGAACCTGTCTTATTGTGTTTTCTGACGAAAATACAATGGGACAGGTTCCAGACAAATCAACGTATTAGATAGATAAGGAATACCCCCATGTCAGAACGTCTCCAAAATGACGTGGATCCGATCGAAACTCGCGACTGGCTACAGGCGATCGAATCGGTCATCCGTGAAGAAGGTGTTGAGCGCGCTCAGTATCTGATTGATCAGCTGCTTTCTGAAGCCCGCAAAGGCGGCGTGAAGGTTGCTTCAGGTGCAGGGGCTAGCAACTACGTAAACACGATTGCCGTTGAAGACGAACCGGAATACCCGGGCAATCTGGATCTGGAACGCCGTATCCGTTCTGCTATCCGCTGGAACGCCATCATGACCGTTCTGCGTGCGTCCAAGAAAGATCTGGAGCTGGGTGGCCACATGGCGTCCTTCCAGTCCTCTGCGACCGTTTACGAAGTGTGCTTCAACCACTTCTTCCGTGCTGCTAACGAGAAAGACGGCGGCGACCTGGTGTACTTCCAGGGCCACATCTCTCCGGGCATCTATGCACGTGCATTCCTGGAAGGTCGTCTGACTGAAGAGCAGATGAATAACTTCCGTCAGGAAGTTCACGGTAAAGGTCTGTCTTCTTACCCGCACCCTAAACTGATGCCTGAATTCTGGCAGTTCCCGACCGTATCCATGGGTCTGGGCCCAATCGGTGCAATCTATCAGGCGAAATTCCTGAAGTACTTGGAACACCGTGGTCTGAAAGATACCTCTGAGCAAACCGTTTACGCCTTCCTGGGTGACGGTGAGATGGATGAGCCAGAATCTAAAGGTGCGATCACCATCGCTACCCGTGAGAAGCTGGACAACCTGTGCTTCATCATCAACTGTAACCTGCAACGTCTGGATGGTCCGGTAACCGGTAACGGTAAGATCATCAACGAACTGGAAGGCATCTTCGCAGGTGCTGGCTGGAACGTTATCAAAGTAATGTGGGGTTCCCGTTGGGACGAACTGCTGCGTAAAGACACCAGCGGTAAACTGATCCAGCTGATGAACGAAACCGTTGACGGTGACTACCAGACCTTCAAATCTAAAGACGGTGCCTACGTTCGTGAGCACTTCTTCGGCAAATATCCTGAAACCGCCGCACTGGTTGCAGACTGGACTGACGAGCAGATCTGGGCGCTGAACCGTGGTGGTCACGATCCGAAGAAAATCTACGCAGCACTGAAAAAAGCGCGCGAAACCAAAGGTAAAGCGACTGTAATCCTGGCCCACACCATCAAAGGTTACGGCATGGGTGATACCGCAGAAGGTAAAAACATCGCTCACCAGGTTAAGAAAATGAACATGGACGGCGTGCGCTATATTCGCGACCGTTTCAACGTGCCAGTGACCGATGAGCAGGTAGAAAACCTGTCTTACATCACCTTCCCGGAAGGTTCTGAAGAGTACAAATACCTGCACGAACGTCGTCAGGCGCTGAAAGGCTACCTGCCAGCTCGTCAGCCTAACTTCACCGAGAAACTGGAACTGCCAGCGCTGGAAGACTTCTCTCAGCTGCTGGAAGAGCAGAACAAAGAGATCTCCACCACTATCGCTTTCGTTCGTGCCCTGAACGTGATGCTGAAGAACAAGTCGATCAAAGATCGTCTGGTGCCAATCATCGCTGACGAAGCGCGTACTTTCGGTATGGAAGGTCTGTTCCGTCAGATCGGTATCTACAGCCCGAACGGCCAGCAGTACACCCCGCAGGACCGTGAGCAGGTTGCTTACTACAAAGAAGACGAGAAAGGTCAGATCCTGCAGGAAGGTATCAACGAGCTGGGCGCAGGCGCATCCTGGCTGGCTGCTGCGACCTCCTACAGCACCAACAACCTGCCGATGATCCCGTTCTACATCTACTACTCCATGTTCGGGTTCCAGCGTATCGGTGACCTGTGCTGGCAGGCAGGCGACCAGCAGGCTCGCGGCTTCCTGATTGGTGGTACTTCCGGTCGTACGACCCTGAACGGTGAAGGTCTGCAGCACGAAGATGGCCACAGCCACATTCAGTCTCTGACTATCCCTAACTGTATCTCTTACGACCCGTCTTACGCGTACGAAGTGGCAGTCATCATGCATGACGGTCTGCAGCGCATGTACGGCGAAGCGCAAGAGAACATTTACTACTACATCACCACCCTGAACGAAAACTACCACATGCCGGCAATGCCAGCAGGTGCCGAGGAAGGTATCCGTAAAGGTATCTATAAACTCGAAACCATTGAAGGTAGCAAAGGTAAAGTTCAGCTGCTGGGCTCCGGTTCTATTCTGCGTCACGTTCGTGAAGCAGCGCAGATCCTGGCGAAAGACTACGGTGTGGGTTCCGACGTGTACAGCGTGACCTCCTTCACTGAACTGGCGCGTGATGGCCAGGATTGTGAGCGCTGGAACATGCTGCACCCAATGGAAACCCCACGCGTTCCGTACATCGCTCAGGTGATGAACGACGCGCCAGCGGTGGCGTCTACTGACTATATGAAACTGTTCGCTGAGCAGGTTCGTACTTACGTTCCAGCTGATGATTATCGCGTACTGGGTACTGACGGCTTCGGTCGTTCTGACAGCCGCGAAAACCTGCGTCACCACTTCGAAGTTGATGCTTCTTACGTGGTTGTAGCAGCACTGGGCGAACTGGCTAAACGTGGCGAAATCGATAAGAAAGTGGTTGCGGACGCAATTACCAAATTCAACATCGATGCAGAAAAAGTTAACCCGCGTCTGGCGTAAGAGGTAAAAGAATAATGGCTATCGAAATCAATGTACCGGACATCGGGGCTGATGAAGTTGAAATCACCGAGATCCTGGTCAAAGTAGGCGACAAAGTTGAAGCTGAACAGTCGCTGATCACCGTAGAAGGCGACAAAGCCTCTATGGAAGTCCCGTCTCCTCAGGCTGGCATCGTTAAAGAGATCAAAGTCTCTGTTGGCGATAAAACCGAGACTGGCAAACTGATCATGATTTTCGATTCCGCCGACGGTGCAGCAGCTGCTGCACCTGCGCAGGAAGAGAAGAAAGAAGCTCCGGCCGCCGCTGCTCCAGCAGCTGCCGCGGCAGCGAAAGAAGTTAACGTGCCTGACATCGGTGGTGACGAAGTTGAAGTCACTGAAATCCTGGTGAAAGTGGGCGATACCGTTGCAGCTGAGCAGTCTCTGATCACCGTAGAAGGCGATAAAGCGTCTATGGAAGTGCCGGCGCCGTTCGCGGGCACCGTTAAAGAGATCAAGATCAACACCGGTGACAAAGTGTCTACCGGCTCTCTGATCATGATCTTCGAAGTGGCGGGTGCTGCACCTGCCGCTGCGCCAGCTCAGGCTGCTGCTCCGGCTCCAGCGGCTGCACCAGCAGCAGGCGGCGTGAAAGACGTTAACGTTCCTGACATCGGCGGTGACGAAGTCGAAGTGACCGAAGTGATGGTGAAAGTGGGCGACAAAGTTGCCGCTGAACAGTCACTGATCACCGTTGAAGGCGACAAAGCCTCTATGGAAGTGCCTGCGCCGTTCGCGGGTACCGTTAAAGAGATCAAAATCAGCACCGGCGACAAAGTCTCTACCGGCTCTCTGATCATGGTCTTCGAAGTGGAAGGCGCTGCGCCTGCTGCCGCTCCGGCTGCCGCGGCTGCTCCAGCACCGGCTGCTGCTCCGGCTCAGGCTGCTAAACCAGCGGCACCTGCTGCAAAAGCGGAAAGCAAATCTGAGTTCGCTGAAAACGACGCTTACGTCCACGCGACCCCGCTGATTCGTCGCCTGGCGCGCGAATTCGGCGTGAACCTGGCGAAAGTGAAAGGGACTGGCCGTAAAGGTCGTATCCTGCGCGAAGACGTTCAGGCTTATGTGAAAGACGCGGTGAAACGCGCTGAAGCTGCACCAGCTGCAGCCGCAGGCGGCGGTATCCCGGGCATGCTGCCATGGCCGAAGGTGGACTTCAGCAAGTTCGGTGAAATTGAAGAAGTGGAACTGGGCCGCATCCAGAAAATCTCTGGTGCTAACCTGAGCCGTAACTGGGTCATGATCCCGCACGTTACGCACTTCGACAAAACCGATATCACCGATCTGGAAGCGTTCCGTAAACAGCAGAACGCCGAAGCTGAGAAGCGTAAACTGGACGTGAAATTCACCCCAGTGGTCTTCATCATGAAAGCCGTTGCCGCTGCCCTGGAGCAGATGCCTCGCTTCAACAGCTCCCTGTCCGAAGATGGCCAGAAGCTGACGCTGAAGAAATACATCAACATCGGTGTTGCGGTTGATACGCCAAATGGTCTGGTTGTTCCGGTCTTCAAGGACGTGAATAAGAAGAGCATCACTGAGCTGTCCCGTGAACTGACCACCATCTCCAAAAAAGCGCGTGATGGTAAGCTGACTGCCGGCGAAATGCAGGGCGGTTGCTTCACTATCTCCAGCATCGGCGGCCTGGGTACTACCCACTTCGCACCGATTGTTAACGCGCCGGAAGTGGCTATCCTCGGTGTGTCCAAGTCCGCGATGGAGCCGGTGTGGAATGGCAAAGAGTTCGTGCCGCGTCTGATGATGCCAATCTCTCTGTCCTTCGACCACCGCGTGATCGACGGTGCTGATGGTGCGCGTTTCATCACCATCATCAACAACATGCTGAGCGACATTCGCCGCCTGGTGATGTAAGTGAAAAGCCGGCCAGTCGGCCGGCTTTTTTCTGTTAATCTCATGTGGTTTGTGAGGTTATTGGCGAAAGCGACAATTCGTGAGCCGTTTGTTGTTTCAAAATTGTTAACAATTTTGTAAACTGCGAGCGGATAGAACGTCCCGGTGGATGAAGGGCGACAAGTACCTGGACCGCCGGAAATCAATAAGAGGTCATGATGAGTACTGAAATCAAAACTCAGGTCGTGGTACTTGGGGCAGGTCCCGCAGGTTACTCTGCAGCCTTCCGTTGCGCTGATTTAGGTCTGGAAACCGTCATCGTAGAACGTTACAACACCCTTGGTGGTGTTTGTCTGAACGTAGGTTGTATCCCTTCTAAAGCGCTGCTGCACGTAGCGAAAGTTATCGAAGAAGCCAAAGCGCTGGCTGAACACGGTATCGTCTTCGGCGAGCCGAAAACCGATATCGATAAAATCCGTACCTGGAAAGAGAAAGTTATCACTCAGCTGACCGGTGGTCTGGCTGGCATGGCGAAAGGCCGTAAAGTGAAAGTGGTTAACGGTCTGGGTAAATTCACCGGCGCGAACACCCTTGAAGTGGAAGGCGAAAACGGCAAAACCGTAATCAACTTCGACAATGCGATCATCGCGGCGGGCTCTCGTCCAATCGAACTGCCATTCATTCCACATGAAGATCCACGCGTGTGGGATTCCACCGATGCCCTGGAACTGAAAACCGTTCCAAAACGTCTGCTGGTTATGGGCGGCGGTATCATCGGTCTGGAAATGGGTACCGTGTACCATGCGCTGGGTTCAGACATTGACGTGGTTGAAATGTTCGACCAGGTTATCCCGGCTGCGGATAAAGACATCGTTAAAGTCTTCACCAAGCGTATCAGCAAGAAATTCAACCTGATGCTGGAAACCAAAGTGACTGCCGTTGAAGCGAAAGAAGACGGTATTTACGTTTCCATGGAAGGTAAAAAAGCGCCATCCGAACCACAGCGTTACGACGCCGTGCTGGTGGCGATCGGCCGTGTGCCGAACGGTAAGAACCTCGACGCGGGCAAAGCTGGCGTGGAAGTGGACGACCGTGGCTTCATCCGCGTTGACAAACAGCTGCGCACTAACGTGCCGCACATCTTTGCTATCGGCGATATCGTCGGTCAGCCAATGCTGGCGCACAAAGGTGTTCACGAAGGTCACGTTGCCGCTGAAGTTATCGCCGGCATGAAACACTACTTCGATCCGAAAGTGATCCCATCTATCGCGTACACCGAGCCAGAAGTGGCATGGGTAGGTCTGACCGAGAAAGAAGCGAAAGAGAAAGGCATCAGCTACGAAACCGCCACCTTCCCGTGGGCTGCTTCTGGCCGTGCTATCGCTTCCGACTGCGCAGACGGTATGACCAAACTGATCTTCGACAAAGAGACTCACCGCGTTATCGGTGGTGCGATTGTCGGTACCAACGGCGGCGAGCTGCTGGGTGAAATCGGTCTGGCGATCGAAATGGGTTGCGACGCGGAAGACATCGCGCTGACCATCCACGCTCACCCAACTCTGCACGAGTCCGTGGGCCTGGCGGCAGAAGTGTTTGAAGGTAGCATCACCGACCTGCCAAACGCGAAAGCGAAGAAGAAATAAGTTTCTTCAGACAAAAAAAGCGGCCTGTGGCCGCTTTTTTTATGTGCTGGATTCAGGGAGCCACAGGCTGCCAGGTTTTATCCGGATTATAGGTAGTTAACGCCCGGGCTTTCTGCTCAGAGTCATTGCCGAGATCGGCCTGGTACACTTTGTCATCCTGGTTTATCACAAAACTCATGACGCCTGTCTGGCCATAACTGACGGGCCATGCCACCATCGCAAAGCCTTTCTCATCAGGCAGGATACGGAACCGATAGCCGTGATAGCCTGCACCGGGCTCTTTGGGGCTGAAGGCTGGTCCCAGCGGGCTGGGGGCTTCACCCGGCGAAACGGGCCAGTAGAGACCATCTTTTTTCCCTTCAGAGCTGACAATTTTCTGCGCGTATTTTTGATTCATGGCGAAATAGCTCTGCTGGGCATCCACATAGGCATGTAATGCTTCGATGGCGGCAAGCTCGTTACGCCCGATCTCGCGGGTCAGGATCTCCTCGGCGCCCTCCTTGATATCGAATTGCCATCCGGCAGCGGTTTTGACAACCGGGATGGGCAACTGCCAGTCGTTATTGCCGACGACCAGATGCGCCGTATTACCATCGATAACCGTGTTGTGCCGCACCTTCCAGTCGCGGAGGAAACGATCGACGGCATCAGGATCGACCCCTTCAGGCGGCAGAAAATCGCGCCAGTTCTCTCCAAGCAGATTGTTCATCGCCGTTTCATTCTGTTCACTGATGGCATGCGCCAGCGCATCGGTCGCCTGAGCGGGCGTGCTGAAGGATTGCTGTGCCATCGCAGCGGCGGACATCATGAACAACACCATTCCACAGACAAGATTCTTTTTCATGTTGGCTCCCTTAACGATGACGGAATTCACGGTGTTCAGCACGTCCGGCAGGGGCCTGACGCGGCTGCTGATGACGGGCAGCCAATTGTCTGCTTTGCGCCCCCCGTTGCTGCTGGGCTTGCCAGTTGGCAGAGCGGCTGTCGTTGCCGCTCAAGGCATTTGCGCGAGGTTGGCTGGTTCGCTGCGGGATATGGCGTTGCTGAGCAGGCTGCGCGATCCGTTTCTCCTGCCGCTGGGTTACGGCAGGGTGATTATCACGCTGCTGCGAGGTGGTTCGCTTTGCCGTTTGCGGTCTGGTGTCGTAGCCACGGTAGTTGTTGCGCTGGGATATCTGCTTCAACTGTTCGCCTGAAGCCTGGCGCTGTGCATCTCTGGTTCCCGGACGCGCGGTTTGCGGGAAGGTTTTACCCGTCGATTTCTCCATCTGGCTCAGGGCCGCCTGACGCTGGCTGTCGCGGTTAACCGGTTTTTGCTGCGTAGAACTGAGCCCCGTTACCGTGTTAGTGGAATGGAAGCGGTTATTGAGCTGGCTGGTGGGGTAGGGCACACCTTCCCGATACGCCGGGTTATGCTGCCAGGTGCGGTTGGCATCCGTCAGGCGTTGACCACTGATTTTGTTGAAGTTCTCAACGTTGATATTGATATTGTTATCACCGTTGCGGTTATAGCCGCCGTGATTCCAGTCATCGTCATGATGGTGGTTCCAGTCGTCGTCATCATCCCAGTCGATGTTGCTGAAGATGGCGTAGGTTGTCGCCACACCCAGGCTGAAGCCTAAGCCTTTGACCAGACTGTCCGTAAACTGCTCTCCCGGTGAAGGAGGAAGATAGGTTGGCGGATAGGCAGTGTTTGGCCAGGTACCGTAGACGGTATTGGGGTTATAGGTGGGGACGTAAACGACCTGCGGATCCGCGGATTCAATTTTGATCACCGTCGGGGCAGGCGTGGTGGAAGTCGTCGATTCGCTGGTGGCCGATTTGGCCGGGGCAGGTTTCGTCACGGTGGTGACCGTCTGCTGAGGCGTCGATTGTAAGGCGCCGGTCTTTTGAGCCAGCGCGCGCAGGCGTTGGACGGAATCCATGACATCCTTCGGTTGCGCGAGAAACGCATCCCCCAGATTTTGTACCCACGGCGGGTTTTCACCCATCAGCGACATCAGTTGAGGAAACGCGACCAGCGATTTTACGCTGGGATCCCAGGGCTGGCTGGCAACGGCCTGGATAGCGGCGTCTCCTTCCATTTTAGGGTTGTCTTTGGACCACTGCGCCGCCTGGATGACGTTGGCCGGGTAGGTCGAGGCCATTAAAATTTGGGACAGCAGGGCATCCGGATAGAGCGCGATGGGAGCAACCCACTGATCGATTTGCGCGGCCGTATAGGCTGGGGCGACGACAGGGGCGGGTTGCTCTGCTGCGGGGGTTACCGGTTGCTGTGCGACGGGAGCGGGGACGACAGGCTCTGTCGCCCGACTTTTGACAAACATGACGCCTGAGGCGGCAAACAGCCCGGCACTGCACAGAAGAACAAGCAGATGTGGTTTAAAGGGCAACTTCATAAAATGACTCCAACGAGACAGGCGCTGTGCCGTGAGGCGTTACGGTTGGCGTGAGTATTATTCACTCGCCTTTTACTGTTTTGACTTTTGTTGGGGAACTGCCGGTACGTCCGGATAAAGAGTGTGAGTATTTATTACACAATTATATGTGATAGCTGAAAAGCCGCTGGGATTTCAGAAGGCCGCTCTTGCGAGCGGCCAGCAGCTAGTTGCCGAGGTTGACAACAAACAGCACTGTGATGTCGGATATGTTCCAGCCACCGTGCAGTGCCGTAAGCAGTAAACCGAGCGCAACGATCAGCGCAGTGATTCGCATCTCCATTGCGTGCGTTCCTGTACAGGCTACGCGGGTTCATTCTTCACCGGGAAAGGCAGAACCTGGCAAGTTGATGTTGCCGCGTAGATGAAGGAACTGCTCCCGGGCCCGGTGACTGGTTGCTACACCAGCGGAGCAGGCCGCGGAGAAGAATAGTCAATTCAATGGATCTGAAAAAGGCAAAAAATGCAATTACATGGGCTTTCATACGAAATGGGAAGGCGCTACGCAAAATCGTGATAGCAGCTTGCAAGCCCACAGGGAGTGATGCACAATATTTCACGTTGGTGTTGCCGCAAATCTGCCAACCCGGTGTGCTACCACCGCAAGGCAACAAATAAACCGCTTTCAGGCGGTTTTTTTGTTGCCAAAATTCCACCCGTCAGCCCTCTACACCATGCTTAACGATTCAGCAAATTTTTTAATGTTGCTTTTTTGTAAACGGATTAACACTGTGCAGAAATCCTGCTATGCTGCCCGACGCGGTATCGGGCATTTACCCTACAAACTGCTGTCTCACAGGAGCGTGAAGAGAACGCCCGCCGCATATGACAATGAGAGCGAGGAGAACCGTCGTGCTAGAAGAATACCGTAAGCACGTAGCAGAACGTGCCGCCGAGGGAATTGTACCCAAACCGTTAGATGCAACCCAAATGGCCGCGCTCGTCGAGCTGCTGAAGAACCCGCCTAAGGGCGAAGAAGAATTCCTGTTAGATCTGCTGATCAACCGCGTACCGCCTGGCGTAGATGAAGCTGCCTACGTAAAAGCCGGATTCCTTGCTGCTATCGCCAAAGGCGAAGCCACCTCCCCACTGGTTACTCCTGAAAAAGCCATTGAACTGCTCGGCACCATGCAGGGTGGTTATAACATTCATCCGCTGATTGACGCGCTGGATAACGACAAGCTGGCACCGATTGCCGCTAAAGCGCTCTCTTCAACGCTGCTGATGTTCGATAACTTCTACGATGTGGAAGAAAAAGCCAAAGCAGGCAACGTCTATGCGAAGCAGGTGATGCAGTCCTGGGCCGATGCCGAATGGTTCCTGAACCGTCCTGCGCTGGCTGAAAAAATTACCGTTACCGTATTCAAAGTGACCGGTGAAACCAACACCGATGACCTCTCTCCGGCACCGGATGCATGGTCTCGCCCGGATATCCCGCTGCACGCACTGGCGATGCTGAAAAACGCCCGTGAAGGCATTGAGCCGGATCAGCCAGGCGTTGTCGGCCCGATCAAACAGATCGAAGCGTTGCAGAAAAAAGGATTCCCGCTGGCTTACGTCGGTGACGTTGTCGGTACCGGTTCTTCCCGTAAATCCGCCACTAACTCCGTCCTGTGGTTTATGGGTGACGATATTCCGCATGTGCCGAACAAACGCGGTGGCGGCCTGTGCCTGGGCGGTAAGATTGCCCCAATCTTCTTCAACACCATGGAAGATGCTGGCGCACTGCCAATCGAAGTGGATGTCTCTAACCTGAACATGGGCGACGTGATTGACGTTTACCCGTATAAAGGTGAAGTCCGTAACCACGACACCAACGAGCTGCTGGCGAGCTTCGAGCTGAAAACCGATGTGCTGATCGACGAAGTGCGTGCCGGTGGCCGTATCCCGCTGATCATCGGTCGTGGCCTGACCACCAAAGCGCGTGAAGCGCTGGGTCTGCCGCACTCAGACGTGTTCCGTCATGCGAAAGACGTAGCAGAAAGCAATCGTGGCTTCTCGCTGGCGCAGAAAATGGTTGGCCGCGCGTGCGGCGTGGCCGGTATCCGTCCTGGCGCTTACTGCGAGCCGAAGATGACCTCTGTGGGCTCTCAGGACACCACTGGCCCAATGACCCGTGACGAGCTGAAAGACCTGGCGTGCCTGGGCTTCTCGTCCGATCTGGTCATGCAGTCCTTCTGTCACACGGCGGCGTATCCGAAGCCGGTTGACGTAACCACGCACCACACGCTGCCAGACTTCATCATGAACCGTGGCGGCGTCTCCTTGCGTCCGGGCGACGGCGTTATCCACTCCTGGCTGAACCGTATGCTGCTGCCGGATACTGTAGGTACCGGCGGTGACTCCCATACCCGTTTCCCGATTGGTATCTCCTTCCCGGCGGGCTCCGGTCTGGTGGCGTTTGCCGCAGCGACCGGCGTGATGCCACTGGATATGCCGGAATCGGTACTGGTGCGCTTCAAAGGTAAAATGCAGCCGGGTATCACCCTGCGCGACCTGGTTCACGCTATCCCGCTGTATGCCATCAAACAGGGCCTGCTGACCGTTGAGAAGAAGGGTAAGAAAAACATCTTCTCTGGCCGCATCCTGGAAATTGAAGGGCTGCCGGATCTCAAAGTTGAGCAGGCATTCGAGCTGACCGATGCGTCTGCAGAGCGTTCCGCTGCGGGTTGTACCATCAAGCTGAACAAAGAGCCGATCATTGAGTATCTGAACTCTAATATCGTCCTGCTGAAGTGGATGATTGCGGAAGGCTACGGCGACCGTCGTACGCTGGAGCGTCGTATTCAGGGGATGGAGAAATGGCTGGCGGATCCGCAGCTGCTGGAAGCCGATGCTGACGCAGAATATGCGGCGGTGATCGACATCGATCTGGCAGACATTAAAGAGCCAATTCTCTGTGCGCCGAACGATCCTGACGATGCGCGTCTGCTGTCTGACGTGCAGGGCGATAAGATCGACGAAGTGTTCATCGGTTCCTGTATGACCAACATCGGTCACTTCCGTGCTGCCGGTAAACTGCTGGATACTCATAAAGGCCAGCTGCCAACCCGCCTGTGGGTTGCGCCACCAACCCGTATGGATGCGGCGCAGCTGACTGAAGAGGGTTACTACAGCGTGTTTGGTAAGAGCGGTGCGCGCATCGAAATCCCAGGTTGTTCCCTGTGTATGGGTAACCAGGCGCGCGTGGCAGACGGTGCGACGGTGGTCTCCACCTCTACCCGTAACTTCCCGAACCGTTTAGGTACCGGTGCGAACGTCTACCTGGCGTCTGCTGAGCTGGCGGCGGTTGCGGCGCTGATTGGCAAACTGCCAACGCCGGAAGAGTACCAGACCTTCGTTGCTCAGGTTGATAAGACGGCGGTGGATACCTATCGCTATCTGAACTTCGACCAGCTCTCTCAGTACACCGAGAAAGCTGACGGGGTGATCTTCCAGACGGCGGTATAAAAGCAAAACCGTCTCCACGAGACGGTTTTTAGTGTTTGCACCCTCTCCCATGGGAGAGGGCCGGGGTGAGGGCATCAGGCCGCAGGGCCTTGCTCTCACCTTTTTATTTTCATTCCTCCCACCTCACACGCTTTTTTTCTTCCTCTCTGCTGCGATAATTACCGTAATGGCTTTGCAGAGGAAAACACTATGGATTACGAATTTCTGCGCGACATCACCGGGGTGGTGAAAGTGCGTATGTCGATGGGCCACGAAGCCGTTGGACACTGGTTTAACGAAGAAGTGAAAGAAAATCTAGCGCTTCTTGATGAAGTTGAACAGGCGGCGAATACGATAAATGGCAGTGAACGTTCCTGGCAACGTGCGGGTCATGAATACACGCTGTGGATGGATGGCGAAGAGGTGATGGTGCGGGCCAACCAGCTGGAATTCTCGGGCGACGAGATGGAAGAGGGGATGAGCTACTACGACGAAGAGAGCCTGTCGCTGTGCGGCGTGGAGGACTTTCTGCAGGTCGTGGCGGCGTACCGGGAGTTTATGAAACAGAAATAAATGAAATTCCCTCCGAAGCGTGTCGGAGGGAATTCGCTGGTATCGCTCTACAGCAAAAATCTCACAAAATTAGCGGTCGGGTTGGTCGCCGCAACGGGTGACGCCCCCCTGGCGCTGAACGACCACGCCTGACATTGGGAAACGCCTGGCATACCATCGTTGCGTACAAGGAATTGCACGCCGCCAGGGTTTTGCGGCGGATCGCCAGCCGGCATTCCGCAGGCTATCAGGAAATCAATGTCACTTTGTTTACTCCGCAGCTCCGCTACCCGCTGTTCCCAGCCCGCCGGGCGAACACCTTTCTGGGTAAAATAATCCAGGCAGATATCAATGCTAAATGGCTTATCGTCAGCATAAGTATTGGTGAAGTAATCGGTGATGACGATCCCATGCACTGATTCTGCCGACACTTCACTGCTGCTGCCAATATGAATGATTTGACCATTCGGCAATTGGGCTGAAATATGACCTGGGATCGCGTGACCGTTCACCTGAGGAAAGAAATCAATTGTGGAAACGTAGCGTTTTGGCCACATCGTCAGAGATTTATCGCTACGGGTATTCTGCCCGCACAGCAGCCAATTCACAGCGTGAAAAACGGGATCTTGGCAGGGCGTCTTCTCACTCTCTTTATCGTCGCGGTAGAGGATGGCACATGTTCCCGCCAGAAACGTGATGGCAGAAGAGGGATCCCCGGAACGGGCCGGGAAGGCATCAATCAGCCTGTTAACGTAGTCGCTGACATGGTCCATGTAGAAGTCACCGAGTTGCATGAGTTCATCTTCACTGAGCACATTACTCCAGCGGGTATTCCAGAAAAATTCCGGAAGTGTGACAAAGGTATGGTCCCAGCTACCGGTGTCAGTTTCCAGCACCGCTTTGAGCTCAGCAATAACCTGGCTCAGACGAAACTCCATCCGCTCTTTGGCGTGAGTCAGAAGATCGTTATCCGCACTTCGCAGGTCGTCTGCCTCGTGCGTAAAGGAGTCAGCACGCCAGGAAAGAATTCGAATTGTCATTTTACACCTCGTGATTGATCAGGATAAAAAAAGAGTTTTTTCAGCGTTACGACGTGCTGTCAGGCCCGCCAGGACCTGACCACCCGCATGGTTCCATTTCAGAAATTCGTCGGCGGCGCCGTTAACGTCTCCGCTGTTCACTTTGCGTAACAGGGTTGAACTCTTCAGATTGGCCGGGCCCAGATTGAAGGCGAAGCTCACCAGAGCATCGAACTGGTTCTGAGTCACCTCCACAGTCAGCATGTTGTTAACCTCGTGCTCAAAACGCTGCAGGTCATCACGAAGGAGCTGTTCTGCGGCTTCTGCGGTGATGGTCCGCGTGCCGCCTGGCGGGACCGGGTTTTCGACGTGACCATAACCGATAGTCGGAATACCGACTGCGTCTTTGTAGGTGGTTAAACGCAGGCCTTCGTACTGTTTGATAAGGGCAATGCCGCCATTGCCGGTTGTTTTCAAGGCATTACTCATGGCTATTCTCCTTTACGGGGACGGGGGTCATACGGTGGATAAATTCATCAAGCAGCCGCAGCACCGCTTCCGGCGGTTCCTGAGCGACAAAATCAATTTCAATATCAATGTTCTGGCTGTCCGTTTTGCCCTCATGGGGCTGGGGCGCCATCGTGACGTGGAAGTGACCCCGCTCTCCCTGTCCTGTCAGCGTGCTGATGGCTTCTGTGGCATCACCGCGAACGGTCAGGCGCATCTTCATTCTCTCCATTGACAGATTGCGCGGTGGAGCAAGTGTCACCAGCGGTACGTTCAATCGATGCCCGTCATCCAGCTGAAGCTCGGCATAGTCGGGTTTGTAGCTGCCGTCCGGGGCCTGCTCAAATAGCTGCGAGAGCACGGCAACGTACTGATGGGCCATATACTGGTTGGCGCTAAAGGCGGCGTGCTGGAGCCCTTGTACGAGGGCATCTAATCCCATCGCGTGGTTGCCCTTGTTGCCGGCAGGGGGGGGCGGCGTTCCGTCATCGCCCCCGCCGTCACCTCCGTCATTGCTTCCGGCGTTCTCCTCCTCCCCGGCAGGAGAAGGAGACGGAGTTGCGGCAGAGGGGGGATCTGACGATACCGTCGTCGGTTTATCTGCCGGGGGTTCGGTACTGGCTTCAGGCTTTACATCGCCGGGCGTTTTACGGCTGAACCAGAATCGACGTGAATCAGGCATATTTTTTCTCCATCAGGCAGGTGCCCGTTAACCGGACACCTGTAAGGGGTAATAAATGCGTTTAAATGCGTTGTACGGGTTAGCCGTTACCCCCCTGAGCAGGCGCGGCTGGTGCTGGTGCTGGTGTAATCAGACCTGAACTGTTGGTTGCAGGCAGCTCAGCGGGTTGATCTCCAGCGCGTTGTGCCGGTTTGGTAGCTGCATTGGTCAGATAATCGACCACGCGGCTAAGTGCTTCCGGCATCGGCTGACGTTTAACGGAGGTGTGGATGGAGTATTTGGCACGGGTATCGGTCGAACGGGTCTGTTCTGACTTATGGCTCACGCTGCCCTTGACGCTAACGGAGAATGGACCCCAGCCGATTTTGCCCTCCAGGGAGCCTTCCTGGCTGCTGCTTTCATTGCTGGCTGCGCTCTGATGGATCTCAAGCTCGAAGTCGATGGTCCCTTCTTCGATACAGATGATGGGGTGCACCACTGCCGCCAGCAGAGGAATACGCATGACTTTGGTTTGCGTACCGGTCGTCACGCCTTTCTCATCGACGAGGGTCTCCTCATAATCAAACTGTACCGAAACGGCTTTGCCATCTTTAATACAGACGCTTAATAAGAAATCGGTATAACTTTTGGCTGCCTGGGTTTGGGCTTTAATCATTGCCTGTAATGGCGCGGAAATCATACTGTCTAGCGGCAATGAACTAATAACTGAACCAATAAATCCGGCATCAACATTTGCATCTGGCATAATTCATTCCTCGATGTTTGGGGGGAGCAGAATATGTCTGCCCATTAATCATGGATATCGATTAAAAAAGCATCCATGCGCTTAAAGTTATGTTTTCGGAAATCATTGTGTCTGTATGGAATGGTCTGTATCGAAAGTTACATGGCGAAATGAGACGGGCTGTGCTTAATAAATTAAACCGGCATTACTCCTGCAATTGAAAGTTTCTCCTGGTGTTATTACTTTTCATCCCGCAGCAACCGTTGTTTAAGGTTTGTTTGAAGGGTTTAAGTGCCGCTAACAAGATAACGATTATTTAAGTGGGACCACAATGAATATACTTATTTATGATGAATTGCCGCTGTTCATTCATGGCATCCGATGCCGTTGGGCGGAACTTGCGCCCGCATTACACATCACAGCAGCACATACCGAAGATGAGGTCTGGAAAGGCTTAATAAAAGTCAGGACGGATGTTGTTATTCTGGATGCGGATTATGAAATAGAGAAAAAAAGAGCGTTATTAACCCAGTTAAAATCGCAGGCGGACACTATTTTAGTGTTGATGAATTTTTCACGGCTGGATAATGTCAACCCGATTTATTTTCTGGAATGTGGTGCGGCAGGGATTTTAACCAAGAAAATGGAGTCGGAAGAGTTATTGCAGGCAATTGAATGGGTGCGGCAAGGGAGAATATATTTACCGGATAGTTGCCTGCGCGAACATAAATTAATACGCATGCAGAATTATCCATCCCCGCTGTGCACACTATCACCCCGACAACGTGAGATTCTGCATCTTGTTGTTCAGGGAAATAGCAATAAGCAAATTTGTCGTGTACTCGGGATTGCGGAAGGGACGGTTAAAAATCACCTTCACGCCCTGTTTCGTCAACTGGGAGTCAGAAACCGCACGGAAGCGGCGATGATACTGGCCCAAACGACTGTTTAGGAAAATAACCAGCATGATAAAGAAGGAAAAATCATCACTTTTCCTTCTTTGTCTGCTTACCTGCGTCTTACACGGCCGGAATATTGCGGCCGTAGTAGATTTCGCGCATCTCTTTCCAGAGCAGGTCGGTAATGACCTTACGCTCTTCTTCGCTTAAATCTTCTGGCTTTGTGTGGAACATGTAGTGCTTAAGGTCAAACTCCTTAAGCAGCATCTTGGTGTGGAAGATGTTCTCCTGATACACGTTCACGTCCATCATGTCGTACAGCGATTTCATGTCCTCGGACATAAAGTTCTGAATGGAGTTGATCTCGTGATCGATAAAGTGCTTCATACCGTTGATATCGCGCGTAAAACCACGCACACGATAATCAATGGTGACGATATCGGATTCCAGCTGGTGAATTAAATAGTTCAGCGCGTTTAGCGGGGAGATCACGCCGCAGGTGGATACTTCGATATCGGCGCGGAACGTACACAGGCCGCCTTCCGGGTGGCTCTCCGGGTAGGTGTGTACGCAGATATGGCTTTTATCTAGGTGGGCGACAACCACTTCAGGCAGCGGGCCCGGGTGTTCGGTTTTGTCGATAAGCTTAGGATCGACCGGCTCTTCGCTGACCAGAATGGTCACGCTGGCGCCCTGAGGTTCATAATCCTGGCGGGCGATGTTCAGAATATTTGCGCCGATAATAGAGCAGGTTTCCGACAGGATCTCGGTCAGTCGGTTGGCATTGTAGAGTTCATCGATATAGGCGATGTAGCCATCGCGCTCTTCCGCTGTTTTGGCATAGCAGATATCGTAAATACAAAAACTCAGGCTTTTGGTCAGGTTGTTAAAGCCATGCAGTTTAAGCTTTTTCAATTAGTTCACCCCCTGGGAGGACAGTGCATCTTGCAGGTACTGCGGCAAGGCGAAGGCTGCGGTATGGACCGCCGGATTGTAGTAACGGCACTGGAGACCTGCCTGATGGAAGCGCGCCTGGATAATCTCCGTGGAGAGATGACGCAGGACGTCGTTATCCGTCGCCCAGGCAAAGGTCATGATCCCGCCGTAGTAGGTCGGAATGGCAGCCTGATAGAAGCTAACATCGCCAAAATAGGTGCTCAGTTTGCGGTGGCTGTCTAGCGCTTCATCCTGCTGCAGGAAGCAGACGCCATTTTGCGCCACGAAGATACCGCCAGGGTTCAGACAACGCTTGCAACCCTCGTAGAACGATGAGGTAAACAGCGAGGCGCCTGGGCCGATAGGGTCGGTACAGTCGGAGATAATGACGTCAAACGTCTGATTCGTCTGGTTGACGAAGTTCACGCCATCGTCAATCACCAGCTTAAAGCGCGGATCGTCGTAGCTACCCGCGTTATGGTTAGGCAGGTACTGACGACAGAATGAGACCACGCCCGCGTCGATCTCTACCATGGTGATGGTTTCAATGGACTGGTGGCGGGAGACTTCGCGCAGCATCGCCCCGTCGCCGCCGCCGATAATCAGCACGTGCTTCGCGTGGCCATGGGCCAGCAGCGGGACGTGGGTCATCATCTCATGATAGATAAACTCATCTCGCTCGGTGGTTTGCACCACGCCGTCCAGCGCCATTACGCGGCCAAAAGCGGCATTCTCGAAGATGATCAGATCCTGATGATCGGTTTTCTCATGATAAAGCACGTTATCAACGGCAAAGTACTGACCAAACTGGTCATGCAGTGTTTCATGCCACAACGTGTGGTCGGCCATACGCGGACTCCTCTTCGTTAACATCCGTTACACTCACGAAAAATGAGCGAAACATGATAGCTAACTATAACCGTGGTTGCACGGTTCCAGGCGAAACAAGAGGCGTCGGGAAGGTTATTTCACGTAGGCGAGCAGGCTAAGCGAATCGCGGGCCAGCGCTTTGCATTTTTTTGCCGTTGGGATGCCAATACCGCTTAAATCACGGTAACTGTCTTCACCGAGCGCTTTCATGTCGAAGCTGTCGTAGTTGCTGAGGTCCCATTGGTTCTGCTGGGCAAAAAAGACCAGTGCGCGACGAATTTGCCCGTTGGGTAAATTCTGGTAGCCACAATCATTTTTCAGGAACACAAAAACCGCCGTCAGATCGGCCATATCTTCCGCTTCATTTTCACTGAGCGCATAGCTGTTCGCACACATTGCCATCAGGCTGGTGAACAAAATTGTCCTGAAAAACGTCTTCATTGCTTCTACCACTGCATCACGGAAAATCAACGTTAGCATATTTGGTGCCAGTGCGACGATCTTTATTATTGCCGCGTTACTTGACCTTCCGGTAAGGGGAGGGTTTATGCTCAAAAGATCGTCTGCACGAAATAAGGAAATGAATATGCAACGTCGTGAATTTCTAAAATATTCCGTTGCGTTGGGGGTTGCCAGCGCATTACCACTGTGGAGTCGCGCGGTTCTGGCGGCTGACAGACCTGCCTTACCCATTCCTGATTTATTGACCGCCGATGCCCGTGGCCGTATCCAGCTGGTGGTTCAGTCCGGTAAAACGGCGTTTGGCAAATATAACGCCACCACCTGGGGCTATAACGGCAATGTGCTTGGCCCGGCGCTGCAGTTGCGCAGAGGAAAAGCCGTCACCGTTGATATTCACAACACGCTGGCAGAAGAGACGACGCTGCACTGGCACGGGCTGGAAGTGCCGGGCGAGGTCGACGGCGGCCCGCAAGGGATTATAAAAGCGGGCGGGAAGCGCACCGTGACCTTTACCCCCGAGCAGCAGGCGGCGACCTGCTGGTTCCATCCGCATCAGCATGGCAAAACGGGCCATCAGGTGGCCATGGGGCTGGCAGGCCTGGTGCTGATTGAAGATGACGAAAGTCGCTTGCTGCGTCTGCCCAAACAGTGGGGTATCGACGATGTGCCGGTCATTGTGCAGGACAAAAAATTCTCCTCAGACGGTCAGATTGATTATCAGCTGGATGTGATGACCGCGGCGGTAGGCTGGTTTGGCGATACGCTGCTGACTAATGGCGCGATCTACCCCCAGCACGCTGCACCAAAAGGCTGGCTGCGGTTACGTCTGCTCAACGGATGCAACGCACGCTCGCTGAACTTTGCCACCAGCGATAATCGTCCGCTGTACGTCGTGGCGAGCGACGGAGGACTGCTGCCTGAGCCGGTCAAAGTGAATGAACTCCCTGTGCTGATGGGCGAGCGCTTTGAGGTGCTGGTGGACATCAGCGACGGTAAATCATTTGACCTGGTGACGCTCCCGGTCAGCCAGATGGGGATGGCCGTTGCGCCATTCGATAAGCCGCACCCGGTTTTACGTATTCAGCCGCTGCAGATCACCGCCTCCGGTACGCTGCCGGACACCTTAACCACGCTGCCGGCACTTCCGTCGCTGGATGGGCTTACGCAACGTAAGCTTCAGCTCTCCATGGATCCGATGCTCGACATGATGGGCATGCAGGCGCTGATGAAAAAGTATGGCGATCAGGCGATGGCGGGGATGCACCACGGGCAGATGATGGGCCATATGAACATGGATCACGGCAAGATGGGCGGTATGAATCACGGCGGTCACGGGTTTGATTTCCACAATGCCAATATGATCAACGGCAAAGCGTTCGATATGAACACGCCAATGTTTGCTGCTACAAAAGGGCAGTTTGAGCGCTGGGTGATTTCAGGCGAAGGCGACATGATGCTGCATCCGTTCCATATTCACGGCACCCAGTTCCGTATTCTTTCAGAGAACGGCAAAACGCCAGATGCGCATCGCGCGGGCTGGAAAGATACAGTGAGAGTGGAAGGCGGCGTCAGCGAGGTGCTGGTGAAGTTTGACCACGAGGCGCCAAAGGAGTTTGCCTATATGGCGCACTGTCATCTGCTGGAGCATGAAGATACGGGGATGATGCTGGGTTTTACCGTATAAAAAAGCCGGGTGGCGGCTTCGCCTTACCCGGCCTACATTTCGCAGGTGCGGCCTGATGCCCTCACCCTGGCCCTCTCCCATGTACGGTCCGGGGACATAGTGAACACTTGTTCGGGGACATGGTAGACACTTACAACTAAGGCATAAGAACCCGTTTATGGAGTCGCTTATGCCCTGGGATGC